>JAFEGE010000009.1 GCA_018240105.1 Verrucomicrobiota bacterium | reverse complement strand
TATAGTGGAGCCCGATTCGCTGGCGTGCTCTCTGAGATATGCGCTTGGCAGTATTAAGGGAGCTAGACGAGTCGGCAAGGGGCATTTTGGTGATGAAGCTGTAGGCTGCCCCGTAATGATAATACTGCCGCTATCTACACTGCCACGAGATCTACCAAAAACGGATAGAGCATATCGATGGAGTGGGTTAGCTTTAGGTTTAGGGTGGGGTTGAGGAGCACCATCCGGTGTAAGGCGAGTCGCTGCAGCTGTTTGTGGGCGAGGAATAGGGGGCGGATGTGGTAAGCAAAGAGAATCGAAAACTGCCGCTGCAACTGTTGTCGTTGTGGCAGATCCCCTTGAGGATTCAGAAGGGGGTAATGGCGGAGGACCATACCCCCGCAGAGCGGGGGTGATACGCGGTAGATGTGGTGTTGGTGGAAGAGACATAGCTAGCCTTGTCGTGCTCCAACCGGATATCTATATGGAGGAGCTCCTGGAGCGCCACCCATGTGAGGCGCTTGTGGGGCATAAATACCAGGTGGTGGTGGGAATGCTACTCCAGAAGTACCACTTAGTCCATCTCGGGCAGGCTGCGCAGAAGGACCTCCTCTAGATCTGTGAGGATTTTCTACCGCACCTCCGACTACGGCACGCTGTCCTGCAGGTGTTGGATGGGCAGGTGGTGGTGGAGGGGCTTGAAAAACGGGAGGACGTGGAACCGGAGCTACCGAAGCATGAGCAGCTGGTGGAGGTGCCATTCCCCAACGAGGCGCAACATCTCTGGCTACTTGATGATGAGCTAAAGGAGGCGTTGGCATTGCAGGGGGAGGAAGTGGTGGAACAGAGCCGGCTAGAAAAGGGGGAACATAAGATAGTGGAGCGCGTACATATTGCGGTGCTCTATAATGTCCTGTAACACGAATCGGCACAATCGGATTACCGGAAAGGTGTGAGCGTCTAGGAAATAAGTTGGCAAAAAGGCCAAAGGGAAGACGTGGTGGTAAGTCGATGTCAGTATGAGCATCCCAGCGCCAAACATCGTAAAAAGCAAGAGCGAGGACGTTCAGGCCAAAAAACGGTATGATTAATAACCAGTTAACAATTTTTCCTGCTATGCGAACCCAGTTGTCTTCTGGTTGGAAGAGAAAATATCTATCTATAAAAGAACGAGGGGGATGAACTGTGACTGTAGTCGGCATAGATTAACTCCGTGTTAAGAAACGAACATTTTATCTTAAAGATAATTTGGAGGGCAAGATAAAAAAGTCTAGAGAAGATTGATGCCGAAGGAGAAGGCATTTGTATTGACAGCGCGTGTGTAGGAGAGGCGAAGGCGCCAGGTGTTAGAGATAACTGTATATAAATCGACTTTCGATTCGTGATAGAGAGGCTCGTTTGGTCTTTTGCCGATTTGATTTGCAATGTCAAGCGTCCAGAAGGGAGCAATTTTGAGTTCCCATTTAGCGAGAAGAGTTGTGCGGGGATCAGAGAGTGGCGAGTGGTAGAGCTCTTCTATGGGATGTGTAAGATCTAAGATGTAGTTTGTTTGGTTGTTTTTGCGCCAGGCGTAGGGGCCTCTATGAGAGAGCTCAAAAGAGAAGGCGAAGTATTCATTGTAAGTAAGGCCAAATTGGAAGTTTGCGTAGTCTAGCTTTTTAACTTCACCATTCCAGCCAAGGGTTGTGGTGAAGAGACATCGTGGGTACTCAAAGGTGAGTTTACTTTCGCCTTTAGGAAAGAGGCTCTTTAGATGGGGAGAGTTAAAAAAGTGGTGGAGCGAGAGGTCTAAAGTGGTTGTCGGTAAAAGGGGAGAGGTTGCGGTAAAGTTATTGAGAAGACCGAACTTTAGGTCATTGACATTGTGAAAACCGTCGTTGCTACTAAAGATAAAGTGATCTTGTAGAGAGTTTGTAGATGTGATAAGCCCTAGGTAGTTGGCATAGGGTTTTACAAGGTGCGTGCCAGTCTCATAGCTTTTCCAAAGAGGTAAATTTGTCTCTAGAGCGTACTTGCCAACAGCTTGGAAGTGGGTTGTATCATTTGGTGTGTTACCGTAATAGATAAGGTTAGAGCCGATCTCTGGGGTGATAAAAAGAGGGCCTACAGAAAAAGAGCGATGTAGAGCCTGATTTATCTCAAAGCGAGAGGCGTGAAAGTTTTTCACCGCGCTTTCTAACTCTTTTGCATAGACATAATCGAGATTGGAGAGCTTTAAAGAGTTTTCTAAAATAAGGCCTGTATTTCCAAAAGAGTAAGGCTTAAAGGCGATTTTAAAAGTTGGTAGCTCTTGTTGAAAGCCTGTGAAATCATTTAGGCGGGGTCTTGCGTAGAGAGAGGCGAAGGCAGCATCATAGCGCGCTTTTATAAAGGCTTCGGTCCGCTCTAAAGTTGTGAGTTCAAAAAGCTGCGTTGGAAAGTCTGAGCGCATATAGCGATCGCTTAAAAGATCCCATCTAGCGAATGTCTCTATTTTTTTATTCTCGCTATGGCCTGTGTAGACCCCCTGGATTCGGTAGCGATGTTTAAAACGCTCGGGATTTAGATCGTTATAGAAGGTGTCATAGGCGTAAAAATTGCGAGTCTCGAGGCTGTGCGCTTTATTTTGCGTTATATAGTTATACTCAAAAGCTGTCCCAGCACCTTGTTTTATCGTTTTATCGATTCTGCGGAGACGGTACTCTAGACGCCAAAAAAGCGAGCTATTTTCATTTTCAAAGAGCCTGTAGCGAAAGAGAAATAATGGCCCCTGCTTTTTCTCCCAAAAAACGCGGTAGAGGGAGGCCGGCTCTTCTATCTCTTCTTTACGAAGGGTAGTTGTGTAGCTTGGAAGAGCAAAGATCGGAGTATTATAAAGAGAGAGCTTAAGATTATTGGCTTTGATGGCAGAGTAGCCATCGATAGTGGCACTTTCAGCTGCTATTTTCCACAAAGGTGGGCTTGCCTCTGAAGTTGTTACAAAAGCCGAAGATACTGAAAGGGTGCCATCTTTATGAAATAAAACTCTCTCGCCATCGACAAAGATGTTCTCCATCCGCGTCACAGCCCTTGTTAATTCACCCTCTTTCGTTAGAAAGTTATAGGTAAAGCTGTCACCTATAAAAAACTTGCCTTGCAAGGTGATTAAAAGGTTGCCCCGTGCGGTAAGAAAATGCTCATCTTTTCGCTTTGTATAGGCGATAGTGTGAGCTTGGATGCGCATCTCATCGGTTTGGATAATACCGCCCTCTTCTGTCGATAGAACCCCATTTCTATAGGTTGGATTTTTTAGATCGATCTCGATCTCGCTTGCGTAGAGGTTAAGCGCTAGCAAGGAGGTAAAAAGAAGATATCGCGAAGAGCGGTGCATAAAAACTTTGTTAAGCTAAGAAGCACGCTTATTATAAAGAGAAGGTGATTTTTTTTGCACGCTATTAGGCTTCTTTCGAAACTCGCTTTGTTTGGAAAAATGAACTATTTTTGAGCAGGTTTTCTAAGGAATTTTGAGAGCATATGTGTACATATGGTCGAAAAAATCCTTAAAAAAGATGCCAAAAAAAGGCATTTTAACAAACGAATGGGGTTTTGAAAGAAGTCTAATGCAAGAATGGTTTTTTAACTCTAGAGAAAGAGCCTCCTTGCATACAGCAAGGAGGCACGAAGATTACATACGGTCTT
Source organism: Verrucomicrobiota bacterium (assembly GCA_018240105.1). Classification (GTDB taxonomy): domain Bacteria; phylum Chlamydiota; class Chlamydiia; order Chlamydiales; family 2-12-FULL-49-11; genus JAFEGE01. Next base: position 15,575 of record JAFEGE010000009.1, on the reverse strand, counting down.
CAAAATCAGGTAGAGAGAGATGTAAGAGAGGGTCTCCCTTATTATCTTCTTCTAGACGATCATATGGCCCTGGGGCTTCTGAAATAAGTTCCGCATCGGCCTTTACCTCTTCGGTAAAAGTCGTCTCTTGGGTTTTTATCCAAAGCGGCGGTGTCTCTCCCTTAGAAGTTACGGCAGAGGCAACTTCAGGAGCTGCAAGAAGCTCTTCTTTACGATACTTTTTCTGCAGCGATTCAGAAATAAGGTTTTCAGGAGGCCGAAGAAGATGGCTAAACATAGAGGCCGATGTGATAATTTCACCCTCTTTGGGAGCCGCTGCTTCTCCGGATGGGGAGGCTGAGGCAGAAGAGGATCTATCTTCTCTATGGTTGTTATTGTTACCCTTTTTCTTTCTGTATCTTTTTTTATCGCGTTTGCCTTCTTGTCGAAGGGGTGGCGACTCTTCAGAGGCAACTTGGATTTTTTCTTCTAAATCGCTCACTTCTGTAGCTGGTGCTGGTTGGGGTTTGTTATGCTTATGAGAGTCTTTTCCCCCACCAATTTTAATCGCTTTTTCTACATTTGCGGTTTTGAGAACAAGGCGTGTTTCACGCACTTCTACGATCTCATAATCTCCGGCTGGGATAAAAAAGGGTTTTGCTTTTTCAGAGCAGCGATAGAAAAACGAGCCTCCAAAAGAGACCACCTCTACGGCATCTACTAAAATCTCTTCTCCGGCTGCTGTTTTGCTACTTTTTAAGGAAAGTTTAAACCCTTCCCTCGCTGATATAATTGTTTCTATTATTGGTTCTCGTGTAAAATTCACAGTTCTCTTCCATAGTTTAATTTTATTGTACGTGGGATGCGTTAACTCGCATACTCCCATTTACCTGGGACATGTAGCGAACCAAGTCCACGACTCGATTGGCATAGCCCCATTCGTTATCATACCAAGCTACTATCTTATGGAAATGTTGGTTCAATTCGATACTCGCCAAATGATCGTAAATGCAAGAGAGTTTGTTGCTCACAAAATCTGCTGAAACAACCTCTTCTTGCGTCACTCCTAAAATACCTTTCAAATCCCCTAAAGCAGCTTGCTGCATTACTTCTAAAATTGTTTGTTTTCCAGCCCCTTTTTCTAGCCGTACTGTAAGGTCAACTACAGAGACGTCTAATACAGGAACACGAAATGCCATTCCAGTCAACCGACCTTCTAAAGATGGTAATATTTTACCAACAGCTTTAGCAGCGCCCGTTGTAGAAGGAATGATATTACCAAAAGCGCTTCTGCTTCCTCTCCAGTCTTTTGCTGCTGGAGCATCTACAGTCTTTTGGGTAGCTGTAACAGCATGTACAGTCGTCATCAAACCCTCTATAACACCAAAATTCTGATGGAGCACCTTTACAAGGGGCGCCAAGCAATTAGTGGTACATGATGCATTTGAAACAACAATATCTGTTTCAGGATCATACTCTAAATGGTTGACCCCCATAACAAACATAGGTGCATCTGCAGAAGGAGCTGTAATAACGACTCGTTTTGCACCAGCCGCTATATGGCCCATCGCTTTTTCTTTGGAAGTAAAAAGCCCTGAAGCCTCTATCGTAATGTCGACTGGTATTTCTTTATAGACTGAAGCGAGATCCTTAGGATCTCTTTCACTACAGACTTGGATTCTCTTATTGTCTATAACTAAAAAAGAACCCTCTGCCCTACAATGTTTTTCCCATTTACCATGCACAGTATCGTGCTGTAAGAGATAGGCAAGTAAGTCGGGTTGTACAACATCATTAACAAAAGAGACCGTAATCTGAGGATCGTCGAAGAGGGCTCGCAATACTAGCCTACCGATACGTCCAAATCCATTAATCGCAACCCGCACCATCACAGCCCAATCTTTCTAGTCTATACCCTAATTATAATTGATTTAAAACCCCTCGTCAACGGCAAAACATTAGATCCTTTTTTCTAACACTAAAAAATAGATTAATAAAGAGATGATTTAAACTTATCAGACTACTAGTCAAAGGGTTTCAAGTAAGACTTTTCAGAGAAAGAAAGAGATTATTACTTTTAGATTAAGATTTAAACCTTTGATATAAGAGCTTTATAAATAGAATGTTATATACCGCTCGTGATGCAAGAATCGGTTTTAACATCGGCAGTAGCTCCTAGTTTTGAAATTGCCAAATTTAGCCAACTTTTTAAGTTTAGCTAAATTTTGGCACCGGCATTTGGCTATTTCAAATGCAAGGCACCTTCTTGTTATATCTCGATTCTTGAATTACTCTCGGTATAAAAAAAAGACCCTTACAAGAACTGTAAGGGTCTTATATATAGTTAGATTACTCTACGCACTCGATAATGCAAACAGAGGCGCGATCGCCGACTCTAGTTCCAGTACGTACGATACGGGTATACCCACCTGGTCTCTCTTTAAATTTAGGACCAAGTTCCGCAAAAAGCTTGTTTAGAAGCTGGCGGTCATCGTTATAGGAAGAAGTGTCGCCCGCTTTTGCAGCCCTGGCTTCTTTAGGAGTCAAACTGTTAAATTGAATCCCAAGAGAAGCAATAGCTCTTCTACGGTTTGTCAGCGAGTCTTCTTTAGCAAGTGTAATTAGCGGCTCTACAACTTTTTTAAGCTCTTTAGCTTTTTCTACAGTTGTTTCGATCCGCTCATGCATAAAGAAAGATTTAGCCATATTTTTTAAGAGCGCTTTTCTATGCGAAAGAGTTCTACTTAATCTTGACTTATGTTTTCTGTGTCTCATCTCTAATTTCCTTTACTCTGCTTCACTATCGCTGTCAGCAGCGGATTGTTCTATAACATCTTTCACATTATCTCGAGAGATGCCGTATTTGACAAGGTCCATACCGAGGTGTAGACCCATCTCTTCTAATTTTGCTTTGATTTCATTAAGCGATTTCTTTCCAAAATTGCGGAACTTTAACATTTCATGCTCAGGCATGATAACAAGTTCAGCAATCGTTTCAATATTTGCCTGTGCAAGGCAATTAGTTGAACGGACAGAAAGCTCTATCTCGCTAATCTTTAAGCTTAATTTATTGAGGATTAAATCTTTTTCAAGAGATTCTTCTGCTTCCTCAGTCTCATAAGTAATAGTTTGGAATTTAAGCTCATCAAAGATAGAGAAATGTAAATTAGCTATTTGCGCTGAAAAAGTAAGCGCCTCTTTAGCAGTAATTCTACCATCTGTCTTAATCTCTAAAACAAGACGATCCATGTCGGTCTCTCCCCCTACACGGCAATTCTCTACGAAATAATTCACAAGCTTTACCGGAGAAAAAGAGGAGTCAATAAAGATCTCGTCTACAACTTTACCAGTTAGATTATGTCTCTCTGCTGGCAAATAACCTCTTCCCATACCGATTTTGAATGTTACTTTTCTATGAAAAGGTTTTGTTACAGTAAACATCTTCTCATCTTGATTAATAACTTCATACTCTGTCTCACCAAAAAGATCTTGCAGGGTCACTTTATATTGACCACCGTTATTATCTAGCATCTCTTGTGTGATCTCTAAATCTTTATGGACTGTTTTCACACGACGAGAACTCATCTCTGTGTCTACAGGCAGCTTACGAAGAAGGGCACCTTTAAAGTTTAGGATGATATGCGTCATATCTTCAATAACGCCTTCAACAGCCATATACTCGTGAGGCACTCCCTCTATATGTAGAGAAAGAATTGCTGGTGCTTCCAAAGAAGTCAACATAACCCTACGAAGAGCATTTCCTAAAGTATGGCCAAAGCCACGTTCTAGGGGCTCGGCAACTACACGGCAGATATCATCTAACGCTTCGGGCTCTTCAATTTTAATTTTGCTTGGCAATTCGAATTTGCCATATTTTACTGACATACTTGACCTCTCCTACAGCGTCTTTTTATACTCTTCTTCTCTTACGAGGACGACACCCATTATGAGGAATGGGAGTTACATCTCTAATCATAGTGATAACAAGCCCACTGGTCGCTAAGCCTCGCACAGCAGATTCTCTGCCTGCTCCAGGCCCTACAAGCATCACTTCCACTTCTTTCATTCCCATAGCTACAGCTGATTTCGCTGCATCTTGAGCCGCTACAGTAGCAGCAAATCCAGAAGATTTTCTAGATCCAGCATAGCCTACTTTTCCAGCAGATGCCCAAGCTAAAACATTCCCTGAAGGATCTGTGATAGTGATAATTGTATTGTTAAAAGTGGCCTTTACATGCGCTACTCCAGAAGATACTGAACGCTTTTTTTTCGCTTTCAGCGGCTTTTTCTTCATTACTTTGGTTGTTTGCGTCTCCTTTGCCAATTGTCTCTCTCTCCTCGCTTATCGTAAATTGTACATCTACTTTATATCCGAGATGTTCGGGTTATTACTTAGTTACTTTTTTCTTGTTTGCAACAGTCTTCTTCTTACCTTTACGTGTACGAGCATTTGTTCTTGTTCGTTGGCCACGTGTTGGTAGTCCTAATTTATGACGCATGCCTCGGTAGCTATTGATAGCCACTAAACGTTTAATGTTAGCTTGCGTCTCGCGTCTCAAATCCCCTTCCACAGCATAGTGTGACTGGATATGAGAAGTAAGCTGTGCGGTCTCTGCTTCTGTTAGTTTTTCTGCATGCATATCTGGATTGAGTTTTAAGGCTGCAATCACATCTTTGGCGCGCTTTTCTCCCATCCCATAAATGTAGGTCAGGGCCACTTCTAATCTTTTCTTTTTAGGGATATCAACTCCCGCAATCCTAGGCATACAACTCTTTCCCTGTTAGTACTTTAAATTTTACCTTTTCTTCTACTCATAAAGCCGTCATATCGCTCCATAAGTAGATGAGAATCAATCTGTTTAGAGGTATCTAAAACAACTCCGATAAGAATCAAAAGAGAAGTTCCTCCAAAAAAATGGCTAATCGTTTGATCGACTCCCAATAATCTACCTACTAGTGTAGGCAAAACGGCAATTAATGCCAAAAAAATTGCTCCTACAAACGTAAGTCTACTCATACAATTTTCTAAATAATCTTGTGTAGGCTTGCCCTGTCTGATCCCTGGAATAAAAGCGCCATTTTTTTTCATATCAGAAGCTATTTGGTCTGGATGAAAAGACATAGCCGTCCAAAGATAGGTAAACCCTATAATCAAACTTACATACAAGATGCCATAGACCCAGTTGCCTGGTGATAGAAAAGTTGCTATTTTACCAAGAACCCCTTGTGCTCCTAAAAATTGCGCAATCGTCGCTGGGAACATCAAAAAAGAGGAGGCAAAAATAACTGGAATAACACCTGCATAGTTTATTTTTAAAGGAATGTGCGCTGTTGAAGCAGCCGCCCCCTCACCCTCAAAATTACCGCCTCTTCTTGTCGCATATTGCAAAGGTATTTTTCTTGTCGATTGGATGATAGAAATAGTACCTGCAATAATTGAGACAAAAAGTCCGGCTAAAACCACCAAGCTAGAAAAGCTGAGCTGTCCCATCTCTTGAGAATCTAGATTTAATTGCTTTACAATAGAGCCGACTGTGCTTGGCAGAGAAGATATGATACCGAGCGTAATGATAAGACTCATACCGTTGCCAATACCTTTAGCTGTTATCTGCTCTCCCACCCACATTAAAAAGAGTGAGCCTGTCGTCATCGTTGCGATAACAAGGAGAAAGAAGAGCCATGGAAATCCAAACGCCTGCACTTGATAAATGGAATCATATATCACCCCTGAAGAGGACATATGAAAAAACATCGCTTGCTTTGCATAAAGAGCCGATTGTAAAACGGCGATGAAAAGCGTAAAAATACGCGTCCATTTCCCCATTCTACGGCGGCCTTGGTCGCTATTTTCCTTCATTTCTCTTTGTAGAGAAGGGATCACTGCCATAAGAAGCTGCATAATGATAGAGGCTGAAATGTATGGCATAACCCCAAGGGCTACGATTGTCATCTGAGCAAAGGCGCCACCTGTGAAAATATCCATTAATTGGAATAAATTCTGGCTGCCTCTTGTCATATACTGAAAAGATTTTACAACCTCTTCTCCGTTGATGCCTGGCACGGGAATATAAGCCCCAATACGACATACGCATAATAGAAGAAGAGTGTAAAGAATCTTTTCTCTAAGTTCCGGGATAGAAAAAATTTTTTTTAGAGTAGCGCTCATACGAGGTACTTAATTTGCCCTTTGGCGTTATCGATTTTTTCTTTAGCGCTTGCAGAAACAGCATGCACTTCGAAAGATAGTTTTTTAGAGAGATCACCTACACCTAAAACTTTAATTTTAGGGCTCTTTTTCTTGGCAATAAGCTGTTTTTCTTGCAGAGAAGCAAGATTCACAGTAGCGCCATCTTCAAAGTATTTCTCTACCCATTTAAGGTTGATTGTGAATTCATCTTCTCTAAATCTACCTCTAGAAAAGCCGCGGATAGGGATCTTACGGAAAACAGGCAACTGGCCCCCTTCCTGACCGTGGCGTTTTTTATAACCACTTCGAGATTTATCCCCTTTAGTACCACGACCGCATGTCTTACCAAGACCGCTGCCGACACCTCTTCCTACTCGCTTAGATTGAAATCTTACGAGGTGACTATTTCTTAGTTTTGATAATGTAACCATCTACTTGTCCCTTCTTTACGATTTTCTCTGCGAGAGAGTTTTTTCTCGGTTCTGTAATTGTGCAAGTGCTTTAAATGTAGCGCGTACTTGGTTGCAAGGGTTGTTACCACCTAAATTTTTTGCCACTACGTCCTTCACACCAAGCATCTCCAATACCGCACGTGCATGCGATCCAGCAATAACACCTGTACCAGGCGTTGCTGTTTTGATGATGATTTTAGCTCCATCATAAGACGCTTCTACTTCGTGAGGGATGGTATCGTTGTCTATCTCAAAAGAGGTCAGGTTTTTACGTCCATCCTCTACAGCTTTTCGAATCGCATCTGTTACTTCATTTGCTTTCCCAAATCCCATTCCGACGCGCTTATTTCCATCACCTACTACCACGAGAGCAGAAAAACTAAAGCGTCTACCACCTTTGACCACCTTGGCACAACGGTTGATAAAGAGAACTTTCTCTTGTAAATCTCCTTTTGGAGAGCCTTCTTCTTTAGATCTTCCTTTTCTATCATTTGACATTGGCAATCCCTATCCTTAACTAAAATGACAAGCCGGCTTGACGTGCACCCTCTGCAAGGGCAGCTACGCGACCATGAAACTTGTATTTTCCACGATCAAAAACGACTTCTTTAATGTTTTTTTCCAAAGCAAGCTTTCCGAGAGTCTCTCCGATTTTTTTAGCAATCTCCATATTGCCTTTCATTTTCTGAAAGTCTTTATGGTAACTACCAACACCTACAATCGTTACGTTTTTGTGATCATCGATCACTTGCGCATAAATATGCTTAGAAGAACGAAACACGCTAAGACGCGGTCTTTCTAAACGCAATAATTTTTTGCGCACTCGTACTTTTCTTTTAGCTTGTCTGTTTATATTGTTTTTACTTTCTCTATGCATGATGAATACTCTACTTAGCTGTTTTGCCCGCTTTCTTTCTGACTACTTCATTGTGATAACGAATCCCTTTCTGCTTATAAGGCTCAGGCGGTTTTAAAGAGCGTATGCTAGCAGCAAATTGACCCACTACCTGCTTATCAACACCTGTGATGCTGATAGAGACGTTTTTTTCTACTTTTACTTCAAGCCCCTTAGGAATCTCTACTTGCAGTGGATGTGAAAATCCAAGCGCAAAGTCTAAACTATTTCCTTTTAAAGCGACTTTATAACCAATTCCTACTAGTTCTAATTTTTTCTCGTATGCAGAGACTACGCCCATAATTGCGTTTTTGAATTGCGCATAGGTAAGACCTAAAAAAGGCTTATGCTGTAACTGCTCGCTCTCTTGTATAAAGAGGTTGTTCTCTTTAACAGAAACGTTCACGCCGTCATGAAGAAAAATTTCTATCTGACCTTTAGGACCTTTTACTAGGGCCTTTGGCCCGTTTATGCTCACTTCCACTTTTGCGGGAAGTTGTATCGGTTTTTTTGCTAACCTTGACATCGCTTAACCTTTTTATCTCGTTACCAAACTGTACAAATAAGCTCGCCGCCAACCTTTTCTTTGCGAGCATCGAAACCACTCTTAATTCCCTTAGACGTAGAAACGATTGCCATACCAATCCCTCTACGAACTAACGGCACTTCTGGCCATTTTACATAAATTCGTCTACCTGGTGTAGAGACTCTTTTCATGCCTTTTAATAAAGGCTCTCTATCTTCATCAAATTTGAGGTAGACGCGTATCATTGGCTCTTCCTCGAGCATTTGAAATTCTTTCACAAACCCTTCTTCTTTTAGTACGGAAAGGATCGCTTGAATCATCTTGCTCTTTCGAACATCGACATAACGATGCTTCTGAAGATTGGCGTTTCTCATTCTCGTCAGCATGTCAGCAATAGGATCGTTTAACATTGAGATGACCTCTTTTAGTTATTCTTTGATTTCAGGGGAAGACCCATTAAACTTAATAATTCTAAACACTCATTGTCATTTGTCGCAGATGTCACAAAAGTGATATTCATCCCTTGCGCAAAACGCAGTGTGTCTAGGTTAATTTCTGGAAAAATCATTTGGTCTTTTACACCTAATGAGTAATTCCCTCTTCCATCCCCTTTTCTTTTAAAACCTCTAAAGTCTGGAATACGTGGCGTACAAATATGGGCAAAGCGCTCGATAAAGTCGTACATGCGCTCGCCTCTTAAAGTAACCGTCGCTCCAATAACTTGATTTTCCCGCAATTTAAAGTTCGAAATCGCTTTCTTCGATTTATTAGAGATAGGTTTTTGTCCGGAGATGTTCTTAAGATCTTGTAAACAAAGCTCTATAAGTTGCTTATCTTTAGAAGCTTCTGCAAGACCCATAGAAATGACAACCTTTACCATTTTTGGGATTTGCATCGCATTCTTATACTGAAACTTCTCTTGGAGCTGTTTCTTTATACTTTGGTGATAGCGGCTTTTCAATACGGCTTCTTGCATAAATTATATCTTCCTAATGACTTTTTCTTCGCGATCTTTAGTTCTAATAAAGACCTCTTTCTTTCCTTCCACTTCTCTCACACGTAATTTTACCGGCTTTCCGTTGTCGCTATAGCTCACATTGGAGATATGTATCGGTGTTTCCGAAGTTACAATAGAGCCACCTTTTTTCTGGTCTCTGCTCTTTTGGTGTTTTTTACGGAGCTGCACACCTTGTACAACAACCTTATCACCTTGGATTGCAACAATTTTCCCTTCTTTACCACGATCGTTACCGCATATCACGATAACCGGATCATCTTTCTTTAATTTCATACTCTATCCTGACTTACCGTGTTTAAATTACCTCTGGAGCAAGGGAGAGAATTTTCATAAAACCTCTCTCACGCAATTCTCGCGCTACAGGTCCAAAAATCCTCGTACCTTTTGGATTCTCTAATTTATCATCCAAAATAACGCAGCTGTTTATGTAAAACCGTAAATACGAGCCATCGTCTCTTCTGATCGGTTGCTTTGTGCGTACAATAACCGCCTTAACAACTTCACCTTTTTTTACAGTTGCTTTAGGGATCGACTCTTTTACGCTGCAAACGATAATATCCCCTACAGAAGCGTATCGTCTTCTCGATCCTCGCAAAACTTTAATACATTTTACGCGCTTTGCACCCGTGTTATCCGCAACTTCTAAGTCTGTCTCTTGTTGAATCATTTTTTCAGTCCTTAGTTACTAGTTACTCGCCATCTCTTTAATTTAGAAAGAGGCCGTGTCTCTTCAATAGTCACCTTGTCCCCTACATTTAAAGTATCCGCATCTGTATGCGCATAAAACTTTTTATTTGTAGAGATTACTTTTCCATACTTTGGATGCCGCTTGGTAGTGGTTACTTTTACTACTACGGTATTTTTCATTTTGTTGGAGCTAACAACTCCTTCTAATACTTTCCGCTGCTGCATTTTCCTTACCTTTTATGCCTTCTTTTGCCTGATTAATGTATAGGCTCTAGCGATCTGTTTTCTAATCGCTTGAAAATGGTGAGGCTTCTCCATCTTCTTTTGCCGACTCGCTTCTACACGAAGTTGGAATCTCTCTTTTTGCCAGCTACGAATTTGATCTTCTAGTTGCTGTGGCTCTAATTCTTTTAATTTTTCCCATTCCATTTAGCTACCTATCCGTTCACCGTTTCTAAGCGCTCTACAAATCTTGTAGTAAGAGCGATTTTTCCAGCTGCTAAAGAGAGCGCTCTTTGCGCTTGGTCTTTAGAAACGCCTCCTACTTCAAAGAGGATTCTACCAGGGCGTACAACAGCTGCGTAATGATCTACAGCGCCTTTTCCCTTACCCATTCTTGTTTCAGCAGGCTTCTTCGTAATCGGTTTGTCAGGGAAAATACGTATCCATACTTTACCCTTTCTGCTGAAATATCGGTTGATGGCAACACGTGCAGCTTCTAGCTGAGCAGCTTTAATAGCACCCCGCTCTAAAACTTGCATGCCAAATTCACCGAAAGTAACAAAATTCCCTCGCTTGCTAAGGCCTCGTTGAGTTCCCTTTTGCGTCTTGCGAAATTTAGTACGTTTAGGCGTTAAAACCATATTCTCTTCTCCTTAACCTGCTTGTGCCGTTGTCGGTTGTGTTGTAGCCACTTGTGGTGCGGCTCTCGGTGCTTCTACATACTCCCCTAAAGTAATCCAAACTTTAATACCAAGAGAACCGTATGTAGTTTCCGCTCTAGCAACACCGTAATCGATATCGTAGCGAAGGTTTTGTAGAGGAATTTTACCCTCTTTGTACCACTCTCTACGAGCAATTTCAGCACCACCGATACGACCGGAACACTGCACTTTAACACCTAAGGCTCCTGCATCCATCGCGCTTTGAATCGTCTTTTTAAGAACTTTTCTAAAAGCAGCTCTTCGCTCTAATTGTAGAGCGATCCCTTCTGCCACTAAAGTAGCATTTAGGTCAGGGCGCTTAACTTCTTCGACTTCGATCCAAACATCTCTTCCAGTTAATCTCTTTAATTCTTTTTTTAACACGTCGATCTCGGCACCTTTTTTACCGATAACAAGACCCGGACGCGCCGTGTGGATCGTAACTTCAATTTTATCTCCCATGCGCTTGATGACAAACTTAGCTGCACCTTGGCAACAAGCTTTACCTTTCAAAGCTTTACGAATTTTCACATCTTCTAGAAGGAGATCACCGAACTCTTTTTTCGGTGCATACCAGATAGATTTCCAATTTTTTCGTACTGCAAGTCGAAACCCGAAGGGATTTGTTTTTTGGCCCATACTACTTTTTATTCTCCTTATTAGAGAGCACATCTAGAGCTACTGTGAAATGGCTAGTTTTTCTCGTGATAACTGCTCTTCTTCCTTTATTGCGAGACCATGATCTTTTGTAGTAGGAACCTTCATCTACTTTTACCTCACTAATATAAAGATCTTCTCTCTTAGCATCTTTGTTATTCTCCGCATTGGCAATAGCACTCGCGAGAGTCTTCTTTAAAAAATGAGCCCCTTTAGGAGCTGCCACACTAAGTTGGAGCATCGCTTCAAGCGCTGTTTTTCCGCGAACCATGTCCGCTACAAGGCGAGCTTTTCTCGGCACAACGCGCGCATATTTTGTCTTTGCAATAGCTACTACCATAAAACCGTTATCCTTTTATGCTGCTGGTTTCTTTATAGAACCAGGTTTTCTATAAGTTCTCGTAGGCGAAAACTCCCCGAGCTTATGTCCTACCATATTTTCACTGACGAAAACGGGAATAAATTTCTTTCCGTTATGTACTTCAAAATTGATACCAACCATGTCAGGAACGATCATAGATCTTCTAGACCAAGTCTTGATAGGCAGACGAGAGTTTTCTCTCTTCGCCTTTTCAATCTTTCTCATTAGCGATGGATCTACAAATGGACCTTTTCTCAATGACCTTGGCATTTATATTACCCCTATTTTCTTCTATCTTTAACGATTAATCTTGTGCTCTTTCTCTTAGAGCGAGTCTTAAATCCTTTTGATGGTACGGCTGTACGAGAGCGCGGGACGTGTCCTTTATGCTTTCCTTCACCTCCACCCATCGTTCCGTCAACCGGGTTTGTTACAACACCGCGAGAACGAGGTCTCCAACCAAGCCAGCGAGCTCTTCCCGCTTTACCTGTTACAGAGAGATTATGTTCTTCGTTTGACACTTGACCAATAGTTGCTCGACATGTCTCACGCACCATCCTTACTTCACCGGATGGCATTTTTAATGTAACGTATCCAGCACTTCTAGCCATTAACTGGGCAGAAAGTCCTGCAGAACGAATAAGCTGTCCGCCGCGTCCCGGTGTAATCTCAACGTTATGAATAACAGCACCAATCGGCATGTTCATCATAGGTAGGGTGTTACCATTACGAAGAGGTGCATTTGGTCCTGAATGAACCATGTCACCAACATTTGCCCCTTTGTGGGCTAATACATAACGCTTTTCTCCATCCTGATAAGCGATAAGCGCAATGTGGGCAGAGCGATTTGGATCATATTCAACCGACAAAATTTTGGCAGGAATATCATCTTTCATACGCTTAAAATCAATTTGGCGGTAACGACGCTTGTGTCCACCACCTCTAGCTGTAGAAGTAAGGTGACCTTGGTTATTTCTACCACTTGATCTCTTCTGCTTCGAAAGGAAAGCTTTGTGAGGCTTATTTTTTGTAGGCTTTGAAAGCTCTTCTTTCCCAGAGTGAATTAACTGTCTTCTTCCTGGCGTTACAGGTCTGTATGTCTTTGTTGTCATCGCTTTATGCTCCTAACTCAAGTTTATCGCCTTCACGAAGAGTCACAATGGCTTTTCTTGTAATACCAGTGGCGCCCATGCGCATTTTACCTCTACCTCTTTTTTGCTTACGAGGCAGATTGATTGTATTCACTTTAAGCACACGAATATTCTGTTCTTTATAGATGTTCTCCACAGCCTTGCGGATCTCTTCCTTGTTCGCATCAGGTGCTACAATAAAAACATACTTCGCTGTCTTACATTTTTTGACACAAGGATTGCTTTCTGAATCTACAAGAGAGCCGAGTACATGTGTCTTTTCTGTTACATGAAGAGACTGGAGAACAACTTTTTCTTTTCTATTCATAGTTCTTACCTTTTTAGAACAGCTTCAAGCTGCTCTTTTGCAGAGGCCATAACGATAATCTTTCCGTTTACTAAGATGTCGTAGCCATTAATATTGTCGATCACATTGCAAGAAACGCGCGGGATGTTTCTCACGCTCTTAATAAAGTTACCCCAACCAGCAACTTGCTCAGGCAATCCATAGCAAGCAACTCGTAGGTCACTAAATCCTAAGCTACTAAATAAAGCGCTCATGGCTTTTGTTTTAGGAGCTTTTAGATGCGTTTCAAAATCATCTTGTAAGAAGATTACATTGCCCTCTTCCATTTTTTGCGCAAGAAGATGTTGGACCACAGCTCTTTTGGACTTGCGGTTCATACGTACTTCTTGATCAAATTTTGGTCTTGGACCATGCACTCTACCACCCCCACGATACTGAGGAGCACCTAGAAAACCTTGGCGTGCTTTACCAGTTCCTTTTTGCGCATGTGGTTTTTTTCCAGAGTGGTTATTTTCGCTTCTCCCTTTTACCTTGGCAGACCACTGTCTGGCGTTCTCACGAAGCGCTACAATGTAGTCTTTTACCAGCTGAGAGTTAACCTCTTTCTCTGTGTCGTAGGAAAGCTCTACAATACCTGCTTCCACACCTTTCAAATCGTATTTTTTACACTTTATGCTAGCCATGTTGCTTATCCTTTAATGGATCCTCTGATATATACAAGACCACCGTTTGCCCCAGGGACAGACCCTTTAACGATCAAAGCTTTTTTCTCTGCATCAACGCCTAATACTCTAAGGCATTCTACACAGAAAAGCTCAGGACCCATGTGTCCGGCCATTTTTTTGTTTTTATGCACGCGTCCGTGAGCTCTTAAAGAACCCACCGATCCGATATGGCGAACAACAACGCCAGCACCGTGTGATTTAACAATACGGCTTTTGCGATATCTTTTGATAACCCCTTGGTAACCGCGTCCTTTTCTATTGCCACGAACGTCTACCAAATCGCCCTCTTTGAAAAGGCTAACTTCTAATTCTTGTCCTACAGTATATTCGGAAACATTGTCTAAACGACTTTCACGACGGACCTTTCTTGGCTCTAAATTTTTAGCCGCGAAATCACCAAGTATAGGTTTTTTCGCTCTACCTTTATCGGCAGAAGAAAGCGGGATCGAAGCTAATTGCAACGCTGTGTAACCATCTGTTTCTGGAGTTTTAATTTGCGTAACGACGTTAGGAGCAACTTCAATGACGGTGCAAGGAGTGATTTTTCCTGTTTTTTTATCGAATAAACGAGTCATACCTCGTTTTTTACCGATCAACGTAAGAGACATACTATTCCTTAAACTATAGCAGTTTCCCTTTACACTAGTGCGTAAGATTCTTTTAGAATCTCGCTGTAAAGAAAGAGTTACTTTTTAGTATCTAAATTCGTAACTCATGCGGGCGAGAATATCATAGGGAACCTTTTTTCTCCAAGAAATATATCTTAAAGAGATAAAATCACGTCCCACGGGCCTTTTCCAGGGTCTGATAATGGTGTAAAAGCCCCTCAACACTCCTTCTTTTTAGAGAGGTGACAAGCGCCATAGCCCCTATAAAAGAGAGGACGATAGCGATTACAAACCACTCTCGGCTGTATAATTTTTCTTTCACAGTAAAACTTTTTTAAATGGATGGGCTTGAAAGTTTAAAAGGCGAGAGCTTTATTTAAAAGAAATACTAAGAGGGTTTAGTTATAAAGACAACCTCTGCGCCATTAAGTTCAACCGCCTCGCTATCTCTAAGGCGCGTCTCAGCAACGCTAGAAACAAGACAGGTTAAGGCATAGAGCGGCCCTGTAATCAATAAAACAGGCCCCACCTTAAAGGGTAAAAAAAGCGCAACACAACCAGTTGCATGAAACAAAATAGCAGCTGCCGTTTTTACAACATTTACGATACGGAGAAACTCTGCTCTCTTATAGCTCTCTGTAGAATAAAGACCTTTTTGCCCCTTTAGCTTCTGAAATTTTTTAATCGCCTCATAAATATCAAAAAGATCGGCCAAAACAGTAAAACCATTTTTGACAGCCTCGAGAGCAAAAATAGGTGTTTTACCAAGGGTTATGACGTGGCTTTTAACAAGCCCGATCGTAAAGTGGGCTGCCTTACTAAAAAACCTAAGAGCTTCATTTATGACTTTTAAAACGGTCTTAGAAAATTTCGCCCCTTTCTCTGTACAGTAATAGTAACCCGCTTGGAAAATTTTTATTAAATGGCCTGTGGCAGGGGCTATAGCTAAGATACTTCCTGCTTGAGAAAACGCCTGGCCAAGTTTACAGGAAATATCGGTCCAAACATCAAGACCTATTAGTAAATTAGGAATAGAGGCAAGGGTTGCCACAAAAGTTCTAGTATCTTTTGTATAGCTCTGTGCAGCCCCTAAAACCCCAAGGGGCCTTGAAGAAAACTT
>JAFEGE010000099.1 GCA_018240105.1 Verrucomicrobiota bacterium | reverse complement strand
GTGTTGCAATTTTTGTTTTCTCTATAACTTTGGTCCTGAGGGTGGTGACGTCATGCCGGTGGTGTCACAATGATTGTAGTCGAGTGTGCTAGCATACACACCCATGTGTGACCCTCCACCACCCCTGGGTCAGGACATGTCAGGAAGGTAAGTTTTCACTTTTACCTCATTTTAGCTCTAGTCAAAAAGTGTATCCTCTCCTCAGATTATCCATATACCTGTATATACAATAGGGGTATTTTATATCTCACGTCACAGGCATCGTGGTAGCATGCTTGACACCTCTATCGACGCACCTTAACACCGTTCTCACAGCGCACCCACTCCCATGACACTTGCTTGCCGGGCCATCGAGATATTTCATTTCTACAATTCATTTTCCTATCTTGTCAAATCCTTGCAGCCCCTATCAAAACCACGGTAAAACACCAACCTCACCGTGATTCAGGGTGTCCCGTAGTGTACATCTGGTTTTTGCTATAACTTTGTTCATCGTAGTGATGACGTCATATCCCTGACATCATCGTCATCCCTGACATGTGGACTACCGGTGCATGTCATGTTTGACTCTGTACCACCCCTGGGTCAAAAGTTGCGACTACCCCATATTTACTCCATTTTATCCTATATCCTCTAGTCAAAAAGTGTATCCTCACCGCGAATTATCCACGAAACTGTATGTACTATAGTGTATTTTTATAGCTGACGTCACAGTGATCATGACGTCATACTTGACACCTCTATCGACGCACCTCGACGCCGCCGTCACAACGCACCCACTCCCATGACCTGTGCTTGCCGGAGCATCGAGATATTTTATTTTTCATTTTAATTTTCTCATACACACCTCCAATCTCATTTTCCCGTCAAAACCGAGGTAAAATCACAACCTTACCGTGATTTTAGTCTTTCGGTATAGTCCATCTGGTTTTCACTATAACTTTGTTCATAAAGATGACAACGTCATGACCATGACGTCCCTGTGCTCCTCGAGATGAGATCTATCAGCAGAGTCCATGCACAACCCTGTACCACCCCTACATCAAGAGTTATATTTCCGCCATCTTGTCGCCATCTTGCCGCCATCTTGTCGCCATCTTGTTTTATATCTCTCTAGTCAAAAAGTGCATCCTCACCGCGAATTATCCACGAAACTATATGTACTATAGGGTATTTTTATATCTGACGTCACAGTGATCATGACGTCATCATAAGCACATCTATCGACGCACCTCGACGCCGCCGTCACAACGCACCCACTCCCGTGACCCATGCTTGCCGGGCCATTGAGATATTTTATTTCTCAGTTTAATTCTCTCACATACCTCTCGAATCTCATTTTCCCGTCAAAACTGAGGTAAAATCACAACCTCACCGTGATTTTAGTCTTTTCGTACAGTGCATCGGGTTTTCACTATAACTTTGCTCATAGTGATGATGACGTCATGACCATGACGTCCCTGTGGTCCTTGACATGAGATCTACCAGCAGAGCCCATGCACAACCCTGCACCACCCCTGCATCAAAAGTTGTATTACCGCCATCTTGTCGCCATCTTTGCCGCCATCTTGTTTTATATATCTCTAGTCAAAAAGTGTATCCTCACCGCAAATTATCCATGTACTATGCTTTCAAATAGGGTATTTTTATATCTGACGTCACAGTCGTCGTGCCGTCACGTTTGACACATCTATCAACGCACCTCGACGCCGCCGTCACAATGCACCCATTCCCATGACCCATGCTTGCCGGGCCATCGAGATATTTTATTTTTCATTTTAATTTTCTCACATACCTCTCCAATCTCATTTTCCCGTCAAAACCGAGGTAAAATCTCAACCTCACCGTGATTTTAGTCTTTTGGTACAGTGCATCGGGTTTTCGCTATAACTTTGTTCATAATGGTGATGACGTCATGACCATGACATCCCTGTGGTCCTCAACATGAGATCTACCAGCAGAGCCCATGCATGACCCTGCACCACCCCTACATCAAAAGTTGTATTACCGCCATCTTGTCGCCATCTTGACGCCATCTTGACGCCATCTTGTTTTATATATCTCTAGTCAAAAAGTGCATCCTCACCGCAAATTATCCACGAAACTATATAAACTATAGGGTATTTTTATATCTGACGTCACAGTGATCGTGACGTCATACTTGACACCTCTATCGACGCACCTCGACGCCGCCGTCACAACGCACCCACTTCCATAACCCATGCTTGCCGGGCCATTGAGATATTTTATTTCTCAGTTTAATTTTCTCACATACCTCTCCAATCTCATTTTCCCGTCAAAACCGAGGTAAAATCATAACCCTACCGTGATTTTAGTCTTTTCGTACAGTGCATCGGGTTTTCGCTATAACTTTGTTCATAATGGTGATGACGTCATGGTCATGACGTTCCTGTGGTCTCCAACATGAGATCTACCAGCAGAGCCCATGCACGACCCTGCACCACCCCTACATCAAGAGTTGCATTACCGCCATTTTGTCGCCATTTTGACGCCATCTTGTTTTATATATCTCTAGTCAAAAACAGTAATCCTACCGCGAATTATCCACAAAATCAGAAAAATCCATGTTTTTGCATTATATACAATTAAATATCTCCCCTCACACGCATCCTCATCGCATTTCACACATGTCTATCGACGCACCTTAACGTCTCCCATCCAACCCACCCATCTCCATCCCCTCTGCTTGCCGGGCTGATCAGATATTTTATTTTTACTTTCATTTTCCTCTTATATTGCTATTTTGAGCTGTCGATATTATCATTGATAGCCTCGCCGCACTTCTTAGACCCTCTAATATGTGAATACAGTGTGTATACACCATAATCAATCAAGAATATCATGCACCTTATCCATGAGGTTGCACAGAATATACCCCCTGTTACTATACTACTATATCCCTCCATACCCTACTTCCACCACCCCAAAACCCAAAACCCGAATACATCCACGACTACTAACCACATCATACACATCCCCCACCCCAACAGCTCTCCTCCCACAACCACTTCCTTCAACTCATCTCCCCTACGATACCCACATATCACCAGTCTAACAATAAAATG
>JAFEGE010000098.1 GCA_018240105.1 Verrucomicrobiota bacterium | reverse complement strand
TGATAGCCGATGATATTTCCGATTGCGCTGGTAGCTCAATGGATAGAGCACCTGACTACGGATCAGGAGGTTAAAGGTTCGAGTCCTCTCCAGCGCGCACTTTCACCTCTTTTTGCAACAATCCTCTATGAAGAAAATATTTTACTTAACGCTATCTCTAGCTGCTGGCCTCCTTTTTCTAGGCGGATGTCAAAAGACTGTCTTTGGGGTCAACGAAGAGGTGTGGCACCGCCTTAATGAAACAGAGCGTGAAAAAATTATCGAAGGCTACAATAAGCGCCAAGAATTAGAGCTTGCCAATCTGCAAAAACAAAAGGAAAAAGAGCTAGAAAATGAGCGCCATCGGCAAGAAGTTGCCGAGAAAACAGCCCCCTTCTATGCCGCTGTAAATGTGGTATCAGCCTTATCAAAAGGTCCGAAGAGGAGCTCGTCTTATAGCACGCCAATCTACATCCAAGCTATTTCTCATGAGATCGGCAGCCAAACCCTTACTATCGGCGATGAGCTATTTGAAGTCTCGGTATTTTCAAAGATAAGCGATGCATGGGTCAAGGGACAAGAAGTTGTTTTGACAAGTAGTGATAGAAAAGGTCTCTATCCTGTAAAAATTAAAAACTTGGATAATGGAGAGACCCTAGATGCGCGGAAAGTTAAAAAATGGTCGTAGGCTATTTCCCTGCCTAATTCTCTTTCTAGTCTTCTCTCTATTTGCCGAGCCTTTGGTCATCGCCCATAGAGGTGGTGGTGAAAATTTTCCTGAAAATACTATCCTTGCCTTTGAAAAAGCCTTAGAAGTAGGCTCTGATCTTCTTGAATTAGATGTCCAGGTCACAAAAGATGGCGTCCTTGTTGTCTACCATCCAAACGATTTAAAAGAGCGCACGGACGGCAAGGGAGCTATTGCTCTCTATACTCTGGAAGAGATTAAAGAGCTTAACGCTGGCTACAGGTTTAAGAAAGAAGAGGGATATCCCTTACGCAGCCTTCATCTAAAAATCCCCACATTAAAAGAGGTGCTCGAGCGCTTTCCAGAGACCTCTATTATTATCGATCTGAAGTCTCTCCCAAAAGAGCCTTTAGTGGAGGCTTTGATAAAGACTATCTCCGATGAAGAGGCAAAGCGCCTTCTTTTCTATGCAACCGAGGGAGAGGTTATAGAGGCTCTTTTCGAGGTAAAACCCGATTGGCGCTTTTTTGAAAAGCGCGAAGTAACACGCCAAAGGCTTTTGGAGTTAAATCAAAAAGGGGACTCTTCTTTAGCAGTAACCTCTAACTGGATCGGCTTTGAGCTTGTCAGAAAGATGGTAGTGACAGAGAAGCTGGCTTTAGGAGAGGGGGTAAGCAGCCTCGATTTTTACTTATGGTCGCCTGAAGTAGTCGCCTATTTAAAAAGGGGTAATCCAGATCTTTTTATAGCTCTTTTTGGCATTAACGATGAAGAGGCGTGGGAGAAGGCTGTTATCTTAAACGTCGATGGTGTTTACACAGATAATCCTGAGAAGATAATAGAGGCGAAGAAAAGGCAAAAGGTGTCATCCTTAAGAGGATGATTTTAGAATTTGTAACGACTGGCCTTTTTGAGACAAATGCCTACTTGGTCGGCTGTGAGAAAACTCATATCGCAGGGATTATCGATCCCGCTCCTGGCAGTTACGAGCTTTTAGAGCCTTTTTTAAAGAAGCACGGCTTAAAGCTCCAAGGGATCTACCTTACCCATTCTCACATAGACCATATTGCCGATGCGCACCTTTTTCAGCAAGATGGCATTCCTATCTATGTCCATCCACTTGATAAAGCAAATCTCATCGATCCAGGTAGCGATGGTATTCCCAATATCCTCGATGTCGTGGGAGCAACGCCGACCGGTTTTTTACAAGAGGGAGAGAGCTTCTCTATTGGAGAGATTACCTTTGAGATCCTTTTCACCCCGGGCCATAGTCCTGGCAGCGTCTCCTTCTATAGCGCCAAAGAAGATATCCTCTTTACAGGAGACCTTCTCTTTTGCTCCGCTCACGGTCGAACAGACTTTCCATCCTCATCAGCACAGGCGCTCTATCGCTCTCTTCGAGAGGTGATGAAGCTGCCCGATAGCTGTCGCGTCTTTGCAGGACACGGCGACGATACGACGATCGGCGCCGAGAAGAAGTGGGTCATGCGTCTTTGTCGGTGAAAGGTTTTTTTCTTTTTGATAGGCAAAAAGATTAATCGTCTACCCACCAAGAATGGAACTCTCGCTCTCTTGTATGTCCTTGAGCGGCCGCCTTAGCTCGTAGATCGACTGCTTTAGCTGGATCTAGAGCTTTTCCTGCTAGAAGAACAAGAGAGCCGTATTGATTGGTTTCTTCGTGTTGAAGCGCTAAATGAAGCTGGGCTTTAGCGTCACCGCCTGCTGCTGCAGCTTCAAGGTGCGTGAGATCTCGATTAGGGTCCCAACCGTGTGGTATGCCAGCTAAGTATCTATGAGCAATTATGTCTCCTTGTATAGCAGCTTTTTCGAATAACGCTACGGCTCTTTCAGAGCGCCAGCCGCCTCTAGTAACATCTGTTTCCAAGATACCCAAAAGCCGCTGTGCAACAGGACTGGTTTCCGCCAACGGAGTCAGAAATCTTTCTGCAAGTGCTATATCTTTAAAGGAGCGCCCTCTCGGTCTAAAAGTAGGATCACCGGCATATAAGCGGCCTAAGTAAAGCTCTGCATCCGCATCGCCAAATTCTGCAGCGAAACGCCAGTATATGATTCCTTCATGATGTAGGCCTATATTCCATAAAGCTCTTCCCAAAGCGGTGTAGAAGGCTGGGGTGATTACTGCAGTTTCTACAGTAAGTGATTGTGTAAGGGCTAATCTAAAGAGAGCGGCTCTTTCAACAAGGTTAGATATAGGAGGATTAGTCTTTAGGGCAAGTTCTCGAAGGTGGTATGGACCGGCTCCGAGAGTAGGTGTACGGCTTAAATAAGCAGTTAAAGCTACTGCTTCAGGATCATTTAATCCACGAAGTAATTCGAGAAGCTGGTCCTTGAAGGACCCAGGGAGGGTTAGATTGCGATCTGTTGTAGCAAGAAGCGCTAGATGAAATCTAGCTTTAGGGTCCCCACCTGTTTTTTCGAGAAGTGCTTTTGCTTTGGCTTTTTTTGTTTCAAAATTTCCTTCCAGAGGATTTTCTAGTTCCTTAAGGGCTAACCAGCAGCAAGCTGTTGGATCGCTTCTTTCTGCAAGAGTTCTAAGTAACCGAAGTGCTTCTTCATTCGATGGATCTTGGATCAACACCTCTTGTAAGAGCTGTGTACGATCTGCTTGAGGAGCTATAGATGTCGCTCCTTCTAAATCGAGCTCGACTAGAACTATTTTTGCTGGAGCATAGCCTCCATTAGCTGCTATCTCGTATAGTCTAATAGCTGCATGAAGATCTTTTGTAAGAGGGGTAGGCGCTTTATGGCAAAGGGAAGCAGCTTCAAAGGCTGCAACAGGATTTGGATTATCACGCATGCTCATAGCGGTAAAATAGGCGAGAGCTTTTTCATATTGATCTGTTTTTTTATAGTAAGTGCCTTCTCTTAGATGTTGACGGAGCTCCAAACCGTCTAGGAATTGGTAAGCAGCAAGAGCTAAGTTTGGATACAACTTCTCGCAAGCTTCTGCAAACTGAAGAAGGTGCTGTGAGTTTGGATCGAGTTGAAGGCCTGCATCAGGTATGTGGCCTAAAACTCTTATAGCCAAATGGGCTGCATAAGGTTTTTCAATATTTACAGCAGCACCTCTTAAGAGGGCTTTAGCTTCTATAAAGAGACGCTTTTCTTCTTCGGAGGGCTCCTCTCCTGCTTTTAATCCTTCTAGAAAAGCTTCAGGTGTTTTGCTTCCATAGATAGTTGTAAAATCTAGATCAGCCGGGGTTCTTAAAAGGGGTGCCGCTGGGCTTGGTGGAGGTGGTGGCAAAAGAGCGATTCCTGGATGTGCTGAAGGCCCTGCGCCTGGAGGTGGTGCTGGGGGGAGATCTCCGATCGTTGGTGGTGGGGCATCTCTACCTGCACCTGCTGCAGGAGGTGATGGTGGCAGACTAGAGTCCGCTGTCATAGCACTAGGAATCATGCGGTTGTAGAGATTTGGGCTGAAGAGGACTATGACGGTTGCGAAGGGGAAGACAACGGCGCGTTGTAGAGAGAGAATTGTGAAGGCAAGGTTTCCTTTGAGATTGTGAGTTGCTTCTTTTAGGTTAGAGCGAACAAGGGTGACTACAAAGGTTATCGGTAAGTAGAGAGGACTTATGAGGAGGAAGCCGGTGCTTCGAAGTGCTATAAAAGCAGAGGTTGCCGCTGCTTGGATGCGGGTTACTGCAGAGTGGGAAGTTTGCAACTTTTGCTGTACTTCTTGGATAGTTTTTATGTAAAAACCATCGATTTCTTGCGCTTGTGTTTTAAAAGAAATTGTATTCATGTTCACCTAGGATTATTTATATTGTATAATTATAACATTAAGATAATAAAAAGAGCGATCGTTCGCTAAAAAATCAGAGAATTAAAAAATATTCTATGCCGAGAGTCATTCAAGAATCGGGATGTGACAAGAAGGTGCCTCGCTTTTGAAATAGGCAAAGCCAGTGCCAAAATTTAGCCAAACTTAAAAAGTTGGCTAAATTTTGGCACTTTCAAAGGCGGGCGGTACCGACGATGTCAAAACCGATTCTTGAATCACGAGCGGTATAGCGATGTTGGCAGAGGATAAAGATAAAAAGAGAGCCGGTTAAGGCTCTCTTTGCTTTGGATATAGGAGATGGGTAGCTTAACGAGCAGCAGCAGCAGCTTTCAGAACTAGATCTCGACCCATTATAAATCCTTGCTTAGTATGAATGGTTTCGAGCCATTGTGTTAGAGTTGCTCCTGCAGGGAGGCCCTTACCCACCTCATCCCAAGACATTCTTGCAGCTGTTGCTTCAGCATCATTATACCCATGTAAAACAAGTTCAACACCTACATGTTGTGCGATCAGCCTTTGGACTAGAGCGACAACAATGGGGTTGTTTTTGAAGACGCCTGCACCCAATTTACCAGAGTGTAGACGGGCATCAGGGCTATGTTGCTTTACGAGCAAGCAGGCTGCTAAAAAGCTGTTAGCAAGGTCGGTTAAGGTTGTCATGCTAAATTGCTCTTTGGTTAAAGCAGCGCCTTCAGAGTATAAGCGAGGGGCAGCAACAGCTACTACATCGGTTGGTATAGGGGTATCATACGCTGTGTAAAGATCAGCAGTGTCTGTGCTTTCGGACTTTTCCGCAAATCCAGTTAAAGTAGATCTTAGAGTTCCATAAAACGGGACAGCTTTTGCTAAGATTGGATTTGGGCTTCCGCTGCCAGCGCTTTGGTGTCCGCTGCGTACTTCTTCTCCTAAAAGAGTTCCAAGGGTGGGAGCTACTACTAAAAGACCCTCTTCTTGCCCGCGTCCTGTAGGAGTCCACGCACCTCCTCCAAAAGACATGTTTGCAAAATCAGCTAGTACCGGCTTTTTTCCAGAAAAATCTCGAGTATGATCATAGAAATATTTGACCATCGAGAAATGAACCGTAGGCTTAGATGCAAAAGGATTGCTTAGAGGGTCTGTCTTGCCAGAGCGAGCTTGCCAAGCAAAAACTCCTGTCTTCGCATCCTTGCGGTATTGATGGCCAGTCATATCGCCGCGATGGAGAGTGGGGCGCTCAAAGGATAAGCCTTTGGCCATTTGAGCTCTTAGAATGGCTCTCTCATGAAAAAGAATTTTTCTGGCACCATTTTCTGTTGGCATGGCTGCGATTAGTTTGCTTAAGTGAGCTTCTATATCTTGAAAGCTTTTTGGTCGTAAAGTTGTGGTTCCAACAGTCTCTTCTCTTTGAGGCGCCTCTGCAAGTGCTGGTGCGGCAGGAGGAGCATTTGGAGCGAGAGGTTCTGCTGTTGCAGAAGCTGCGGCCGCAGGCGGAAGGGGATTGGCAGACAGATGGCCATAGACAGTTCTTGGTGCGACGAGACAAAGGAGTGTTTCAGCGGTGAAGATAAACATGCGTTGGAAGGAGATAACGACTAAGCGAGCGGCATTGCCAAGGCTATTTTTTGCATCGGTAAAATTTTTATCGAGAAGGGTTGCAACGAAGGTGATTGGTAGGTAGATAGGGCTTATGAGGACGAGAGCAAAGCTTCGAGTAGCTATAAGCGCTGTGCTAACTGCTGCCTCTATGCGGGCTTGCAAGCCGTCTGAGTTTTGTAGTTTTTCCCGAATTTGGGCAAGTCTTGCTATGTAAAAACTATCTGTTGCTGCATCTACAGCTCTAAAAGCACCTGTTGTCATAAAATCCTTAAATTATTTAATTTATGAAATTATTTTAATGGAAAATTGTAAATAGATCTATTATTTATGAAAATAAAATTAAGATTTATCTTTGAGTGGTGAAATCATAAAGATCTTTGGCTGTAATAAGAAGGAGGGCTCCGATAGGGGCTGCAACCTTTTGTGCAAAAGAGAGGATAAGGGTGTCGCCGACGCCGGGCAGAGCAATCGCTGCGAGCTCCTCTTTTTTAGGATGCTTCTCTAAAAAATGGCAGCCGAGCTCATAAGTATCTTTTTGAAACCCCTCCTCTTCTAGACGATAAAAGAGGACATCGCTCTTAAAGAGGAGCGCTTGGATGGCCAGGTGGATACCAAGGCCTGTCTCTGTTGGATTACCAAAGCTCTCTACGATGTCAGGTAGAGAGCGAAGGTGGATAAAGGTGTGGAGGGGGCCCTCTTTAGACTCTCCAAAGATAGCTATCATTTTTTTCACTATAGGCGCTCTTTCGATCTCTTATTTTGCAGGGGCGAGCGCTTCTTTTAAGGCATCTCTTGTCTCTACATCAAGAAGGCTTAAGGCGAAGGCGGTGGCACTCTCTTTTGTTGTGGTGAGAGGAGCATAACTTGGTCGAGCCAGAAGAGTATTCCCTGTCACTTTAAGATCCCAGGGGCCAAGATTTGGAAAGCGGCTCCAAGGTAGTTTTTCTACCCCCTCTTTTAAAGTCTCTCTAAGAGGATAAACGCCTTGTAGAGCGATAAAGGTTGGGAGTGAAATCCCTTGTGGCTCTGGGGTAAGGACAGACCAGTTAGAAGAGGAGGCGTGTGTGCGAAATCTTTTTTCAGGTGTAGAGAAAAGGTAGTAATCCGCCTCTTTAGAAAACCAGTGGCTCTTTAGGTGGGCACGTAGGCTGTCTTCAAAAAGATAGATTTGTGTTAGCGCATCGTGCTCTTTTAGAGAGGGCTGGTTGTGAAGAGCTTTTTGGTATCCTTTATCGGGGGCCGCTAATTGGAAAAAAAAGTACTGCCCTAGGGAAGCGAGGCTTCCTAGAGTCATTTTGGGGGTAAAGGCTTTACCCTTTAAAGGATTTTCTGGCTGAAAATTAAGCGCTAAGACGACATCGAAGTGCTCTACTTCAGATAGCTTTTGCAAAATAGCAAGCGTTGGTTTTTCACTAAGGAGAACGAGATTAGGAAGGCTTGTCAAACTCTCTGTTGGTTCTGTAAAAGAGATGATGGTAGAGGTTGGAAACTCTTCGGCAATTTTTAAAAGAAGCTCTTCGCCGCTTGCGAGATCTAGAAGCGTAAAGGGGCGGTTGTAAGTTGAAAGCGTTGTTTTAACGAGGCTGTAGGCAGGATGTTCATCGGCCGGAGTTGTTATGGTAGTGCCTGGACAGGGGGCTTCTTGTGTAGTAGAAAGAGATGCACTAGAATTTTGTAAAGGCTCATCTTGAGCCAAAAGAGTACTTACGGAAAACATGAGTAACGACGCAATTCTTTTCATTTTGCTTCTCCCTACATGAGAAATTTTTCAATATATAAAAGACGGTTATATTTGGCTGTGCGATCGGAGCGATCGGGCGCTCCCGTTTTAATCTGTCCTGTAGCAAGGGCGACTGATAAGTCTGCGATTGTTGTATCTTCTGTTTCACCAGAGCGGTGTGACATCACGGTTCTATAGTTATATCGCTTGGCTAAATCAACGGTTGCTATGGTCTCTGTTAAGGTGCCGATTTGATTCGGTTTAATAAGGATCGCATTGGCTACATTTTGCTTTATCCCTTGCTTTAGAAGAGCGGGATTTGTCACAAAAAGATCATCGCCAACAAGCTGTACAGAAGAGGAGAGCCTTTGCGTAAGAAATTGCCATCCCTCCCAATCCTTTTCGTCGAGAGCGTCTTCTAAAGAGTCTATGGGGTAGGTCTCTACAAGAGACTCTAAGTAGGCAACTTGCTCTTTACTGGTCCTTTTTGCGGTAGAGCCTTTTTTCTTTCCGACAAAATAGTAGCCATCTTCATAGAAAAAACTGGCTGCACAGTCAAGGGCGAGAGTAACCTCTGTGCCAGGCTCATAACCACTATCGACGATTGCATCTACAAGAAGCGAGAGAACCTCTTCCGGAGAGGAGAGATTTGGCGCAAAGCCTCCCTCATCACCAACAGTTGTTGGAAACCCTTTTTGCTCGAGAATCTTTTTAAGAGTTTGGAAGATTTCAGCGCCGGCTCTTAATCGCTCTTTAAAGGTTGTAAAGCCGATAGGGCGGATCATAAACTCTTGAAAGTCTATGCTGTTATTTGCATGGGCTCCACCGTTAATGACATTTAACATAGGGATAGGGAGTATGGTCGGCCCATTTTTGAAAATCTCAAAGAGCTCTTTTTCTTGCACCGCTGCCGAGAGGTGGGCTGCTGCAAGCGATACACCGAGTATGGCGTTAGCGCCAAGGTTTGTTTTGTTAGGTGTTCCGTCGAGATCTAGCATGATGCGGTCAATTTTTGCTTGATCTGTTGGATCTTTGCCTATGAGCTCGGGGGCGATCTCATTTTCTATGTTCCAGATGGCTTTGGTAACCCCTTTGCCGTGGTATTTTGTTGGATCTTTATCGCGAAGCTCTAGGGCTTCTAAGGCGCCTGTAGAGGCACCTGATGGTACCATACCAATACCGATTTTACCATTTGTGGCTCTCATCTCTACAAGGATTGTAGGATTGCCTCTAGAGTCGAGAATTTCAAGCCCGCGAATGGTTTGGATCTTCGTCATGCAAACTCACGTAAGATTCGTAGCGAATCTTTGGAATTTTTCCCTCATCTACCGCCTTTTTTACGGCGCAATCAGGCTCGTGTAGATGCGTACAATCTTCATATTTGCATAGATTACCGAAATCTTGCAAGTCTTGAAAATAAGAAGAGAGTTCTTCTGAGGAAATGTTCCAGAGCGCAAAACTTTTAAT
>JAFEGE010000097.1 GCA_018240105.1 Verrucomicrobiota bacterium | reverse complement strand
CTTAAAAGCTGTAGAACCGCATGAAGGGCAACATGTACGCATATATCTAGAAGACCAAGTTCAATGGGAACTAAAGATTATACCATCAATTAAAATTTAACCTAACTTCTTTTCCACCGCCTTTTTATGTAACCATCTTATATACAGGAAGATAATCTAATTTTATCCTGTGTTTTATACTTAATTCAAAATACATAAGGAAAAAATAATTATGTCTATGAACCCACAAACATTCTTCTCTTTTTTAGCAGCCCTTTTCAAGCCAACCCCACTAGACCCTGCAAATGAGATCATTACAACCCCTGCATCCTTTTCTCCTCAAACGGGAGCGAATTTCGATCCTAAAGTAGCCTTATGGTTAATCAATGCCACCTCTCTTGCCTATAGCTATGAAAGAACCCCTAATAGACTTATCCCGTTGATCCAAGCAAGTGACTCTAGTAAGAGAGATATCCTCTATGTAGACAATTTTGGACTTCTTGACCTTCCTGGTCTCAGCTCCTTTAAAAATCTTCCCGTAAATCCAAAAGCTCCCTTACGCGCCCCTGTAGGGTTTATTGCTCCTTTAGATCCGACAGACGATGGGGTTAATAGGATTGTCCTTGCTATACGTGGCACTGTTAATCCATCTGATGTCGTGACCGATATGAGCTACACGCTTGTACCACTAACTTCAAAACTAGCAAATTTGGCGATCCATACAGGGATATCTACTGCTATGTATACCAAAAGCGCTTCTTTAAAAAGATCGCTTAAGGAACAGATCTTTGCCTCGCTCGATAAATACCTCTCTTCGACAGGTCAAAATGAGCTTTATATAACGGGCCATAGTTTAGGCGCGGCTCTAGCAACTCTCGCTCTCTTTGAAATAGCAACTGCTTATCCCGATCTTCGGATTATCGGCTACAACTTTGCCTCACCGCGATTTGCCAATAGGGCATTTGCAAAAAGTTTTAATGAGCTAGGAGAAAATCGCACAGCCTCTCTTACTACTTTTAGAGTCTATAATTCAGAAGATACTATAACTAATCTTCCTTTACCGATTATGCCTGGGGTGAAGGAGACTTATGCCCATACAAATGACGGGTGGGTTTTTGCAAGAAATACAGGTCTTCCTGTTCAAAACCATATTCTTACAACGTATGAAGCTGTTATAAGAGGACTAAACCTTGGTCTCTAAAAGAAGAAGGGTCTCATCAAGGGCTGTGATAAACTCTTCTACATCTTTCTCTGTATTGTAAAGCCCAAAGGAGATGCGCATGAGCGCTTCGCGACCAAAATGGTTGACCGCAGGCTGGGCGCAAAGAGAGCCTGTACGAAGAGCAACCCCTTTGAGAGAGATAAGAGTGCCCAGGTCTAAGGGGTGTATATTATCTATCGTAAAAGAGAGAATAGCACTTCGCTCTTTTGGCTCCCCATGAATTGTAACACCTGGAATCGTGAGAAGATGCTCGCGCGCTTTTGCAAAAAGCTTCATCTCATGCTTATGGACAAGGCTTCGATCAAACTGCTCTATATAAGAGATGGCTTCCCCGAGACCGATTACCTCTGCGATCATAGGCGTACCAGCCTCAAATTTTAAGGGAGGTGGTTGGAAAACGGTCTTCATGAAGCTAACCTCTACGACCATGTCGCCCCCACCTTGGTAGGGATCCATCGCGTGTAAAAGAGCCTCTTTGCCGTAGAGGACACCGACACCTGTTGGGCCATACATCTTATGGCCAGAGAAGGCCACAAAATCCGCATTCCATTTTTGGACATCGATCGGAAAATGGGCGATGCTTTGTGCGGCATCAACCACAACAACAGCGCCGACTCTGTGTGCTATCGGTACAATTTTTTCAATAGGGTTAATGGCCCCTGTCACATTCGATACATGGCAAATAGAGACGATCTTTGTGCGAGAGGTGACTCTTTTCTCAAACTCTTCTAAGATAAGCTCCCCTTTCTCATTCATAGGAGCTATGATAAGCTTAGCGCCGACCTTTTCAGCGAGAAGTTGCCACGGTACAATGTTTGCATGGTGCTCCATGGCGGAGATAAGAATCTCATCACCCCCATGTACATGCATAGCTCCATAAGAGCGTGCCACTAAATTAAGGGCCTCTGTGGTACCACGTGTAAAGACAATCTCATCTTCACTTTTAGCATTTATAAAATCCTGTAGGGCGCGTCTGACAGCGGAGTACTTCTCTGTTGCCACGGTTGCATGTTCATAGACAGCGCGGTGGACAGTTGCATACTCTTCTCTATAAAAGCGCGTAATGGCATCGATAACACAATTTGGCTTGTGTGTTGTCGCAGCAGAATCTAGATAAACAAACCTCTTGCCACTCATGGTTTGGTTAAGCATGGGAAAATCATGCCGCACTTTTTCCGCATCAAATAGCATAGGTCTCTCTTACTTTATTTTTTATCTCTTCTTGCGGGATAGAGACGAGTATCTCTTCTAAAAAGCCTCTCATCAACACTTGTCTTGCAAGACTCTCTTTATAACCCCGGCTTCTCATGTAAAAGAGCTCTTCCTCTGATAACTGCGACACGGTCGCACCATGAGAGGCCTTTACATCATCAGCAAAGATCTCTAGATGCGGTTTTGTAAAAGCGCTAGCGCCATCGCTTAAAACTAAGTTGTTATTGAGTTGATACGCCTCTGTTTTTTGCGCAGGAGAGGCAACAAAAATTTTACCGGTAAAGGTAGATCGCGCTTTATCGAGTAAGACACCTTTAAAGTGCTGGTTAGAGCGTGTATGGGGGCTTAAATGCTTCACTTCACCAGAAAAGTGAGCTCTACGATCCTCTCTTAACTGCCAAACACCTTGTAAGTCACAGCTAGCATCTTCTTCGGCAAGCTCTACCTGGTAGTGAAACCGATGTAAAGAGGAGCCCTTAGTGGCAGTTGTAATAGCAAAGTTAGCGCCGCTCTTAACAAGAGCTCTTACCGATTTAATGGTCACAACATCTTTTGGCCCAAAGTTTAGATCGGTGATCTTACAAGTAGCTCCTTTTTCAAGGACAACATCGAATAGTTCTAAAGCAGCACTCTCTTGAAACTCCTCATACTTACTCTCGGCAATAATCTCACAGTAGCTCTCTTTACCAACAACAATTTGTATCTTGCTGGCAATGTGGTTATTTTTTCCTTGATACTGCTGGATAAGATGGATAGGAATGGTAAGATGAGTTTTAGGTGGTATATAGAGAAAGATGCCCCCCTCTTGAAAAGACTCTACCGCAAGGGCAAAAAAGTCCTCTTCCTCTGCAATACGACGTAAGATACGACTCTGTATAAAGCTTGCATAGGTAACGTAAGCCTCTTCAAGGCTTGAGACAACAAATGGCATGGCGTTTTTTAGAGAAGTCGTAAGGGCGCCATTTTGTAAAACAACTTTACAGTAAGGAGAGGGAGCTGTCTCTAAAAATGTCGCTTTGCTATCAGGTAGTGTAAATTGGCGGGCAAATAAGGGC
Organism: Verrucomicrobiota bacterium; assembly: GCA_018240105.1. Taxonomy (GTDB): domain Bacteria; phylum Chlamydiota; class Chlamydiia; order Chlamydiales; family 2-12-FULL-49-11; genus JAFEGE01. The sequence continues at coordinate 53,402 of JAFEGE010000097.1, read as the reverse complement.
TCTAAAACTACTTTGCGATACTCCTCTACCGTGCGATCTGGAAAAGGTAGCCTCTTTAACTTCTCTAAAGCTTTCTGGCGAAGGGGGGTTAAAGGCGATTTATCCTCTTCATAAAGCTTTTCTAATTGCGTAAGGTACATTTGTTACACACCTACCATCTCATAACCTTTAGCTTCTAATTCGTGAGCTAAAGTGTAATCTCCCGTTTTGACAATCTTACCTGCAACCATGATATGGACAAAGTCAGGGCGAATGTAGTCTAAAAGCCTCTGATAATGGGTGATAAGGATAAGGCTTTTTCCCTCATCCATAAAGGCATTGACCCCTTGTGCGACTACTTTTAAAGCATCGATATCAAGACCTGAGTCTGTTTCATCAAGAAGCGCACATTTTGGCTGCAAAGCTAGTAATTGTAGGATTTCATTGCGCTTCTTCTCACCACCAGAGAAGCCATCATTAAGATCGCGATCTAAAAAAGCCTCTTTGATACGCATCATCTCGAGAATTGGCGTGATCTGTACACGAAAGGCTTCGCTCTCGATAGTCTTGTCGTATAGGGCATTGTAGGCGTGTCTTAAAAATTCTAAGTTCGTAATCCCTTTGATCTCTAAAGGATATTGAAAGCTCATAAAGAGGCCGGCCTTTGCTCTCTCTTCCGGATCGAGTAGAAGTAGATCTGTTCCCTCTAAAAGAGCCTCTCCCTTTGTCACATCATAAAAAGGATGGCCGGCTAGAACCTTAGCAAGAGTCGATTTACCAGCGCCATTAGGTCCCATGATCGCATGAATCTCCCCTCTTTTCACATCGAGAGAAAAATCTTTTAAGATTTCTGAGCCAGAAGCTTCAACTGTTAGTTCTTTGATCGTTAACATTCTCTTACGTATTCCTTCTTTTAATTTTTATCCGACCGAGCCTTCTAGTTTAAGCGCGAGTAATTTTTGCGCCTCTAAAGCAAACTCCAAAGGTAATACTTGGATAACTTCCTTGCAAAAGCCATTAACGATTAAGCTAATAGCATTTTCTTTGGAAATTCCTCTAGATTGGAGGTAAAAAAGCTGCTCTTCACTCATCTTAGAGGTAGAGGCTTCATGCTCGATGCTTGCCGTTTTATTATGTACATCTATGTAGGGATATGTGTTCGCGCTACAAGCGTTTCCAACTAACATCGCATCGCACTGGGTGTAGTTACGAGCCCCTTCTGCTCCGCCACCAATCGAGACAAGACCACGGTAGCTATTGTGAGACTCATCTGCTGAGATCCCTTTAGAGATAATCGTTGATTTTGTACGCTTGCCCTTGTGGATCATCTTTGTGCCAGTATCAGCCTGCATTTTGCCTGTTGTCAGAGCAACCGAGAAAAACTCTCCGACAGAATCATCTCCCTCTAAAATACAGCTTGGATATTTCCATGTGATCGCAGCGCCAGCCTCTACTTGTGTCCACGAGATCTTGGAAGCCCTTCCTTGGCAGCGCCCGCGCTTTGTTACAAAGTTAAAAATACCGCCCTTGCCGGTCTTTGGATCGCCCGAGTACCAATTTTGTACAGTCGCATACTTAATCTCGGCCCGATCATGAGCTACAAGCTCAACAACAGCAGCATGGAGTTGATTAGTATCGTAGCTTGGCGCTGTACAGCCTTCAAGATAGCTAACGTAAGAGTCTTCCTCTGCAATGATAAGCGTTCTCTCAAACTGACCGGTATCACGCTCATTAATACGAAAGTAGGTAGAGAGTTCAATCGGTGAGCGAACCCCTTTGGGTATATAGACAAAAGAACCATCGGAGAAGACCGCAGAGTTAAGAGCTGCATAAAAGTTATCACCAATCGGGACAACAGTTCCTAAATACTTCTCTAAAAGCTCTGGATATTTATGGACAGCCTCTCCCATTGAACAGAGAACAACACCAGCTTCTTCTAGCTTCTCATAAAAAGTTGTCCCTAAAGAGACGGAGTCAAAAATAACATCGATCGCAACATTGGCAAGCCTTTTTTGCTCATCGAGTGGGATTCCTAAACGTTTAAAGGTATCTAATAAATTTGGATCAACCTCATCTAAACTCTTTAGCTCTGCCTTGACCTTTGGCTCACTATAGTAACTCATTTCTTGAAAGTTGATCGGGGGTATACCAAGCTTGGCCCAATTCGGTAGAGGCATCTGTTGCCACTTTTTAAAAGCCTTAAGGCGAAAATCCAAAAGAAATTTTGGCTCTCTCTTCTTTTCTGAGATAGCGCGAACAACCCCCTCATTTAGACCTTTGGCAAATGTATTCGATTCGATGGGGGTAGTAAATCCGTATGGATAGTCTCTCTGTTGCAAGAGCTCTTCTTGCATAAAATCTCCTTTGTGCTGCTATTGTAACAAAGTAAAGACCCCCTGTCAATTTCCCATCCTATTTGAAATTTTTTTTGACATGAGCCCCTTCAAAAATATTGCATTTCTTATAGAAAAAAAAGGAGGCGCCACGGTATGTTCGTGAATATGGTTGTTAATTAAAAATTAGGCGTCACACCAAAAAAGCGGTTTTTGGAAGGCTCTTAAAACAACCTAAAAAAACCATGAGGATCATCATGAGTAAAGCAGACAAAGGCAAGCAAGCCCCTTCAAAACCAAAGAAGTAATTTAAAAGCTGTTTTTAAGCACCCCTTAAAAACGGCCTCTTCTAAAACAAGGGGGAGCAGATTTGCTGCCCCTTGTTGCTTTATACCTCCCCTCTATGAAAAAGAAAATTGCCTGTATTATCCCCGCCCGCCTTGCCTCCACGCGCTTTCCACAGAAAATCCTAGCCAAACTTGGCTCTAAGACCCTCTTAGAGCATGTTTGGGATCAAGTTAAAAGCTGCCCTCAATTTGATGAGGCTTACTTTGCGATCGATAGCCAAGAGGCAGCATCTATATTAGATGCCATCAAAGCTCCCTATTATATGACATCACCTGACTTACCAAACGGCACCCATCGCATTATTGCCTCTCTAGACCACTCCAAAACCACAGCTGATATCATAGTGAATTGGCAAGCCGATGAGCCTTTTATCCATAAAGAGATGATTGACGATCTTTTGCAAGGAGCAGAAAAAGAGGGCGATATTTGGACCTTAAAAAAAGAGGCTAAGCTAGAGGAGATTCCCTCTCCGAACGTCGTAAAAGTCGTCTCCGACCGCTTTCAAAAAGCCCTCTATTTTTCCCGTAGCCCTATCCCTTTTGATCGTACTAGAACAAGCCCACCCATCTATAAGCACATCGGCTTGTACGCCTACAGTCGAAGAGCCCTCTCGCTTATTAAAAATTTTCCTACTACTCCGCTTGCCGAAGCGGAAAGCCTAGAGCAGCTCCAATTCTTAGAAAATGGCCTCTCTATCTATGTCTATCCGACAATCTATGAAACCCAAGGGATAGATACCCCTGAAGATTTAGCCTCTTCTATTTTTATATAATAAATAATTTAATAATAATTAAAAAATTACCTGCCGTTTATTTTTAATCTATTTTTATTTATAATAGATCCATAAAGCATGATTTATTATGGACATTAACTTTAATTCTAGCGAAGACATTGTTGTCCGCTGCCACCTACAGCGTAGCGCTACCTTTCCAATCTTGGAAGATGGTAAATCGCTCACATCTAAAGGCATAGAACTCACAACGGGTCGAACAGGCCCTATCGCTCTTACAGCTCTAAGACAACATCGTGACTCTAAAACCCTCACCCTAGAGACTGCCTCCTTTGATGCGACATCCCCCCTCCGTGAAGAGCATAACGTTCCCTTTCTACGCCGTGGCCTCTATATATTTAACCACCAGTCTGAATGGTCAGAGGGGTTTACAGACACGTTAAAAGTTTTTTTATTAGCCCCTGTCTATATTTTAGGCAATCTCGGGGTTCGCTTTCTAGTCCAAGGGGTGGTGTATCATTTTTTTAAACTTGTATCTTTTAGAGGAGGCGTAGAGTTTCTAGATAGAACATTAAACTCTGCTCACGCCTCACGAAACCGCTCTTACCTAAAAGCTCTAGCGGCGATCCCTTTACATATAGCTATAACGGCTGTCTCTTTAGCCTTTATTCTCGCTATAGGATCAGCCTCCTATTTTAACAAAATGCATGGCGATGTGGAGCGATGGGTAAATGGCCACACCTTCCAGGATGTTTGCCAAAAAAGCCTTAATCGCCGCTTGAGAGAAGGGCTCTATTTTGACGCTGATTTACAACCTGTCACAGCTTTACTAAAAGATTCGAAAGCCCGCGTCTTCGATGTCACACAACCGATTTCTGCAATAGCAGACGCTCAAAGAAGCACCTTCTTAAACATAGCCGCTAAGGGCCGCTACCGAGCTAGCGCAAAGCCAACTCTTTATGATGCGAGCGGCCGCGTTCTAGATTACCCCTCCTCTTATAGATTGATAACACTCTTCTGGCGCCAGGTATCTAGAATTTCACGCCTCATCCGCAAAATATTTACAGCCCTCTTTGATCTTCCTATTGCCGCTCTTTCTTTAACAACTAAAGTAGGGACACGGAAACTGCCACGCCACCAAAAGATCGTATACGTAAACGGTATTTACAATAGCTTTCTCTTTGCAGGGGGTACAGCAAAAACAATTAGCGAAGCAGCTGGAGGCGCGGTTGTACAGCTCACTTATAATCTAACCCACGGATTTGTACGCGACCTTTTTAAATACCTTCGCGTAGCCAGAAAAAAAACAGCCTCTAGCTCTATTGTATGCGACCGCTTAATCCACAAGATTAGAAAATTTCATGCAAAAAATAGAGACAATCCTGATGCAAAGATGCTGATTGTAGCCCATAGCGGAGGAACGACAGAGCTGCGTAACGCTCTCTTATCACTTAAGAAAGGAGAAGGACAGCGCGTTATCGTCATTGCTTGCGCGCCAAGCGCCCTTATAGACCCAAAACTCTGCCATAGAGTCCACCATCACGCTATCCGGACCTGGTTTCGAGATCCTGTCCCTCTTTTTGCTATAAGACACGCGCCTCATTTAGGCCACCATGTAGAATGGACAACAGATCCACGCTGGTATGCCGATCCTCACAGCTTAGAAAACAAGCACTATGAGGCTCATATAAGGCGTCATATCGCTACTTATCTTGCTCCACAAGAAGATCGACCTAGAGAAGCTCTTGTAGAGGCAAGCTAAAGCTTCAACAGCGCCTGCTCTCTTATCATCTGGACACCCATACAGGCTGTAAGAAAACAAATAACGAGCAGCGTAAGTCCTGTCCCACGAGGATCACAGCCTTTAACCTTAGTAACACGAATTCGATCTAAAGGACGGGGCTCGCCTCGAGCTGTAGTATTACCTCGGCCTCTAGAGATTAGTCCTTGAGCAAGTTGTACAGGCGCATTTTGGCCCTCCTCTACGTCCTGCGGCAACGAAGCTGCCGTACGCGATCTAGGAACACTACTAACTTGACCTACATCCATATTCACCTCTCTATTTTTTAGAGGAAAGTATATAGATAGAAGAGAATTTTTTACACAACTCTCTCTTCTATCGCTGACAGCTTATCTTGCTCTAGAAAAAGCTCAACCTACAGAAGATCTTGCAGAGGCAAGCTAGACCTGAAGCTGTCCCTGCTCTCTTACTATTTGGAAGCCCATACATGCTGTAAGAATACAAAGGACTAGCACCACAAGCGGTGTCCTATGGCAGTCATAATCGCTACGTTTAGTAACACGACCTGGAGCTAAAGAAGAGCTACCCTCTCGAGCGGTAGTATTGCCTCGGCCTCTAGCAATTGTGTCTTGAGCAACTTTTACAGACACTCTTTGGTCTTCTTGTGCTTTAGTCGGCGAAGAAGATGGGGTGCCAAATCCATCGGTACTTGGAGCTATAAACATACTCACCTCTCTATTTTTTAGAGGAAAGTATATAGAGAAAAGAGAATTTTTTACACAACTCTCTCTTCTATCGTTCTCATAAGCCCGTCGGTAAAGCCCACCTTAGGCTCCCAGCCAGTCTCTTTGCAGATTTTGCTAATATCCATAGCATAGCGAAAATCATGGCCTGGCCGATCTCTTACGTGGATAATACGATTACGATAGAGATTGGGATCGACCCCTTTTAACGAGGAGAACTTATCGATGATCTCGTGGATCACTTCGAGGTTCGTCATCTCATGGCCGCCGCCTACATTGTAGACCTGCCCTTTCTTCCCCTTTGCTAAAATTGACCAGATGGCCTCAGAGTGGTCTCTTACAAAGAGCCAATCGCGCACTTGAGCACCACTACCGTAGACAGTAAGATCTTCTCCTGTAAGGCAGCGCTCTATCATACGAGGGATAAGCTTTTCTGGATGTTGGCGTGGGCCATAGTTATTGCTTGCGTGAGAGATGGTGACTTTAAGGTTGTAAGTTCTTGCATAAGACATCGCAAGATGATCTGCAGAGGCTTTAGAGGCAGCGTAGGGGGATGAGGGTGCATAAGGAGAGCGCTCTGTAAAGACCCCTTCCTTGGGGAGATCGCCATAAACTTCGTCGGTTGAAATGAGATGAAGATAACTATCTTTATGAGAGCGAAGCGCCTCTAAAAGTGTGTATGTCCCGACAATATTGGTTTCAATAAAGGTTTTAGGTTGATCGATACTACGATCGACATGGGTCTCTGCCGCAAAGTGGACGATCACATCAAACTTTGTGTGCATAAAGAGATTTTCTATAAGCTCGCGGTTACAGACATCGCCTCTAACAAAGCTGTAGCGTGGATCATTGCTTACTTCTCGAAGATTCTCTAGATTACCGGCGTAGGTTAAAAGATCAAGATTTACAATCTCTCCTGAAAAGGCTTTTTCAGATAGAACCATCTTAATAAAATCGGAGCCCATAAACCCAGCCCCTCCGGTAACAAGTATCTTTTTATTCTCTAACATATAACTGCTATAGCCTCAAAATGGTCAGCAAGAGCTTCTTGCCAAGTACGTATCTCTTTTCTTAAATAGGGGGCAATCTTCTTTGAGGAGAGGACAGAATAGACAGGGCGAGGGGCACTTCTTTTACTCTCTTCTTGCCGTATCGGCACTACTTTCTTACAGCGCAGCTCTATTTCGCTTGCCTTAGCAAGGCGAAAGAGCTCCTCAATAAGACCAAAACGGCTTGTCTCTCCTTTGTTAGCAAAGTGAAAAATGCCACTTTGGTCGCGCACTGCAAAGAGCGCCTCTACTAAATCCTTTGTATTTGTGGGCGAGCTTGTCTGATCTGTGATCCCCTGGACAATCTCTTCACTTTGTAGCGCCTGTAGAATATACCAAATGAGCCCTTTTTTCCCGAGACCATAAAGAGAGGATGTTCTCACCTCTACGGCTTCTGGATATTCTTTAAAGAGAAGCTTTTCTCCCTCTAATTTAGAAAAACCATACTCATTGATGGGGTTGACTGGATCGCCCTCTTCATACGGCCTTTTCTCCCTGCCATCAAAGACATAATCCGTCCCTATATGGATGAGCCTTGCCCCTTTTATGCGAGCAAGCCTTGCTAAATTTTGGGGGCCAATAGCATTTACAGCAAAAGCTCTCTCCCTATCTTTTGCCTCACAATTATCGACGATCGCAACAGCTGCGCAATTCACAATATGGGTCGGCTTATGCTTATCGAAAAAAGCAAGGATCCCTTTTTCATCTAAAATATCGACTTCATGGCGATTTGAACCCACAAAAGAGACAGCCTCTCTTTGCAAAAAATCGCACATCTCTCGCCCGACAAGACCCTCATCGGAGACAACCCAAAACTTCATACCACCTCAGAAAAAGAGAGCGCTTTTTCATCTCTCATAGATAAAATAGGATGTAAAATCGGCCATTTAATGTTGATTTGAGGATCATCAAAGCGAAAGCCATTTTCGCAATCTTTATCATATAGGCTAGAGAGCTTATATAAGACATGCGCCTCCTCAGAAAGCACCGCAAAGCCATGGGCAAAGCCATCAGGAATATAGAGTTGCTCTTGTTTTTCACCATCCAAGATAACTCCTGTCCATTTACCGAAATCAGGTGAATCCTCTCGTAAATCTACAGCAACATCAAAGATACGCCCCTTTGGACAAGAGACAAGCTTTGCTTGCCCTCTCTGGAAGTGCATTCCCCGAATCACCCCTTTCTTAGAGTAGGAGTGGTTGTCTTGGACAAACTCCACATCGATACCAAGCTTCTGGTAGCGCTCTTTTTGATAGATCTCTACAAAAAAACCCCTCTCATCTTTAAAAACTTTGGGTTGTACAAATATAAGATCTTTCAAGAGCTGCATAGAGAAAAAAGGTATTCTTTTTCTCCTTTTAAGAAAAGCGCTCTTTTTTAGCAAATCTCACAAACGATTATAAGAGGAGAGCGACTGTAACATTTCTTCCAGTAACTTTATCACGGCGATAAGAAAAGAAGTCTTTCTCATAACAGTATGTGCATAGCGAGGCAATTTCAATCTGCTCCCCCGGAATACCGAGACTCTCTAACTGAAATCTAGCAATCTGCCACAGGTCAAAATAGTTCTCCCTTACCTGAAAAGGCCAAAACTGCTTCGGGAAAAGCCTCTTGTAATCGATAAATTCACTATGATCAGGCCCAAGACTTGGCGCTATACAGACAAGCAAATCATCCACTCTACTCTCAAACTCCTTTTTTAGCCTCTCTACCGTCTCCTTGTAGATATTTAGGACATTACCGCGCCAACCCGCATGAGCTGTAGCTAGAACATGCTGGCGCTTATCATAAAAAATAGCCGCTTGGCAATCCGCATGCTGAACCGCAAGACCAAGATTCTTTTCCTTCGTAAGCAACCCATCAGAAACAGGCACCTCTCTTGTCTCTTTATCCACAAGAAAGAGCTCCTTCCCATGGACTTGCTTTGTAAAATAGAGCCTCTCTACGCCAAGTACATCCTGAACACGCAAACGATTCTCTAAAACAGCCTCTTCCTTATCCCCAACCCCATCGCTTATATTTAGAGATTGATACGGACCAACACTCACCCCACCGTCTCTCAAAAACACACCCTGCTTCACGGGATACCCCTTTAAAATAGAGAACTCCAACCACCTAACATCTCCCTTAGATTTTCTTAGCACCCATCCTCCTTCGAACGATACCCTCTAGAGGGTATCGTTTTCTTTTTTTAAAAATGAGAAAAAGACTAAAAAACGAACAAAAAAGCCATTTCTTTAACAGGGGGACCGCATTCTGCGGGCGAAGAGCGCAGCAAAAAAATTGCTGCTATCGCACCGCACTCCTAGCGCGTCTAGAAGACAGCCGGCGGCGTCCCTTGGCACGATTCTTCATCCCGCAAAAGCGGTCAACGGCTACAACCAAAAATGGTTGTAGAATTAATAAAAGGTGGCTAGAGCCTGTGGCTTCTAGCAACCACCAGCGATACTTGCGTTCGCTGCACAACTTGCTAAACGTTCTACTGAAACAAGCCTACCCCATTTTTACAGCCGACGCAGTCCGGCTGTCGCTAGCAGCAGCCTTAGCTAAGCCCCTTTTTGTTAGTCCGGCAGTCACCGTAAGTGTGACTGTCGCCTACAGGCAATTATAGCAAAGAGAAATCGCCTATCGTGAGCCCGTAGGGGCCTTAAGGCGGTGAACCAGTATTGTATACGTGAACCCGAACGATAGGCGATTTGTCAAAGCTAGAATTGCCGTTCTCTTTTTTCTTTCTAATTTTTAATCTATCTTTTTGTGTAAAAACTATAAATTACACAAAATCCTACAACTTTCTTTCACATCTGCTATATACTGCGGAAATGGTGTATCTGTTGGAGCCATTGGTTGAGGCGCCTCTCAAGGGTGCTGCTTTTTTGCTATTGATCCTCGCCTTTGTGGCGATGTGGGTCAAAAGGCACCTCGGCTTCTGGTTTATCCTCTTTGTTGCTTCTTTTGTCGCAGCCTACTATAGCGGTATCGTGGAACTTCGAGCCGCAATCCCCGTCGCTCTTCTTTTAGTGGCACATCTATTTCTTTTGCGAGAGTGGCACAGCCTTTTTCGCCTCTTTTTAGTGATGGTTGTGACCCTTATCTCTCTTGCCTTACTTACCCACTTTATCCAGGGGTTTCATAATGTTTTACTCCTCTCTCTTTGGAAGTCTTCCCCAGATGCCATAGCGATGAACTTTTATATGAACTATGATAAACCTCTCGCGGCCATCTTTGTCCTTGGCTTTTCTTTGCCGCTTATCCACACAAAAAGAGAGCTTCTCCGCACGCTTGCCTTTACAGCGGGGGCTGCTGTTCTTGCTGTCACAACGCTTCTATTTTTTGCTTACTACTTTGAACTGGTAGTGTTTGATCCTAAATTTCCGGTGATAACCCCTCTTTTTCTTCTCTTACAGCTCTTTTTTGTGGCACTACCGGAGGAGGTTTTTTTTAGAGGGTTTTTACAAAGGGAGATTGCAAAAGACATACCGACAAAGCTTGGCGCTTTTTTAAGTATCGTTGTGACATCGCTTATTTTTATTATGCCACATGCCTTTGTGATTCAAAATCTTGCCTATCTTTTACTAACCTTTGTGGCAAGCCTTTTTTACGGCACTCTCTTTCAAATTACCGGCCGTATTGAAAGCAGCATCCTTTTACATTTTATAGTAAATACGGTCCATTTCTTCTTTTTTACCTACCCTATTCTCCATACGAGAGTCGGAGCTTAGGTAATACCAATCGGAAGAATTAATATAAGAGCGCTCTATACTGTTACTAACCACTCGTGATTCAAGAATCGGTATAGAAAATTTAGTTCGCTCTTAATTTATAAGAAAAATCAATCTAAAAACTCTCCAAAATCAATCACTTTATCAAAGTATCCTTCATCTAACACTGCACTTTCCACGCCGTTTACATGAATCAGAATGGGTCTAATTGAAAACCGTTTAGGTGTTTTTAATCTTTTTATTTTCTCCTGCATTTCCTCTATGATTTTTTTTCCTATAGGATCTTTTGAAAACTTAATTTCTATGATATACAAAGTGTGAAATCTTGTTTGAATCATATAGTCTATTTGGCATCCAGGAAGTTTTTTTGTTGCTCTTTGAAAAAAGGGTCCATCCATAACAACTTCTTCTGAAGATACTTCTATCAATTTCAACACCGTTTTTCGATTATGAACAACAAGATTCTCAAACTGAAGTCCCATCATTCCTTCCCAACCAGGAAATTTAGTTAATACAGAAGGGGTAAAATCTCCTTTCTTAATCTTGGAGCGATTTCGTAAAATATATTTTAAGTAGAAGCGAAGATAATTATCACTTAAGCGAAACCGGCTTATTTTACTTTCTTTTCCATCTTGTAAATGCCAAGAGAAATCTCTTTGAATAAACCCTGCCTTTACTAAATCATCTAGATGTTTGCTACGTAATCCCCCACGAGATTGTTGAAGCTCTTTACAAATTTCTAAAAGTTCTCTAGGCCCATCCGCTAAACGCATGACTATCTCTTTATAACTTGCACTGCGTTTGGAAAATAGGTCAGAAAAAATCTCATCAAATTCACGAACGAGAAGGCCTCCTTGGGTAAAGCACAGATTTTGGATATTTCTTTCCGCAGGTAATTTTGGATTAATTTCTTCAAGGTAGCGAGGAACTCCCCCAGTAACAGAGAGAAGTTTAAATTTTTCATAAGCGGAAATGAGCTTTTCTTTAGGACGCCAAAAAGCATTACAAACATTCAAAGGAAGTTCTTCTAAGACGAGATCTATAGTAATTCTTCCAACAAACCCGGTGCTGCTAAGAATGTTTTCTTCAATCCAAGAAGATATTGAGCCACAAAGAGCCATAACCATTTGAGGATTTTTGCTAAAATGCATATCCCAAGCAGTTTTTAGTTTTCCTAAAAAAGCAGGATCTTTCCCGCCCAGCCACGATATCTCATCGAATACAACAAGAACCCGTCCCCTCTCTGTGTGCTTGGATAAAAACCAGAAGAGATTACTCCAATCATCAGATTTAGCGCCAGGCAACCCCATCCTCTCCATTTGACCAGCAAATTCTTCCCTTTGAAGTCTAGCATTTGTTTTCTCAACAGGAGGCATGCCAGAGAAAAAGAAGCTCTTCACTTCTTTTCCAAACTCTCCAAGCAGCCTGCTTTTACCGATTCGCCTTCTTCCTCGAACAACAATAAGACTTGCGCTTTTCTTACTTAAAAGACCTTTCAGTCTGGCAATTTCTGGTTCACGACCTATGAATGGAGGATTTGTCATTTTTTATCCGATTAACTTTACCCTTCATTATAAAGAACGCACCAATAAAATCGATCCCTAAAATGACAATTTCCATTTTGGGGATTTTTTTATAAGCCTATTTTACCATCCCTAAAATGGAAAAAAGTTTTTTGGGGATTGATTTTTTAAGACAAGAAACCTGAATTTTTAGCTTATCATATTGATAATCAGTGAGTTTAATTAAAATCTTAAAACACCTAAGCAGACCTAAGCCTAAGCCTAAGCGTCTATACTGCTTCCACTTCAAAGGCCCAGAAATTTCAATCTCAGCGCTCGGAGTTTAAAGTAGCGCAGCGTCATTGAAGCAGCTAAACTTAAAAAGTTTAGCGATGGAAATGACTTTAAAATATGAGATGCTGAGGCAGAAATTTCTAGGTCTTTGAAGTGGAAGGGGTATATACTGCTTCCACTTCAAGGTTCTGAAAATTTCAATCTCCGCGCGCGGAATTTAAAATAGCGAAGTTTCATTTCCATAGCTAAACTTAAAAAGTTTAGCTATGGAGATGATTTTAAAATCCGGGATGCTGAGGCAAAAATTTCTAGGCCTTTGAAGTAGAAGCGGTATATATCGATAATGATGCAATTACTCGCTTTCTCCATACGAGAGTCGGAGCTTAGATAAGAGCGCTGTAGAAAATTTGGCTCGCTCCTCATTGATCTCTATAGGAGTCTTAGGCTCTGAGACTAAATGGGCTCTTCTAAGGCTAAAGAAAAACTCATGAAAAGAGAACTCTCCTTGAACCCAATTAAGCCTTTTACCAATCTCAATAAAACTGAAAGAGGTAAGCGCCTCTTGTATGGAGAGGGAGCGCGCATGCGAGAGAAGGCCGAAGCTGCGACCGATTTTGTCTTTAAGGAAGGTTTTCTCCTCCTCTGACAACATCTTTTGGATTTTTTTTTCTTCCTCTTCTAAGAAAGCGGCATTTTTTTGGACAGATTCTATGATATTCTCTTCAGAGACGCCAAGGGTTGCTCTATTTTCTAAGAGGGCTAGATCTGCTACATACTCATTTTCTTTACCAAGACCACGAACCACAACATCAGGGGTCAGCTTATCTTTGAGTTCACTAAAATGTTTTAGCTGGATAAGCAACGGGAGATGAAGAAAAGCCTGCAAGGTTAGCCCTGTACCAGCATAGCGTGGATCGGAAGTTAAGTAGCCAAAGCGCTCTGAAAAGGAAAAGGGGATTGTTTTGCTAAGCTCTTTCTCGATAGCTGCAAGCTTTGTATATACCGCTTTTAAATCTCTATTGGTCGTATAAAGATGGATATGGAGATGATCTTCTACATTGATTAAACCTAAGAGCGAACCCGTATCATCTACAATAAGAGCTCTTCCCTCATCAAAACGCTCATAGCCTTCATTGAGAAGAAAGTGCTCAAAAAGAAACTCTTTTTCTAACGGGGTAATCGTATCTTTAGATAAAAACCGTGGTTTATCAAGAAAGGGGGTTAAAGCCTTCTCTAAAAGTTTTTTAACCGAAAGAGCATCTCTTTCTTTCAAATTATCTGGAAAGAAGTAGGGGCTAACATTACGGCGTAAAATAAAAACCGAAGCGGGCCAAAAAGGACTTTTCGTCTCCTGCCAAGGGGAGGCGTTAAAAAAGACCTTAGGTATTGGGCTCTCTTGCATCGGTACCCTCCAAAATCAATTTGATTTGATCGCGTATACCAGCAGCTTTTTCGTAGTTTTCTAGAGCAATCGCCTCTCCTAAAGCTGCTTGGAGAGATTCGAGTCGAATAGAGAGGTGTCCGGCCTCTAGTTTATCAGGGATTTTACCAAGGTGAAACGATAGGTTTTTATCTTTTTCTGACATAGAGATATCCCTTACATATAGTTCTTGAGAGCGCGTAAGCTCTTGTATTAGAGTTTTTTCAAAGACTTGGTAACACGCTGGACAGCCAAGGCGCCCGCCTGTCTGAATCGCCTCTAAGGTTGTTTGGCAAGAGGTACATAGAAGCTCTTTTTTCTCACACGCTCCCGAACAGGTATTATTCTTTGTGGGGAGCCCGAGCTTTTTCATTAAAAGTGGGCAACTAGCGCACATGCTAGAAGAGAGGATTTTACCGTTAACTACCTCTTTATAAGTGATAACGGATTCTCTTTGGCAGAGAGAGCACTCGATAGGTTTTTCTTCCATAATTTGCAATGTACGAGGAAAATAGAATTTCCTCAAGATAAACTTTATTATGATTAATAATAAACGCCTTACTAATTATTTACGATTTTTACGCTTTATATGTTTAAAAAAAACAGAGCGATTCCTAAACAGTAGAGTTTAGAAAACTTTAGTTAGGAGAGCTATGTTGAAACAAATTTCTTATCTTACCTTTATTTGCACAGCTCTACATCTATTCACTCTTAAAGCTGAAGAAGATACATCTTTAACAGAAAAAGAGATGAGCTCTAAAGAGCTCAACTTAGAAGAGCTTACCCTCGATGAGAGACTTGCTCAAGAAAACCCCCTTGCAAGCGAAGCGCTTGAAAATGAAGCTTTAGAAGAGGCTCTGCCTGCAGAAGAAGACTCTCTTGCAGCTTCTGAAGAGACCTCTCCCCTTGATAACAGCGCTCAAGGGGCTCTAAGCGAAGAGAGCTCTTCCTTAGAAGAGGCGGAGTCTGATAACGCAACATTTTCTAAAGCAGCCATTTCACCTGCCCAAAAGAGTATGGCAACGATTGAATCGGAGATGAGCGATGACGATGTACATGAGTCTCCTGCAGGACAAAGCTCCTCAAGCTTAGATAGCAACATCGCTGCCAACCCTGGCTACAACCCACCCCCCTCTAATTACCCTCCCCCCAACTACAATCCACCTGGCCAACAAGAGTTAAGACGCCCTCCAGCAGAAGAGTATGAAGAAGAGGATTATGAGAGCTACGAAGAGGATGACAGTGACGATAGAAGCTACGATGATGACAATTACGAAGACTTAGAGGATGCCGATGATTATTCTTAATCGGAGACTCCTTACAACAATCTTTTTGCCCATTCTTTTGTGTGCAAGTCTTTTAGAGCCTGCGCCAGAGATTGTGAAGAGCGAAAACAGCTCTCCTATCCAACAAAGAGAGACGATGTCAGAAGAAAAGCTCTCTTTGCAAGAGAGAGCTCTTTATGACCAACTAGGCCCTATATATCAAAAAATTTACCTGTTCGCCTTGAGTGAAGAAGAGCGCTACAGAGCGAGTGTCTATGTAAGCCGCGGCCTTTGTCCTTATGCAGCAGTCGATGTGATTTTACGGACAGAGCGCCGTAAATGCGAATCTACTTATAGTAGCGTCCCAAAAGCGCCCCCAGCAGATCGCGCTATGCAAAGCAAAAAACCTTTGCACGTCTTTTAATTATAATAAAGCGAACTAAAAGTTTTAATTTACTTTGTTATAAATATTTTATTTTATCTTAACAAATTATCGAAGTTTTTTGTTGCTACTGTTATAATAAACCCATAATTTTTTTAGATTAAGGAATCTTTATGGCTTTAGCGCCCCCTATCACAGCTACCTCTCCTCCCCTATTAGCCTCCTCTACTTCTTTTTTGGGTAAAAACCGAAAGATTTTACAGCTCTCTCCGAGCCTGCAAAAAACTGACCCTTTAAGCCGTCTTGCTAGACGCATTGTCCGCCTTGTAAAACAAATACTCTCCTACCTCTATCCATTTCAAAAAATTAATTACACAGGTCTTCTTGGTGCCTTTGATCGAAGCTCTGCTGGACAAGCCATAAATTTAACGACACTTAACAGGAGAGAGGCATTCTCCTACTTTAAAGAAAAAAGCAAAGGCGATACCGATGTTGCTAAAGCCTTTGGCAAACACCTTGATACAGCTGAAAGAGAGCTCAAGCTTCTCGAAGCATTTCAAGCTACCCCCTACTCTAAAAAGAAAGACTGGGAAACTCTTAGGGGTACGATAAACGCTCGCCTTAAAGATCTCTCTCTTCTCAAAGAGGGAGAATCTAGACTGGTGGTTGCTAGAGAAGGAGAAGAGCATGATTTTGCTCTCTGCCTCTTCACAAAAACTAAAGAGGGGCTTTCTCTTAAAGTGATGGGAAGAGGGCCTATTATGCTGACCTTGGGAGGCGAGAGTAAAAAAGAGTATGATGGGGAAGCCGAGATCCATACCGTCTGGAACTACCGTAATATTGACCCTAGCAAGATGGAGACTCTTTTAAAGCATCTAGAGGCTCCAGAAAAACTCGATCCTTACAAACGCTACGAAAAAGAAGAGGATCGCCCGAAACCCCCTCCAACGCTTGCTGAAGGTTTAGCGCCTCTCAAAGAGTTTTTAGAAGCACATAAAGCCTCCCCTACAAAAACAAAAACAGCCAATTTTGTTAAAAGTCTAAAGACTCTCCTGGAAGAGACAAACAGAGTTGCTGGCTATGAAGCTCACTCTGCCAAAAGAGCTATGTTACGGATGGAAGCAGGGGTGCTTTTTGAGATGGTAAAAGAGCATGGAGAGACCGCAACAGCTGACTCTCCTGAAATTCCTATTATGGAGGCGCTCGCGCGCACGGTCTCTAGAGATACTCTTAGAGCGCACAAAAGAGGGATCCTATCAGAGGCCGATCTTGCTGAAATTACGAAAGAGATGGCAGTTGTCCAGAGGCTTTTAGATAAGGTAGAGGCGAGTGCAAAAGGGGCCTCTCACCCCCCTTCAAAAATGCCATCCGATAAACCTACAGGAGCGATCACGGCTAATGCTACGCGCGCTCCCTCAATTGCCCTACCAGAAAAAGTAAAAGAGCCTTCTTTGAGAGAAGCCACAGCGCTACCTCCCTCTGATAGAGTCTTTACACAAACTGCTCTAGAGGGTGATGAAGCTGTTCTAGAGGCTCTAGAGAAGCTCTCTCCTGAAACGGCCTCTCCTTATAAGATCATAGAGCTGGCCAGCAAACTTATGTTTGACGAAACCTTTAGGTATATAGAGGGAAAACGTGTTCCTGCCCCTTTTTGGGGAAGTGCTACTATGAGAGAGCGAGCAGCCCCTCTTATGGAAAAACTCCACGCTCTTTCTAAAAGAGTTGTAAAGGGACTAGAGAGAAAAAATCATCGTTTACCCAAAGAAGCTGGACCAGCCATAGAGCAAATGGGTAGTATCATCCTGTTTTTGGAGGAGTATTTTTTTCAGGATGGCTTACCTCTAAATGCCAGCCTATCTATGAGAATCAAATCTTATTACGAGAGCTGCCCTCTAGTCGATCAAGAGAAGCCTCTCCGAAAAGCTTTTTACAGAAGTTTTGGAATAAATCGATGGTATAATAAAAAAAACCCGCCCTCTAAAGAGACTAAAACGCTGCCTGTTGTCTTTGCACAGGCACAACTAACTAAAGCTTTTGAACTAGCATTCACAGGAACCGATAGCTACGACGCCCATGCAGATGGACATCCTCTAGCACATGGATGGACAGCGCTTTTACCGCCCTCCCTTTTAGGTGGCTCCAAACATCTGGACATTGGTAGCCAGGGGGGCTATATAGAAACCATAACAGACACCTCTTACAGCAAATGTTGGAGAGACGGCTATAGCTCTAGAGGCTATCGCGATACTCCTGAAGCGATCGCCCATGATCCAGAAGGCACCTTGAAACTTTTTGACTGGGAGCATCAAGGAGAGGCTTGGCATAGCGCGGTGCAAGCGACTTTTGAGAGAGGGGTTACCCCTTTTAATCCCTATGATTCTTTGTGGAATGGAAGAAGAAAGCTCTCCGCTGAAGAACAGACAAGAAGCAAGACGCTCCTTGCTCACCACACCGGGTATATGGCAAGAGCCCTGATCGAGAAAAAAAGACACCTTTTTGCGAAGGAAGATCTAACCGATCTTCTTTTTTTAGCTGGCGGCCCGCCTTCTGAATTTCTTGCCTTCTTTGAAAACCACGATACTCTCTTAAAAGATGAAGCTATAGAGACCTTTGTCTATCAAGTTTTTTTCAGACAATCCCAAATAGATACGCTTTTTGACGCTTTATGGACAACCCCTTCGTCTTCTGCCAATAGCGTGCCTAGAGAAGAGCTCCCTAAAACCTTTGCCAAAAAAATTAGAGAATCTCTAGCTAAGATAGAGATCGATGCGGAAGAGATGCGCTCTCTTCTCTTTTGGATCCGGATGAGCGAAAAGCTTCGCGGCATTTATAAACAAAGAGGGATCTCTACAGAGGCATTTTTCGATTTTAAGAACGCCTTACCAAGACTTAGGCAAGCAGAAAAAGAGGCCTCTTTTACTCCTTACGCTAAAGCTATTAAAGTTGCCGCCCTTTGCCATCTTCTAGAAAAGCCCTCTTTTACAGAAGAAGATGTATGCACTCTTGTCATAGATATGCAAGAAGTATCACAACATAGTGGCATCCCAGTCCCTCCCGATATTCTTGCTTATCTTGAAAGAAAGTACCATTTATGGATGGACGCAGTATCAAATGGAGGGGGCCTTAGTCGTGAGGCGCTGTCTCATATTTTAGATCAAGTCTGTCTACAAAAAGGCTATAGCCTTACTACTTCTCCTTGGGAGGGTAGCTTTCCAGCCTTTACAAATGGGACCCACGCGATAAATCTACTAGATCGCAGCCTTGAGGCTCGTGAAGGGGGCTCTACAGCTCTTTTACCGCCGGCGATCTACGCTCATCCTCTATTTCTATCACACTTTCCAGACATTGTATCAGAGCCCGTCTTCATGACAAAAAAAGATCTGACAGAGACACACCGCCTCTACGCCTTTAAAGATAAACAAGGTAACTACTGCCAAATCGAAGATAAAAACGGTAGCTATGCATTTTATAGAACTATGCCAGAGATCTCGGACGAGCCTCTTCAAGCCGTATCATTTGAAGGAGCAGCGCAACATGAAGATCTTTTTGCTTCTTTATTCAATCAGCTAAGGCTTGCTCCTGTAGAAAGCGGTCTTAAAGGCTATGCAAAACAAGCCTTAGCCGTTGCCAAGAAAATTAGAGACCATTTTAGAAAGAGCCCTCGACTGCCAGCTATCCTACCAAAAACACTCTTTAGAGATCCAAAAGATCCAAACACCCTTTACGCTGTCTCAGACGCTGGCAAAGCTCTCTTCCGTATCCATGGCAAGGGCGGCGCTTTAGGTTGGACAGCGACCACGGTCTCTGACCTCAGAGGCGAAATGGCGGTCCCAGCACGACAAATTTGTAGCGGCCATGAGATTGATCACCCCATCATGAAAATGGTTGCTGCTATAGAAAACCCCTCTCAAATCGTAGTATGGGGGGCTAAAGATGCTGTTGAAGAGATAGAGCTTGTCCGCTATGGCTTAACTTTTGCTCGAAGAGGCAATAGCTTTGTTTCCAAAGAGTATCCAGGCTATGTATTAAAAGCCTCCTCTTTAAAAGAGCGAAAAGGGATTGGAGCCTCTCTTCTCCTTGTTCCGACAGAGGCGGGTCGTCCAAACAAATTACTTCTAGCGCCACAATCTTCTACAAGTTTAAAACTTCAGCCAAATCTCCCAAAAGGGCTTGCGTTTGTTATATATTTCTTACAAGCTGCTTGGGATATGACTCATACGAATAATCCATATACGCCTGCAAGAACGCATCTAGTTTTTGGCAGCAGCGCCGAAAAACTCTCCGCCACGGTAGTTGACATACAAGCCCATACCGGCGAAATTCTCTACCCACAAGGAGATCAGGTAGCAACACGTTTAGAGGTTATTTCACATCTAATGTATATGGGTCATTATGAAGAGGCAGGCGCTGCTCTAGATGGTATAACTGCTTTAGAGGCAAGCCCTGCTATTACAAAAGAGCTCTTTTTATTTCTAAGTAAAGGAAGGTTTTTTGACCCTCCTTATACGGCAGCCTTAGCTCTTAAGGTGGCAAATGAGTTATGGAAACGGATCGGCGGCAGCAAAGCCCGAGAACACAAGAAACGTCAGCTATCTGGCATGCTCTTAGAGCTTTTAAAGGGCTATTTACCAGAAGAGAGAAAGCTACCACCATCTCTACGCATTTCGCCAGAAGATCTCAAAGGGATCATGGCTTTTGTCGAAGAGCAAGAAACACCTGAGAGTTATAATACGTTACCTGATTACACACCTCCTGTAGAAGTAACAGCCGGCGTTCCTTACTTTGGGGTGAAAAAATTAGAAGAGGAGCTTGCAGTCGGAAAAGCTCTTACAGACGCCGATTTGAAAACAGCTCTTAGCTTAACACCAAGCGGCCCTCCCCGCCTCTTTGCTAAAGAGGCGCTCGGCAAGTATCTTTTACCTGATGGTCTTTTACCCCCCTCTGAAAAAGCGCAAAAGGCTTTCATCAAAGAGGTACTCGACCCCAAAATTGCTACCTTAAGAGCTGAAAAAGAGAAGAGGCGCACTGAGATTACAACTGCTTTAACCATCTCAACTGATCCTCTAGAGCAGTTAGAGATCCTCGCTAAAACAAAAGCTATGGCTTCTTTTAGCGATCTAGCGGTTGCCTTATTACAAGACAATTTTACAGCCCTTGCTGAAAAGAGTCTCTTGCCAAAAGGGGTTGATCCTCTAGCTTTAAAAGAGAGCGTTATCGCCTACTTTACTGTAGAGGTCGCTTTGCAACACGCAAGCTCCTGTCGGCGAGAGCTTCTACAGGGCGAAAATGGTGCTAAACAGAGAGTGGGCCTTCTCGTCACAGAGCCGTGGCCTTATGATGTAGCAAAACATCCAGAGTTTCTTTGCTTTGAGGCGTTTCACGCCCTTACCTTCAGAGGGCAGGGTCTGACCAGCCAGCTTGCTCTTTTAGAGAGAATGGTTGGAAATCCATCAACCATTATCCAAGCCGGCACAGGCTCTGGCAAGTCTGCCGTATTGACTGTCTTACGTGCGCTCTTAGCAGCAAATGGTAAAACTCTTGTCACTTTACAAGTCCTCCCTCATCTATACGACGAGGCGCTCGCAATCTTAAACCACAGGCTTGAGAATACTTTTAAAGCTAAAGTCTTTACCCTACGCTTTAACCTTAGCATGCCGCTACAAACAGATGGCGTCTCCCTTTTTAAAAGCTGGTACAAACAGCTTTTAGATACGATAAAAGAGAGAGGGTGCGTTCTTACGGACTACAAGTCTCTGCCTCTCTTAGAAGAGATCTTTATCAACTTTAGCCGCCAAATAAAAGGGCTAAAAGGCCAGGGTGCGGAGATAGATCCCCTACTTCTTTCACACTGGAAATATCTCCAAAAGACACTAAACCTTCTTCAGAATACCGAACGGCGTATGATGGATGAGTTTGATGAACCGAGCAATCCTAAACACCGCATACAGCTACAGATAGGGGGAGCAGCTCCTCTCCCTCTCTTTATGGTTAAAACAGCTATGGAGGTATACGATCTTCTTAAAGAAGACCCCTCTCTTGGATTAGCTCAAAATCTCCAAGGAGAGATGCCTGAGGCTGTACGCAAAGCCGCACTCAAAACTCTTGCTACTACCTTAGCAAAAAAACATGCCAAAGGAGATGCCTCTTTAAATGAGCTATTATTAGCCTATTTTGAAGGCGAAAGCGAGGCTGTGCTTGCTAAACTAGATGGATTCTCTGATGAGGAGAAAGATGTTATTGCTCTTGTAAAAGATCTTATAACTACGTACTTAGGCCTAACCCTCAGCCAATCAGGCAAAACTCGCTATCAACTGAGCGATGATGCCGCAGCCATTATCCCTTGCGTAAGCGGAGAGCCTAGAAAAGGCTCTAAGTTTGGCAATATGGTAGAAGATGTGTGCTACTTAACCCAACACTACCACCAATATGGAACCCCTGAACTGCGCTTTAAAGATTGGATCTATCAGCAAGCTGCCGAGTGGCGAAAAACGCCTCCTAATTCAGAGGAGAGAAGAGCTGCCGAAGAGCGCTTCCACGAGATCATCCCCGATGGCTCTTTAGACGTGTATGGCAGAATGGCAAAGGATGAATTAGATAAGGTGATCAACAAGCTTTTTCCAATCCATGCAAGACGTCTTATGCCTTTCTTCTTAGAGAGACATTTACACGATCTTTCCTCTGGTGGCTATGTTGCCTCTATGACACCACAAGATGCCGCTGCTATGAGCCGGGAAACTTCAGGAGTTTCAGCAACTGTTGGCTCCCTCCACGCTGTTAAAGACGGTATTGCTGTAGATAGAGACGAGGCTACTCGGATCCAGGCAGAAATGGTGGCCCGCTTGAAGAGACGAGCCGACCCTAAGGTTCTCGGATACGATCCAAGAACTCCTTTTGCGCTCTTTGACACACTTACTACAAACAAAACCGGTTTCTCTGTCTTGATCGACGGCTCTGGCGCCTTTCGTGAATATAACCCACAAGATGTGGCAGCTTATATGATGAGCAAAAACCTGCGTCTTAAAAAAGTCTCTTTTTATAGGCTTGATGGCTCAGTTGGATTTGTTGGTAGCGCCGGCGCCTCTTTAGAAGAGAGCGGCTTTTACTTCCCACAGGCCCAAACACGCGGTTCTGATCAGGTATTTCCAAAAGATGCCGTAGCCGTTTTGACGGTAAACGAAAAAGATACAATGGAGACCTTCAGCCAACAAGAAGGCCGGATGCGCGGATTTTATCAAAAAATTATTTTAGCATCCTCTAGCTTAGCTCCTAGCTTAACAACCGTGGATGCTATCGTAGAAAGAAAGCTAAAAAACCAACAAGAGCAAGAGCGTATCGATTGCTTTAGAGCGCAGCCACAAAAGTTACAGCATCTTCTTCGTGAGTTTGCTAAAAGAGCGCTCTTACAAGAAGCTGACCTCGACCGCTTTCTCCCTCTTTTTGATCGCTTTGAGAGGCTCTTGATTTCTACCCCCCGCTCCTATGAAAAGAGCGGCAGCTATTTCCAAGCAAATCGCGCCATTGTAAGAGCAGAGGCTGACCCAGTCGCAGAACTACATGCTCTTAGAGATAGATTGATTGGTGAGGTAGAAAGAGAGTTTAGAGATCTCTCCCCAGAGCCTCTTCTTGCCGCTCTCCGAGCTGTAGATTTCACTTCTTTGCAATCTCATCTACCCGAGAAGGTAGCTACAATGACTGTAGATAGCGATGAAGGGCAATTAGAGGTTGAGCAAGAACAGATGCAAGAAAAAGAGGCTGAGCAAGAGAGCGAGACGACGCTAACCCTTCAGACAAATGATAAGAGAGATAAAGTCACCTCCTACCTACCACACCCAAAGAGCGCTACAACACACGGTGTAGCGGCCCTTCTTAAAGACACTTCCTTTGATCGAAGGCTGCATGTATCAGAGCCATTTTTACCACAAGAGCGCACAGATCCTATCCATAAAAGGGTTTTATTTGACGATCGTATGCACCGTGTAGGACGTATCACAGTCTGTTTTGAGAGATATCCCTCTACCCCATCTCGTAAAATTACAAAAGTTACTATTAGAGATGTTTTAGAAGACAGAGGGCTAAGGTGGCATTCTCCTAGTCACGGTACATACGACTTTACATACGATATACGGACAGAAAAAGTTCTCCAGCAAGATATTTTGGATTGCATCCCACAAATAGTAGCATCAAGAGATTTTATCGGCTTAGTTGCCGAGTTAAAGTTCTTAGATGGACAAATAGAAGGTTATACTGCCGAAGAGCTTCAAACATTGGCAGAGAAGGGCTTTAATACATGGGAAAAAGAGCGCCTCTTTATGGATAAAGTCCTTAGACATCGCGCCCCCGTCAGAGATAAATACCATAAGAGCCAATTAGAGAAGTGGTTTCGATCTGCTGAAGTTGCAAGAAGACGCGAGGCGATCCAGCGTGCGCAGACTCTACACAGAGCGCCGCTGATGGGTGATGTAGAGGGAGCTATTCCTGTAGGAGCTTCTTAGCTAAAAACCTTTACAAGTTAAACAAGCTTTAGGCATATAAAGGGTATGCGTTTTGGAGCTATACTTTTACTGGGAGGCAAGAGCGAGCGCTTTGGCACCGCTATACCAAAGCAGTTTCAAGAACTTAAAGGCAAAAAGCTCTATGAACACGCTCTCAAAGCACTCACTTCTTTTCATCTTTTTGAAGAGATTATTCTTGTAGCGCCAGAGGGTGTAAACCTTCCTAATAGCGTGACCGGTGGAGAGACAAGGCAGCTCTCTTCCTACAAAGGTCTTATGGCACTTAGTAAACACACCGATTACGTGCTCATTCATGATGGAGCAAGGCCTTTTTTAACACATGCTATTTTAGAGCGCCATGTAGAGGCTGTACAAAAATACCAAGCTGTCAACACATGCATCCCCTCTCCTGATGCGATAAATCTTGTCAAAGACGGTAAAAGCTTCTCTATTGCTAAACGAGGCGAAGCTCTCCGCGGGCAGACACCGCAGAGCTTTTCCTACTCTCTTATTTTAGAGGCGCATAAAAAGAGCAAAATGAAAGATGCTCCCTGTGACTGCAGCCTGATTTTAGAAGCGGGCCACCCGGTCCATATCGTAGAAGGGTCAGAGAAAAACTTTAAAATCACCTCACGACAAGACCTTGCCTTTGCAGAGTTCTTATACCCATCTTTAAAATTAACAGTGCAAAGTTGAGTTGGATAATGCGACAAATTTAAACGATCGTTTTGAAGCTCATATTAGTGAATATGAGTGAGAAACGATCGTTCAAAGATGGCGTGTTAGACGATGCAAATTTGCACTGTTAATTTTAAAGATGGGTATTACTTGCAGAAGAAGCCTTCCTCCTCTAAACTACATTCTATTCATAGGACGGTCCCTTATGGCAAAACTTTATTTTTACTACTCTGCTATGAACGCAGGGAAAAGTACCACTTTACTACAAGCAAGTTACAACTATTTAGAGCGTGGGATGCAGACCCTTCTTTTTGCCCCTAAAATCGATACGCGCTTTGAAAAAACGGTTGTCTACTCTCGGATAGGCTTAAAAAAAGATGCCATCCCCTTCGATGACAAGTTTGATTTTTTTGAGGCCGTGGAAGAGAAAAAAAATATTTTACAAAATCTTCGCTGTATCCTTGTCGATGAAGCACACTTTTTAAAAAAAGAGCAGGTATCGCAGCTAACGAGCATTACGACTTACCTAGGCCTGCCAGTGCTCTGCTATGGGCTTCGCTCTGACTTCTTAGGAGAGCCTTTTGAAGGAAGTAAGTACCTTCTTGCCTGGGCAGAAGAGATGATTGAGATAAAAACAATCTGCACCTGTGGCCGCAAAGGGACGATGAACATGCGTATCGATGCGGAGGGAAATCCTGTAACACAAGGGGCGCAAATCCAAATCGGTGGCAATGAGAGCTATATCTCCCAATGTATGAAATGTTTTAAAGAAAAAGTAGCCCAAGAGGAGAAGATCTCTTAATGAAAGACTATTTTTTAAAAACCTTCCCAAGGCTTTTTCCCTACCTTGTCACCTTTTCGGCAGCTCTCTTTTTCGCCTACGAGCTGATGCAATTTCATATGATGAACGCCATTGCGCCACTTCTCATGAGAGATCTCTCCATGAACGCGACAGCCTTTGGCAACCTCTGTTCTGTCTACCTCTTTGCAGACGTTTTAGTCCTATTACCTGCAGGGATCCTTCTTGATCGCTTCTCTACGAGACGAATTATTTTGAGCGCCCTCCTGCTTTGCCTTATCGGAACCTTTGGCTTTGCTTTTGCAACAAACTTTGTCTCTGCAGCTTTTTGCCACTTTCTCTCTGGTATCGGCAACGCCTTTTGCTTTCTCTCTTGCATGATGTTAATTGCGCGCTGGTTTCCAGAAGAGAAGCAATCTTTTATTGTAGGACTTGTGATAACAGTGGGTATGCTAGGCGGCGTCATTGCTCAGTCCCCTATCGCCTACCTTGCCTCTCTCTTTACCTGGAGAAAGACCCTTCTCTTTGATGGTTTTGTAGGCGTTGCTATCTATGCCCTTATCTACCTCTTCGTACATGACCGTGAAGTTAAAAAAGCCTCTGATACAACCCTACCCTTTTGGCAAAGCGTTCGCCTCTCTCTTGCCAATATAAAAAACCTCTCCGCTGGCTTTTACACAGCTTTTTTAAACCTTCCTCTAATGCTCCTCGGCGCTACCTTTGGTAGCCTCTTTCTGATGCAAGTCCACGGCCTTAGCCTCGCAAAGAGCTCTCTTATATCTAGCATGATCTGTATGGGAACAATCGTCGGTTCACCTATCTATGGCCATGTTGCTAATAAATACAAAAGCCGTAGCTTTTGGCTCTTTTTCGGCACGATGACAACCCTTGTCACCGTAATGGCGATTTTATTTGCACCCACTGGCAAAGAGCTCCTTCTTTTAACCCTCTTTTTCCTCCTCGGCCTCTTCTCCAGCTCGCAGATCTTAAGCTACCCTATCATCGCTGAAGTCAATCCAAAAGAGCTCACTGGCACCTCTATGGGCATCGCTGGGATGGCCGTCATGGGACTGCCTATGGTTGCAGGCCCCTTCGTAGGGTTTCTCTTAGACAAGCTCTGGACAGGGGCTATGATGGGTGATACTCGCCTCTACTCACCAACCGCCTTTCTCATTGCCTTTTCGATCTTCCCCATCACCCTCCTCCTATCCCTCTTCACTACCCTCCCCCTCTACCAATCCCCCGCCAAGAAAATACAAAAGACCTCCTAGAGGTCTTTTGTATAAAATCTCTAGATAGAAAAAAGAGAAGTTTGGCCAATTCTAGCTTTGATAAATCGCCCATCACTCGGGATTCACGTATAGAATACTGTTTCACCTCCTTGCGGCCCCTGCGGGCTCGTGATAGCCAATTTCTCTTTGCTATAATTGGCTGCCGGCTTCAGTCACACTTACGGTGACTTTCGAACTAACATAAGGTGGCTTAGCTATAGCTGCCATTAACAGCAGCGATACTTGCGTTCGCTGCACAATTTATTACACATCAAGTTGATGGATTTTACAGCCGACGTAGTACGGCTGTTGCTAGGCTTTAGCGACCTTTTGTTAAGGCCTACAACCACTTTTGGTTGTAGCCGGCAGCCGATTATAGCAAAGAGAAATTGGCTATCACGAGCCCGCAGGGGCCGTTAGGCGGTGAGGCTGTATACCATACGCGAGCCCTGAGTGATGGGCGATTTGTCGAAGCTAGAATTGGCCGATCTTTTTTTTCTATAATCCCAAAAAGATAAAAGACCTCTTGTAAGAGGTCTTTTATATTTTTTAGCCTAGATGTGGTGGTGGTTAGTAGCAGTCGCAGCAGCCATTGCAGCCACCGGAGAGCCCACCCTGTTTGAGCTGTTTGTATACTTTTTGGGCGCCTTGCATAAGATCGGCATATATAAGCTCGCGAAGCTCTTGCACAGCATCTAGGATCTCTGCTGCATCCTTGTCGTTCTTTGCATCTTGGCGAACTTTATCTTCGATATCAAGAAGGGCGCTAAGGTAGACTTTTTCAAAGTCACCGTAAATATATTCGTACTTATCCTTCCCCTTTTTTTGCGCTCTATTCGTTCCTAAAAACCATTTAGAATAGGCTTTTAGGTTAGTGCCCGTTGCCTTGATAAACTCCTCTTCTTTAGCCCCTGTAGGTGGCGTCCAATCGCTATACCAATCATATTTATGAGCTCTTACAAACTCTCTTGCTTGCTTAAGTCCATCGCTGTTTAATTGTATATCCATATTGTTTTCCTTTTTTAATCTTCTAAATCTTTAATAGCCTCTAACAAAGGAGCGACTCTATCTTGCATCTCCTCTTCGCCATCTTCGTAGAGGTTTTCTAGCGCCTCTTTGTATACCTTTCTAAAGTTCCCGTAGGGATAGAAATAACGATCTATATCTTTGGCATCTGTCATATTGCGATCGACAGCAAAAAACCACTTCTCATACTCTCTCGGACCATTTTCTTTCATAAAGGTCTCTCTTTCTTTCTTAGAGGGTATCTTCCAAAGGCCTTTCGCTCTTTCTACTCTGCCTTCTTTGATCAACTTTGCGGCAGCCTTAAAGGCTCTATCGTTTAAAAGAGGCTCTTCACAAAAGCCCAGGAGTTTTTTCTCTAAAAGATCTTGCTCTCTAGGATTGAGTAGATGCTTTGACTCTTCAATAGCGTCTAAAAGGGCCTCTCTGTATACATAGGAGAAGTCTCCAATCGGTAGATCGTATCGAAAGATATCAGTCTCATCTTTGTTGTTCTTATCTACGATAAGGAACCATCTCTCGTACTCTTTCGGATTACTCGCTATAAAACGCTTTTTTTCCTCTATAGAAAGAGAAGACCACCTACCTTCAACCCCCAAATCCCCTTTACTTACAAGCTGCTTTACGTTTTCCATCGCCTTTTTATTAAGAACCATATGCTTTTTTTGCTTCGGCTCTCTTTTTGTAAACTTTGTTTTTTTAGGAGGGACTCTACCAAACATGAAACTTCTTCCTTTTTAATGAATTATACACCCAAGTGAACTCAAAAACTGGTTTTTGGCTTCGTCGGTAGCTCTCGTCTTTAAAATTGCTAAAATTAGCTAACTTTTTAAGTTTGGCTAATTTTGGCACCAGCTTTGCCTATTTTAAATGCGAGGCACCTTCTTGCCACATCCCGATTCTTGCATTACTCTCGGTATAGGTATAAAAAGAAAATTAAATTCTCTTTCTTATTAAGAGTATATCTGAAGAAAAAAAATATACATAAGCTGCTTGCTATTAAATAATTATATCTCTAAGAGCGATTCCCTCTTCTGTTGTAGAAGATGTTTCTCTACTGTAGACAAAAGGGGCCCAATCCAGAATTGTACCAATACCCCAAAAGTTATGCCTGTAGACGATACCTGTATAAAAAATACCGGTAATAATGCTAGCGCTCACAATACCCGTATCGAAATTTGTTTGGATATTAGAACCTGCTGTCGGATGGCTATGGCCATCTTCATCAACATAGCTCCAGGGGGTCTTATAAACGCCGCGAAGATCCGTACTACCCACATGGGCGTAGGTAATCGTAGTGCCATTTAATGGACCGGCAATATCCTGACCACCGACCCCATACTCATCAGGGGTCTCCCCCATATTTTGATTTACCTCGAAGAGCTGATTGCTCGGTGGTTGTAAAATATAGTAGCTTAGGAGCGTTAATAAAGAGAGAGACGGACCACTCGCATCAGCTCCTGCAAGTCTTATATTTAGCAGTGGTATAGACTTCATCTGAGGCTCTTGCCAACCACTTACAACACCATCAACCGAAGATAAGAAGTTCTCTAGGACAGGGATTACGCGTGAAGGTATAGTGTTAAGTTCTGGCATCACAGCAAAGGAGCTAAGCATATATCGTGTAGTTGCATAGCTATCGCCGAGGCGTCCTAAATTGGTTTTAATTATGACGTGAAATCTAATATACTCTAGTAACAGCTTTAGCCACTCTTTTAGAGCAACAACATACTCTGCTGTTTTAGGAATACGAGCAATAAGCGCATTAAAAGGCTCATAAGAAACATCACGACAAGCAGTTGCCATAAACAAAGAGAGGCCCGTTGCCTCTTGGAGATAAAGATTGCTAGGCGTTTTTAAATCAAAGCCTATGGTAATAAGTTTTTCTACAGCATTTGGATCATTTAGAGATAAAGCTTCATCTACTAAGTTATTTCCATCTAATCGATAGCGGTTTAGATAACTGAAACCTCCAATAAAGCGATATAAGAGAGAAAGAACCCCAGGCTCATTTATGCTAGTAAGTAAGGTATCAAGGGTATACTTATCTTGTAAGCCACCATTTTTTAAAACGCTATAAACAGAGTTCTGAGCCGTATACACTCCAGCTATACCCGCATGCTTTAAAGACTCTAAAACATGCTCCTTTGTAAATTGAGGAGGATACATCGCATGGAGCGCCTGATCTATGATACCGTTCCACCCACTATTTTTATAAACTGCCTTTATAAGAAGGCCGATTCCTGTCTCAGGAGTATTATCAGGAAGAAGCTCGACCCCACTTAGAAATTTTGTCTTAAAGGCTTCTGCAAGGCCAAGCCACCATACTAACGATTTTGTCATAGCCTGAAGGTTAGCGATAGCCGCTGGATTTTTATCAGCAAGGCGTAAAATTTCATCGATAAGCGCATAGCCTTTTTTAGGGCCATCAACCATATCGTTTTGAAATCTAAAGATGATAGCAAGCCCTGGCGAGCCAAAAAGATTCAATAGAGTATAAAAAGAGGTAGTTGGATCCGTAAGGGCTTGCTTTAAGCCATCTGCAACCGCAGCATCAGGGGGTTGGCCCGCATAAAAAGCGCACATAGAATAAATGTTTATTTATTCTGTATTATAGCACATGAGAGAGAAAGGCTTATTTCTCGCCTTTTGCATGGGCTATCAATTCTAATCCCCACGGTAGCTTTAACTCGTAACAATTTCCATCTTCGTAGGTAAATTGCAACACAGCAGATCCTCCAGGAGCTCCTAGGACAGCTGGACAAAACATGACATCTATAGATTGGGTCTGCTCTATCTGATTTTCAATCCTTTCGTGAAGAGAGGTTGATACAACGCTACGTAACCTATTGGTTTTATCAAAATCGATATGTAGCCTATAGTAGGTAGGCGTAAGTATTGCTAATTCCGCAGTTGCCAGTTGTTTACCACTTTTATCTCCTAGGATAAGGGGATGGGGACAAAAACTCACCTCTCGATAACCTGCTTTTTCTTTAGATTTCGTTCGAATCGTAATGCGCTCTCCCGGTAGAAAGCCCCTCTCACTAATCATCATGCCGGGGCAATCTTTTGTAAAAGTAAGTACATCAAGCGGCTCCTCCACATGCGCTCCATTTTTTTGTATCGGAGGTTCATTTTCAGATGAGCCTTCAAACCTAGGCTTTAAGGTTGTTTCAAGAGGCTCTGAAAGCACAAATCCATCTTTATCAGCCCCCGGAATTTCTAAAAAACGCTTCATCTCATAGGAAGGTAGAGCTTCGCCTTGATACTCTTCAAAAACAAGCAGCCACTTTCTATAACCTGGATCAAAATCTTCCAGCGCCTGTCTTGGATATTTATATAAAGCAAAACCATCTTGCTTTAACGTTAGCAGCGGCAAAAGAGGTGTTTTATTCTCTAAAATTCCTGCCGTAAGGATAGTATCTTCGCATTTACTTGCAAGAAGTGTAGAGGTTTTTAGAGAAGCTGTAGCTAACGAATTTCGACTATCATACGAATAGGTAAAATAAGCGGCTCCTACTGCTATTAAAAATCCTAAACTAATAACCTGAGCTGTACGAAGCATAGACCCCTTCCATGTTAGAAAAATGAAAGAATATAGGAAATTTGGTTTAAGCTATAGATTTTTAAGAGTCTAAATAAGGCTGCGATTGGCAGCCTTATTACGAGAGAATGAGCCTTGTTGGGTTTGAACCAACGACCCTATCCTTAAAAGGGATATGCTCTACCAGCTGAGCTAAAGGCTCTTATAACTTTGACCCCAAGGGGATTCGAACCCCTGTTGCAAGAATGAAAATCTTGTGTCCTAGGCCGGGCTAGACGATGGGGCCATATCTATTAAGTGGTTTAGAGAGGCGCTTTTTTTAGGAAGCTTCCTCTTTTACCGCACCTCATACATAGGTTGCCATCTATTGTATAAATACCCGTCTTTTTTCTCAACTAAACAGTAAGGATTTCTTTCTCTTTTTCTTGCGTGAGCTTTTCAACCTCTTTGCAAAACTCATCTGTGAGGTCTTGGATCTTCTTTTCTAACTTTTTTTGCTCATCTTCTGCGAGAGTACCGTCAGTTTTTTGCTTGCGTGCTAGATCGTTTCCTTTTTGACGAATGTCTCGGATGGCAACTTTTCCTTTTTCACCCTGCTGTTTTGCTTGTTTGGCGATATCTTTGCGAAGCTCTTCGCTAAGGGGTGGTACAGGTACCCGAACAGTATTTCTTTCTTGGATACCATTTAAATTAAGATTAGATTGTTGGATCGCTTTTACAATAGCGCCGGCAGTCGAGGGATCAAAGGGTGTGATAATAAGTTGTCTATCTTGGACGCTAACAGAAGCAAGAGACTTAAGAGGTGTCGGTGAGCCGTATACTTCTACTTTAAGAGAGTCGAGCATCTGCGGATTCACGCGATTTGTGCGTAGGTTTTTAAATTCGCCCTTTAGGTGCTCAATGGCCTGTTTCATTTTATTTTTTACATCATCAGCTATATTCATGCTTCCACCTTCTGTGCCTTTTTATGAGCTTTATTGCAAATAAGAGTGCCGCCTTTTTTCTCTAAAATCGCCTTTAACAGGGCTTCACGAGAAAAAAGCTCTACCACTCGAATCTCTATATTGTTATCACGGCACATAGCGACAGCCGGAGCATCCATTACCTTAAGATCTAAATGTAAAACTTCTTCATAAGAGAGAAGTTTAAATCGTTTTGCATCTTTATGTACGGCTGGATCTTTGTCGTAAACGCCATCTACTTTTGTTGCTTTTAATAAAACTTCAGCCCCCATCTCGCTAGCGCGGAGAGCCGCCGCTGTATCTGTCGTAAAGTAAGGGTTTCCGGTGCCACCGACAAAAATGACTATGACCCCTTTTTCTAAATAGAATTGCGCTTGTGACCAGTTGTAGGGCTCAATGATACCATCAAAATTACGAGAGGACATAACGCGCACTTTGACACCCATGCCATGAAGGACTTGGTGTAAAGCAAGCCCGTTGATACAGGTAGCTAGAATTCCGATGTGATCTGCAGGGGTACGTTCAAAACCGAATTGTGTGGCGTGTTGCCCCCGGAAGATATTTCCTCCTCCTATGACAACCCCAATCTCCACACCTTTTTCAGAGATCTGCCGAAGTGTTTCAGCGATCTCTTGGCACGCTTTATAATCTATGCCATACTCTTGATCCCCTAAAAGCGCCTCTCCAGAAAGTTTGAGTAGAACGCGCTTATAAGGGGATCCTGTCATATTTTTATGCTCCAACACGCCAACGAATAAATCGTACGACCTGTAGCGGTTTATTCACAGCTTTGCCTCTCTCGGCTACGAAATTACCAACAGTCATCGTATTATCTTTTACAAATTTTTGTTGTAGAAGACATACTTGATCATAAAAGGCTTTGACTTTTCCTTCCACAATCTTATTGATAACTTCTGCTGGTTTATTCGAAGCTACTGCACTGCGAGCGATTTCAGCTTCTTTTTCTTGCACTTCAAGAGGTACTTCTTCTGGCTTTAAATAGTCCGGAGCCTCGGCTGCTATGTGCATAGCTACTTCTCTTGCTAAAGCCTCTTCACCAGAGCCACCTGCGATCTCTACTAAGCAAAGAATTTTACCTTTCATGTGTGAGTAGACACCGATAGAGGTGTTTGGCTTCTTTAGAACAACGAGGACGCGAGAGATATTAATGTTCTCTCCTAAAACAGAGATTAACTCTTTTCTACCTTCATCGATCGTCTTAGAAGAATCGCCTTTGCATTTTTTCGCAAGAAGAGCCTCTAAACTATCTACCTTGCTCTCGCAAGCTTCTTTAACCACTTCTTGTTGGAAAGCAGCAAATTTCTCGTTATTCACAACAAAATCTGTCTCAGCATTCATTTCTACTAAAGCGACAGCTTCTTTTGTTTCGTAAGCAAGAATTGAGCCTTCTTTAGTAGTGCGGCTCTCTTTTTTCACAGCAGAGGCAATACCCGTCTTACGTAGATATTCGATACTAAGCTCTACTTTACCTTGGCTATGCTCTAAAGCTTCTTTGCATTTTCCAAGAGGAGCGCCTGTGCGCTCCCGTAATTCTTTGATTAATTGAGGCGTAGCATGACTCATGTTTCTACTCTCCGCCTTCTTTACGCTCTAGAGCTTGTTTTTCTGGATTATGTCTTTCACCATGATGTCTTTTAGGCTTACGATCTCTCTCTTTGTAAGCTGGCTTCTCTTTCTCTTCGACAACTTCAACGACGCCGATAGGGATATTTAGAGCCTCTTTTTTCTCTACAATGGCGCGCATAAGAGCTTGGAGAATAACTTTATTGCTCTTTAAGGCATCGTCATTACCAGCGATTACGTAATCGATTAAGTCTGGATCGCAGTTTGTATCTACAATAGCCATGACAGGGATACGTAATTTTTTAGCTTCTGCTACAGCGATATGTTCTTTAGAAGGATCTACAATGATCAAGAGACCTGGAGGCTTGCGCATAGCACGGATACCGCTCAAGTTTTTTTCGAGCTTTCCTTGTACCTTAGAAAGAGAGTAGATTTCTTTCTTCTTTAATCCTTCTCCGCCCGATGCAATTTTCTTTTCAATACGCTCTAACTGCTTTACAGATTGGCGAATCGTTGTTAAGTTCGTGAGCATACCACCAAGCCAGCGCTCTGCTACGTAAAATTCACCACACTCTTCGGCACACTCTTGTATAACAGTTTTTGCTTGTTTTTTAGTACCGACAAAGAGAATGCTTTGGCGTCTTTCTACAACTTTTTCTACCTCTTCACAAGCCACGCGGATTTGGTGAAGGGTCTTTGAGAGATCAAGAATATGAATACCATTGCGTGCCTCAAAGATAAAACGCTTCATCTTTGGGTTCCAACGGCGTGTCTGATGCCCAAAATGAACTCCTGCTTCTAGAAGTTGCTTAATGGAGACCTTCGGTTCTCTCTTTTCTTGTACGGTCAAATGATACCTCGCTATATATTTTGAATCCATTTTTAGTAGCGCCTGATCAGAATCGAACTGACACTCACAGCTTGGAAGGCTGTTGTTCTACCATTGAACTACAGGCGCATCTTATATACTCAAATATACTCGAAGCTTCAAGAGACTCAGCCAAAGCGGGCCGCGGCTTTCCTCAAATCTTCGATTCAGAAACAATCCGAGTATAAGAGCCTCCGATTGTGTCATAGTATAAGTTTTTTGCCAACAGCTTCTTTTCAAAACCGCAATTTCGAAAAAGATTTTCCCCAAAAACTTCTTTAATTTCCCTGAATTTTAAAGCCAATATTTGAATTCATTTCAGTATATATTGCGATATCAGATAGTATACGTAACTTACTATTTAACAAAGGTGCTTATGAAAAAAATACTACTACTCTGCGCTCTACAAACACTCTCTTTTTCTCCTTTTCTTTTCTCTGATACACAAGAGCCTCCTCCTTTTACAAAAATTGCAGACGATGAGATAGAGTTTGACGACGACGATGAGGATTTCTCTGATTTACGAGAGGATCACATAAGAGTCCCCTTAAGCATTTTTGCCGCTGAAACAAGCCAAACAATTGATATATCTTATGAAGAGCTGGAAGCCATAGGCGCGAAGCTAAACGCTAACTACTACCAAACATTCTTTGATGCTTTAGATAAAGAGTTCGAAACTATTTCTAATAAAGAGACCTACCCCTCTAAAGCCGTTTTTCTCCAATCCTTTATACCCCCGACACTTTATAACACCTATCTGACAATCAACCAGGACCTTCATAGGCTAGTTGCTAAGAGAAATAGTGGCCTTTTAGAGCTACTAAAAAAAGATCCCTTTCACCCTCTCGCCCCCCACATTAAAGATCTTTGCGAACGCTCTTTTATTTTATCAATCGAAGATATAGAGGTCTTATGGGAAATTCTCGTCGAATTAATTTATGAAATTTTTATTAAAGATGATATTTTAGATTTACAAGGCAGCCCCTCTCTTGCCGATTTTAGAGAACCCGAGTATAAAATTGCCTTTTTACTCCAAACGCAGAAAAAGTTTTTAAACGCTCTAAGTCCACGAGAAGATGTGATCTTCAAACCTACCTTTACAAATGAGCCCCCCTCAGAATCGCAGAAAACTCTCCTATCTCTTATAGGGAAAGACTCCTATCAAGATAGTTACGAGGAAGAGGTAGCCTTTCTCCTTATGGATTACGAAATGGACCTATCTATGTCTCTATGTAATTTTGTAGAGACGTTATTAGATTAACCTATTGCAGTAGGTTGTCATGAAGGCGCACTCTAACATGCCTGAAAGGGCTCAAAATATTTTATACGCATTTCTTTTTTGCTTTGTCTTAATAGGAATGCGTATTTGGTATCTAGCTATCCTCAAGCATGAAGAGTACCAAACCCTCGCTCGGAAACCGCAGGTACGCATTACTGTGGAAGAGCCGCCGCGTGGTACCATCCGCGACAGATTCAACATCCCCCTTGCTGTTAATAAGATTGAATACGTAGCAACCCTCTGTTATGAGCCCATTCGACGCCTACCAACCATTACTTGGAAAAAAAATGAGTCTGGCAAAAAGACGAAATATTTTTTTAGAAAAACCTACATTGGAAATCTGATCGCCTTTTTAGCAAAAGAACTAGACCTTAGCCCCCGCGATGTAGAAGATATGATCTATAGTAAAGCGGCTCTCTTTCCTAATATGCCGATCCTTCTTAAAGAGGGGCTCTCAGAAGAGACTTATTACCGACTCCACGCTCGCGAAAAAGATTGGCCAGGTCTCACCCTGCAACTGCGCCCGAAACGCCACTATCCTAAAGGAATGGTAGCAAGCTCTGTCTTAGGTTATATGGGGATGATACAAGAAAAGCATCTAGATGCTGTGAAGGCAGAGCTTTTAATGCTCGAGCAGTATTTAAAAGATAAAAGCCTTGGCATACCAACACCTCTACCTAAAGGCTACCTTAGCACCTCTCTTGTAAAAAAACGGTTCCAAGAGTTAAAAGAAAAATCCTATACCATACGCTCCTTAGTAGGTAAGGCTGGAATCGAGGGTAAGTTCGACGACCAGCTACGCGGCGTACCTGGCAAAAAAAAGGTCGAAATCGATAGCAAAGGAAGAGCTTTACGCAACCTACCAGACTCTTCCCCTTCCCTCTCTGGTAGAAGAATTCTTTTGACTCTCTCCTCCGAACTACAAGAGTACGCTGAAGAGCTTCTTGCTTCGAATGAAACCTCTCGCCATATCAGGTTTCCCTCTGCTGGTAAAAACCATCAACTTATCGCCTCCCCCTGGATCAAAGGAGGTGCCATCGTTGCGATCCTTCCTAAAACAGGCGAAGTGGTTACCCTTGCAAGCTACCCTCGCTATTCTCCAAAAGACTTTGTAGAAAAAGAGAGAGCGCAAACAAGTAAATGGCTTGAGACCCCCGCCTATATAGGAGAGATTTGGGATGGTATACGACCTTTAGAGAGAGAATTAAGAGGAAAAACTCTCCTGCCCTGCGAACAGTTTTTAACACTAGATCTATACTTAGATACCGTTTTAACGTTAAAGTCTCCTGTACGAAGCCTTCTTGATTCTATCGCAACTGTTAAAGAAGCCGTCCTTTTTCTAAAAGAGGTAGATTTTCTATGGGGGCTCTCCAAAGAAAAAAAGATTCACCCTCTAATCGATACACTCTTTCTAGAGACTAAAGGCCATACCCCGACTTTTTATAAAACCTCTCAAGAAAAAAGAGCGGAGATTTTAGAAAATCTTCCTAAAGAGCATACGCTTTCTCTCTTAAGCTCTATTTCACATAATGATGATAAAATTCTTTTTTTAGACCTTTTACGGTTGATTGTCCCCCACCATCTTTTTACAGAGGCGCTCCTTAAAGAGCCCCTCGAAGAGAGCTTTGCAACCTACCGAAGGCAAGCCCAAATAGCTTCAACTATACGCCATACCTTGCGCTCTGAGCTAAAAAAAGAGTTTCATGAGAAAGAGTTTCAGGAGTGGCGCAAACTCTATTTCGATAGTTATTTAAAGGAAAAACGCAAAGAGGAGAAAGAAGAGGGGCGCTACCAAAGACCCTACCTCACCTATTTAGAGAGCCAAGAAGAGAGCCTCTTTGAGATTTTCTTTAGAGAACGGGAATGGGAGTGCCTTCTAGATAGACTTGCTACGTCTAAAGAGGGAGAGACTCTCTATCACTACCTTGCTGTAATGGATAAAAGTACGGCTATGGATTACTTAAAGACCCTCCGCTCTTTCCAGGACCTCAATCGCCCGCTGTTAGGTAAATACTACTTTCCTTTTGGCGGCGGCAAAGAAGCAGAAGAAGCCTCTCTTGCCAGACACTTTTATCCCTTTCCAGGCTTCGGGTATGCCAAATCTTTTGCTTATCAAGAGACCGCACCGCTCGGCTCTATTTTTAAACTTGTCACAGGATATGAGGCGACAAAGCAGCACTTTTTACAAGAGAGAAGCCTAAATCCTCTCGTTTTAGTAGACCAATCCCCCTCTTACCAAGAAAAAATCTCCTCCTCTACCATCTTAGGGTACACAGCCTCCGGCCTACCGATCACGCGTATCTACAAAGGCGGTAGACTCCCAAGAGGCCACCCCAACATTGGCAAAATAGACCTCCCCTCTGCTTTAGAGCGCTCTAGTAACCTCTACTTTGCGCTTTTAGCAATGGATCGCATTAAACATCCAAACGACCTTGTCAATACCGCCTATAAACTCGGTCTTGGCCATAGAACAGGGATTGACCTCTTGGGTGAAGCGAAAGGCCATTTGCCATCAGACCTGTGGTGTAATCCAACCGCTCTCTATGCTTTCTCTATCGGCCAGCACTCTCTTACAACAACCCCTCTACAAACAGCTCTTCTAATCTCTGCTTTTGCTAATAAAGGAAAAGTTATAAAGCCCCAAATCGTCCACACCATTGCAAATCTGGAGCCAAAAGAGGAGCGCGACGCCTTTTTCAATAAGAGCTCTTTCTCTTACCAAGATCTTCTCTCTAATATTGGGGTCTACTTCCCTCTCTTTCCTATCCCAGAGGACCAAGAGAAGACGACCTACCTTTGGAAGAGCCATGAAGAGGTGTTAGATGAGCTTTATCTACCGGACGAGATGCGCCATTTTCTCTTTGATGGCCTATCTGAAGTCGTCCATGGCCAAAAAGGTACCGCTCGCCCTGAGGTAATCCGCTCTTTACGGGAAACCCCTCCTTTACGCAGGCTATATGAGGAGATAAGCCCCTATTTTATTGGCAAAACCTCTACGGCAGAGATTGTTTACCGCCCTTTTTTAGAAAGAGACTTTGCGCCCATTATCGCAAAAAACATTTGGTTTGCCGGAATCTCTTTTACAGAGCCGAACGCTTATGATGATCCAGAGCTGATTGTCGTCGTTTTTTTACGCTATGCGGACCATGGTAAAGAGGCAGCGCCGCTTGCAGCGCAAATCATCAAAAAGTGGCGTGAAATCAAAGAGCGTCACGAGCCAAGTCAAAACTAGAAACCCAAAGCTCTCTCTTTAAAAACTACCCCCAATGCCTTCTGATTTCCTCTGGCGTTGGATCTCTGCGAGGTGGCGGTCTTACTCCTCGCGCCCCTTTTCCTAGCGCCCATGAAACTTGTCTCTCTCCATCCGGAAAAGGAGCGCCGCCCTGTGGCATTCGTTGGGCTGGAGGTCTTGCTATTTGAGGGGGCGCCTTGAAAGCTGAAATAGCCGCTTCCAAAAGAGAGATTACTTTATTAAGAGCAGCTCTTGCCTATTAAGTTACGATCTCTTTTACCCTGGGATTTTTTTAATTAAAAAGCCCCAGGGTTTTCTCTCTTTTTGAAAATCTCCGGAAGGGTTTCAATCAGATCGCTCGCCATCATCGAGTAGCTTGATTTCTCCTCTTTCGCTTTATCGCCAGCCATCCCATGGATAGTTGCAGCAAGAACAGAGGCCTCCCACACATCTTTGCCTTGCGCCAAGAGAGCCACCAAAATCCCTGCTAAAACATCTCCCATGCCGGCTGAGGCCATACCAACATTGCCATACGGAATGATGATTTTTTTGCCTTGCGGGGAGATAACAACGGTTGGAGCTCCCTTCATGATGAGAACAACGCCTTTCTCTTTAGCGTAAGCTTTGGCGAGCGAAATAAGCTCTATAGCGTCAATATCCCCCTCTATTTTTAAAAGGTGCATTAACTCTTGTCGATGGGGTGTAAGGACCGTGGGAGCACTCGTCTTTTCAAAGAAAAAAAGGGCATCGCCATCCACAACAAGAGGCTGCTTTTTCTGTTGTGTTACGATATCTAGAGCCTCTTTTGTAAAAGAGCCTCGGCCAAGCCCAGGGCCTATAAGAATGGCCTTACTTCGATGCATCTCTTTAAGAAGCGCCTCATAGCCACCTTCTCTCAAAGGGACTGTTACAATCTCTGGTGCGAGGCCACTTATCTCCACCTCGCTCTTATGAAAAAGCCTTACAATCCCGCTACCAGAGCGCATAGCGGCTCTGCTTGCTAAAATAGCGGCTCCCGTCATACCGAGAGAGCCTGCAATAAGCAAAGCCTCACCTCTACTGTATTTGTGAACAACTCGTCTATGGTGGGGTAGGTTTCTCTCAACAATTTCTGGATCTACAAGAAACGCAAACGGCTCCATACTCTTTACGTACTTCTCAGACATACCAAAAGGCACCTCTTTTAGCACGCCTACGTGCTCGTAGCCTTGGTTAAAAAAGTAGCCAACCTTTAAAGTCTCCATATAGGCTGTGATGTCAGCAAAGATCGCAGTTGCATGGACTTTTCCTGTGTCACCACAAACACCAGAGGGCATATCTATCGCGAGAACCGGGTTAGAAAGCTCGTTAACGTAGTCTATAACCTCTTTCATGAGACCCTTCACTTCACCTCGACAGCCGATCCCTAAAAGCCCATCGATAATAAGCGTATTTGGCAAAATGGTAAGATCTTCGTCTCCGGCTACAAAAACAATTTTACCTCTTTTTTTGCTAAACTGCTTGGCGTGTCTTTGGCATAACGCAGAAGAGTTCTCTAAAGGGCTGATTTGGAAGGCAGTTACCGTAAAACCCTCTGCTAGAAGATACTCTCCTACAGCATAGGCATCGCCACTATTGTTACCGTGAGCACATAAAAGGTTGATATGAGGCTCTAGTTTATAGTCACTTATGTAACTTTTAGCGATTAAAAAAAGGCCCTGGGCAGCCTTTTGCATATACTCTTCGGCTGTAGCATCATGCTCTTCTAAGGCCTTTTCTTCCGCCTCTCGCATGACAGTTGCTGTTACAACCTTTTTACCCTCAAGGGGAAGCGACTTTAGCTTATTGCGTACCATCTCTAGATCTCTTTTAAGGTAGAGCTGATGAGCTCTCCCAAAGAGAGGCTCTCCCCTCTCTTATCGATAACCTTATGGATGGCTTTTTGTGCAACTGCTGCTTGATAGCCGAGGTGGACAAGAGCCGACAGGGCATCTGTGGCAAGGCTAGAGGTAGGAAGAGTTTTGGTAGAGCTATTACCTACCCACTTAGACATCTGATCGGAGAGCTCTACGATAATGCGCTCTGCTGTCTTCTTACCGACCCCTGGGACCCGCACAAGTAGAGGCGTATTAGCTTGCTGCAGAGCTTCATAGAGCTCCTGGAGTCCAAGATGGCCGATTAAATTTAAAGCGGTCTTAGCGCCAATCCCTGACAAAGAGAGAAGCTTTTCAAAAAAATCTCTCTCTCCTTTTTCTAAAAAGCCAAAGAGCTTAACCCCATCTTCTCTTACAACATAAGAAGTGTGGAGTAAAACCGCTTCTGAGATTTGCATCCCGTTTGCGTAAAGAGAGATCGGTATATAAACCTTATAACCGATACCATTAACCTCGAGCAAACAAAACTCAGGATTTACATCAACAAGCTTACCTCTTAGGTACGCATACATAAAAGACCTCTTGCGTAATTACATTCGCCTGGCAAAATTGCCCTTTTTAATGCTTTTTTCATAAAATTTTTTGACCGTATGTATACATATGCTCTCAAAATTTTATAAAAAAATCATCCAAAAATGGCTAATTTTTCCACGCAAAGCTAATTACGCAAGAGGTCTAAAGGCTCCTTTCGGTGCATGTGGGCCAAAGCAAGAGCGAGTGCATCGGAGGCGTCCTCAGGCATAGTTAGCTCTTGTATCCCTAATAAAAGTTTTAACATCTGCGCTACTTGCTCTTTTGTAGCACTACCTCGCCCTGTCACAGCCTTTTTAGCATTCGTTGGACTATATTCAAAGACAGGCAAACCCTTTTTAGCAGCTGCTACAATGGCCGTTCCGCGCGCCATACCAAGCTTAATCGCACTTTGGACGTTCTTATCTACATATTGGGTTTCAATAGAGAGTGCCTCAGGTAGATGCGCATCGATAACAACAGTTATCCCCTCAAAAATCTCTAGATACTTCTGCTCCATAGTGAGACTAACCTTCGGTGTAATCACACCAAAGGCCACCAGACGGTAGCGGCTTGCCACCATCTCTACAACCCC
This sequence comes from Verrucomicrobiota bacterium, assembly GCA_018240105.1. Taxonomy (GTDB): domain Bacteria; phylum Chlamydiota; class Chlamydiia; order Chlamydiales; family 2-12-FULL-49-11; genus JAFEGE01. The sequence goes on along the minus strand of JAFEGE010000097.1, from coordinate 11,147 downwards.
CCATCCCGTCACCCTTGTCCCCGGATCGACGCCCAAAATACGCTTTAACTTCATATTATGCTCAAGTGAATTCAAAAATTGGCTTTTGAGTTTACTTGAGTATATATAAAGGTACTTTTTTGGATAGCCCTAAACATGTAGAGTTAGAACTTTTTAAGACCTATCATAATTAGAATTTCTAGCGGCGATCTAGCCGCCCCTTTGTATTACTTCTGTCATGGAAGCTCTTAGCGGACGTGACAGCCAATGGTAAGATATCGAAAAAAGAAAGCGTTTTTTATGGCGAGGAACCTATGTTTTACATGCGAATAGTCAAATAACCGCTTTGCGGTTATGGTAAAAAGCGGTTTATTGCATCGAGATCTTGCCCTATCAGGGGGTTGGGGAATTATAGCGGACGCTAATTCCCCAATTTTTAAACCTACTTCTATCACAAACGTTCTCTTCAGATCAAGATTCCAGCATTACATGCTTATACAATTTTTTGTATGTTTTTTAAAAAGAGTTAACTCATAATAAGTTCGCTTATGACACGGATTATTGTGCGCATGCCTAACTGGATAGGCGACTTTGTGATGGCAACAGCCTTCTTAGAAGAGCTCTCGCTGCAATTTCCTGATGCGATCATTACAGCGCTCTGTAGTTCGCCTTTAGAAGCCCTTTTAGAAAATAATCCCTTCGTCCACGATGTTATCTCCTTTTCAAGGCAAAAGCGATTTTTCCCTCGCAGCAAAGAGGGGTTTCTTCTCTCTGTTTTACGAAAACGCAAATACGATATCGGCTTTCTTCTGACTAACTCCTTCTCCTCTGCCTGGCTCTTTTGGGCTGGAGGGGTTAAACAAAGGATAGGCTTTGTAAAAAAAGTACGTAAGCCCCTTCTTACAAAGAATATTCCCTTTCCCGTAGATAAAGAGAGGCGCCACCTTGTAGAGACCTACAAAACGCTTTTACCGCATCCCTCGACTTTAAAAAAGCCAAAACTCTTTATTCCTAAAGAAAAGAAAGCTCTTGGCAAAACCTACATTGGCATCAATCCCGGCGCTGCTTATGGGACAGCTAAATGCTGGCTTCCAGAGCGCTTCCATACAGTTGCCTCTCGCCTGGCCCATGAAATTCCAGGAAGTCACATCTTCTTCTTTGGCGACAAAACAACAGCCCCTCTTATCGACAGCATCTGCCAAGGGCTTCCGGATAATGTTCATAATCTAGCAGGCCGTACAACCTTAAGAGAGCTTACAGCGAAAATCGGCAGCTTAGATGTCCTATTAACGAACGATAGCGGCCCGATGCATATGGCTGCAGCGATGCAAGTACCCCTTGTAGCTCTCTTTGGGTCAACCAATGATACAACAACCGGTCCCTATCAGTGGGGTGAGGTAATCCATAAGAGAGTCTCCTGCTCGCCTTGCTATAAAAGAGTCTGCCCGATCGATTTTCGCTGCATGAAACAGATTGAGAGCGATGAAGTCACAAACGCTGTCAAAAAAGCGCTTCTTCTCCCAGCCCTCTCCTTTAGCCCTACCCCCCTATCACTCCAAGGACTAGCCCTTCCTAAAATTGCAACAGGAGAGCCTTTTTCTCGTGAGCCCAAGACCGCTGCTATTATCCTTGCTGCTGGGATGGGCAGACGCCTTGGCCTCTCTTATCCAAAAGGGCAGCTCCAAGTCGGAGACAAAAGCCTCTATGAAATTTTAATTGCAAAAGCGAAAGGGCGCCCCGTTGCTATTATGACATCGCCTGCAACACACAAAGCTACACAAGAATTTCTAGAGGAGAAGGGACTCTCCTCAGTCCTTCTCTTCCAAACAAGAATGCTGCCGCGTTTAACAGCCGCCTATGAAGAGTCACCTGAAGGTAATGGCGCTCTCTATAGCGCCCTTGTTGCCTCCTCTATTTGGGAGAAGTGGCACGATATAGAAAAAATCTCTGTCATTCCGATCGATAATCCTCTCTCTGATCCCTTTGACCCTCGCCTTTTAGAACCAAATGTAGAGCTATCGGTAAAAGCTATTCTAAAAGAGAGCGGGGAGGAGAAGCTTGGCTCTCTTTTTGAGAAAAATGGCCACCTCCACGTAACAGAATATTTTGAACTCCCCCCTGGCTGTGAGAATAATTTAGGCTACTCTGGCTGCTTTTCTTGCGACAAATCTTTTTTTGAAAAAGCAGCTCATTACTCCTTACCTTGGCACAAAGTAGAAAGGTCTCAAGGTTTTCACTTTGAGCGATTTGTATTCGATGCCTTTCCCCTTGCCGAGAGCTATAACATCATCCTTGGCGACAGAAAAAAAGAGTTTGCCCCGATCAAAACGGCCGAGGACCTTGCAACTCTGCCACCATTTCTGTATAATTTGTAACCATGAAAAGAGTCGGTTTTTTAGGTAGCGGCGCTTGGGGGATTACCCTGGCCAACCTTATCGCACAAAATGGCCACAAAGTTCTTCTCTGGTCGATTGAAGAGGATGTCCTAGCAAGCATCAAAAAAGGCAGAGGCCACCCAAAGTTTCCACATCTTAACCTCTCCCCTAATATCTCTGTTAGCTCCGAACTTAAAGAAATCCTAGAGCAAGATGTGCTCGTAGAGTGCGTAACTGCAAGCGGCTTTCGCTCTGTCTGTGAAAAGATCCAAGAAAGTGGCGGCTTAAAAAAACCCTTTATTATTACCTCTAAGGGAATTGAGCAAGGTAGCGGCCTTTTGCTTGTCGAAGTTGCCTACAGTATCTTTGGCAAATCGCAAGAGATCGGATGTTTGAGCGGTCCAACTCTTGCTAAAGAGGTGATGGAGAGCCATCCAACCGGCGCTATAAGTGCCTCTCCAAGCCCAGTCGTCCAAGAGCTTGGCGTTCTACTATTTGATTCTCCCAATTTCAGAGTCTTTAAAGATAAGGACATTCTCGGTGTTGCTCTCGGCGGCGCTATTAAAAACGTCATCGCCATAGCCTGCGGCCTCTCCGAAGGTTTAGGCTACGGCTTTAACACACGCGCTCTTCTTATCACAAAAGGGTTAGAGGAGATGGGCAAGCTTGCTAAAGCAAAGGGGGCTAATCCAACCACCTCTTTCGGCCTTGCAGGCATCGGAGACCTGATTGTAACGGGGGTCTCTAACCTTAGCCGCAACTACACCTTTGGCCATCTTCTAGGCAAAGGCCACTCTAAAGAGTCGGCCAAAAAAGAGATCGGAGCCGTTGTCGAAGGCGAGTACACCTCTCTTTCAGCGCACAATCTTGCCAAAGATTACAATTTAGAGCTTCCGATCATCAATGGTATTTACGATATTCTCTATAATAACGAGCCCGTAAAGACCGCCTTTACAAAGCTCCTTCTAGAAGAAGCCAATTGCACGGCTACCTAGATTCGCCTTACAACTATCGCCGAAACTGTACCATACGAATCTATATCGTCCTAGGAGATAAGGTCTCGGGATACGTCAAGCGTTGGCTCCCCTTCTCTCCCTTCGCCAACAAAAAGAACCATAGCTTCTAGCGTAGCAATAAGCACTCTACGGCGTTCTCTAACAGGAGTCATAGCTATTGTCTCTCCAATAGCACCACTGCTTAGATCCTCAAAAGAAGCTCCCCTCCCTCTTTCAACACGACCATCTACTACATGAAGTCCTAAACGAGAAAGGGTATAGATAACAGAGCAAATGGCACAATCGTAAAAATCACCTATCTGATAGGCTCGCATCACAGGATGAAATGTGGGGGGGCCTACTACTACCTCGGCAAAAGCATTAGCTATTTCGCCAAGAGAGACCCTCTTTGTTACGAAAGAACCAGCTTGATCTTCTATCTTAACAGGCACTGTAATAGTTAAAACGGTTGGTAATCGGCTTGGCCATCCTGAGAAGCTACGCGAGGGGTTCATATACTCTATCTTGCCTGTCGCTTGATCAAAAAAAAGAAGTACATTATGGCCACCCCCTTCTATACCGGTAGCCGAAAGCCCTATAGAGACAACTCTTTTTTGCCCATCTCTTACATCGGCTAAAAACTCCCTACAAATAATCTCTTTGCGACGCATTTCTATCAGCCTCTCTATTACAACAGCTTTTGTTTTGCCTGTTTCAGATTGCGCTTCTTCAATCGCCTCTTTTGTAAGAACTAATACCTCTTCATCCCTATAGTGAATATCCTTCATACACGCTGTTGTAGAAGTAAAGGTTTTACCTCCAAGTCCAAGCTGAACAGAGACTCTTCGAAAAAGGTCAAAAATAGCTCCCTGTGTATCAGGGCCTAGCATACGATCACCATGCCCGGCAATTTTATATACAGCTGGCCCAAGCTCCCCACAGCGCCAAGAAAGCTTATTGAATGTTTCAGAGACAGGAAGAGGCGCCTCTCTATAAAAGAAGCCCGTAGCACAAGAAGCCCCACTTCTAAGAAACCTTGCAACAGCACCCCAAGCTCTTCTAAGAGAATATGATGATGAACCACTAGCTAAGGGATCGATACCAAAACGTATTGCCATCTCTATCAAATCTGAAGGGGGATCTAATAGCTCCCAATCAGGAGGAAGAAGCGCTGTCTCTCTCCTTGCAACTTGAAGATTTAGCGATTGTACATAGTAAACCCTACGAGAAAGGCTATCTGACAAAAATCTTGGATTTACAACAAAAATCCTGTGATATCTCAGAAGTCTGGAGTCCATTTGGATTTGATAAGCACCAAAAAAAATTTCGCCTACAAAAACAGTTACAAAGAGATGCTCTCTTTGCCCTCGGACGAAGAAAGAGACCCGCTGATCTATCGAAGCTCTTCTACTACCATTAAAAGAAGATTCTGGCGAAAAACTGCTCACACAACTTGCCCTTACCAGCGACATGCTATCCATAAAATCCTGTAATAAAGCTATTTAAACCGGTCTAATATACGCATGCTCCTAAATTAAGCGGTAGGAGTTTCTAAAGTCTGTTAAAAATACCCCCTTCGGCTAAAGCTTTTGCTTTTCTTAACTCAACTTCTAGCGAAGTTAATTTTAACCGAGCGACAATAGCGGTCGACGAATCTCTATCATCTCTCAGGCGGCCCAAAACTGTTCGCGGTGTCTTAGGAAGAACAGCTTCAACTCCACCTCCTCCCTCCAGAACCGGCGTCTTACGCTGAAGCGGTGGCGAAGGAATCGGTGGAGGCTTTGCTACAGCTGCAGCTGTAGCGGCAGCAGCAAGGCGTATGGCATCGTCAATTCCTAGGGAGGGACTATCATGATCGCCTCTTCTTGACGGTGAAGGAAAATGTGTGCTGGTAGATGCTGCACGAACCCCTGAACCGCCGCAAGAATAATCTTGTGCCGAGAAAAGATGATTTGCACTAGGTGTGCTAGGTGGCGTTGGTAATGTTACAACGGGGGGGCTCACAATAGAGGGCGGCTCTCTTCTTTTTGGCACGGGCTTCGGTTTCGGTTCGGGAAAAGGAGAGCCAGAGGCTGGGGGCGGCACTGTTGGTGGACTTATACGAGACCTACTAGAGCCTGATTCGCTCTCACCTTTTCCTCCTTCGAGATCACCGCTAATAACAAGCGCATCTAAATTAGCCTCTCCATCTTTTGGAAAATCTTGCACTCCATCACTTTGCGGCGGGCTTACTGAGTACGATGTACTGGCCGATTCATATTCAGCTTTATCAGATCCGGCTTTCCCTCTTTCCTCTTCTCCAAGAGGAATTTTACCATCCCCTTTTTGATCAAGAGGAGATAACGGTGATGCTACAACCTCATCGGAAACTGAAGAAACAAGGGGACCAAAAGGATCCTCGCCATCTTTGACAGGGTCCGACTGGGGTGCTTCACAGGGTACAAAAGCCGCATGAGATTCGGAGAAACGATCTCTGCCAGATCTTGGCGCAAGATCAGAGTCTCCTTCTTTCTCTATAGAAGGTGGCAAAGGCCTATGCTGCGCTATCTCAACCCATCCTTCGGTTAGATCAACTCCATCTCTATCTGAAACTAAGGAATTATGAGATTCATTGCACCAGGGGGCTATTCTACGTGTTGGAGGAGGAGAGAGACGGCCGTTTAGATGTTTAGCTGTAGCACCCCCTACAAATACAGGTGGTCCAGTTGGCGGGGGGCTTATCACACTTCTTGAGGAAAATCGAGGCAGCTTTTCTATCTTTGCCTCTACCTTCTCTTTACTCTCAGCAGGATTTGCTGGCGCTCTTATGGCAGGAGGCGGCAGTGGAAGTGAGACAACGATATGAGGGGGAGAGACTTCTTCTCTCTTGTCTTTTTTAGGCGGGATCACCTCTTGTGGCCTTGGCAAAGGAGGTGATATAACAACTAAAGGAAGCACCTCTTCTCTCCCTTTAGGGTAGAATCTCTGAAAAGCAAAGACTGCAAGAGACAGCTTTGCAAAGGTTATGATAATTTCTTTTGGAAGCGCGATAATAGTTACATAAAAGTAGGTAGAAAGCGACGCTCTTCCACCTTTAAACCGAAAGATTATGAGGCGAAGAGCGAGCATAAACCCAGTTTGGACGGGCGAGAGAAGAAGAAAAAAAGAGGCTTTAACTGTATAGACAATCCGACGCGCTACAATAGCAACATAGGAGCCCTCTTTTAGAAGGTAAGCTCTTTGAAAGCCGGCATTGGCTCTATCGTAAAAACTACTGACGCCTTTACACAACTTTCCAGATCTATCGACCCCTAAAACGCCCATAAAAACCCCCTCTTTTTTTTCTAAAAAAGACTACATAATAGGCGGTTTTTAAAAAAGTCTTTTTAAGATTTTGTAAAGAAAGGGAGAGTTTGTCGAGATAGGCTGGGCAAAATGACCTCTTTTTTGTAGAATAAGAGACCTATGCACGATACTATAGCAGCTATTTGCACAGCCCCCGGCGCTGCCGCTTTAAGTGTGATCCGTATCTCTGGAAAAGAGGCGCTCGCAATCGGTAATAAGATTTTTTCAAAAAAAACTTCCCTACTCCCCTCTCATACGGCCCACTTTGGAAAAATTGTGAAGAGCACAGGAGGTGCCCTCGATGAAGTGATCCTCCTTGTAATGCTTGAGGGACGCTCTTTTACGGGTGAAAATACTATAGAGATTATGTGCCACGGCGGCGTCTATGTGACGCAGAAGGTGTTAAACCGTATCTTCGAAGCAGGCGCTCGCGCAGCAAATCCAGGAGAGTTTACCGAGAGAGCTTACAGAAATGGAAGGATAGACCTTGCACAAGCAGAGGCGATACAGACCTTAATCGCTGCAAAAAACGAAGAGGCGCTTCTAGCTGCGGAAAAACAGCTCTCCGGACAACTATCGATTCGCATCAAAGAGCTTCAAGCTTCTTTAACAGAGATTACAGCGATTCTAGAGGCGTGGGTAGACTATCCGGAAGAGGGGTTAGAGTTTGCAACCAAAGAAGAGCTTCTAGAGATGCTAGAGACTGCATCAAGCAAGATGGAGAGGCTTTTATCTACCTTTCATGATGGTAAAAAACTTGTGAATGGGATCTCTTTATGTCTTTTAGGCGCTCCAAACGTCGGTAAATCCTCTCTCCTAAACGCCCTTCTCGATGAAGAGAGAGCCATCGTTACAAATATCCCTGGCACCACACGTGATCTTCTCCACGAAGAGATTCGGCTTAAAGGACACAGCTTTCGCATTACCGATACAGCAGGCCTAAGAGAGACAGACGAGGTGATAGAGAAAGAGGGGATAAAGCGTTCTAAAAAAGCGGCAGAGAGTGCTGACCTTGTGCTTCTTCTTTTAGATATCACAAAAGAGCTATCTTCGGAAGAGAGGGAGTGGGCAAACCTTCCCAATTGCCTTATTGTCTATAACAAAAGCGATCTACCACATAAAGAACCAAAGCTTCCCGGCATTGCAGTCTCTGCGAAAGAAAAAATAGGGTTGGATTCTCTAAAAGATGCTATTCTTCAAAAAGCTCTGCCAACTACCACCTCTCATAGCGACCAAATTATCTTAACCCAAGAGCGCCACTACCTCTCTCTTAAAAAAGCCAAAGAGTCTCTCGCAACTGTTATTAGCGGCTTTACAACCGATATATCCCCAGAGTTTCTTGTTTTTGATCTTCGCGCCTCTTTGAAGCACTTAAGCGCAATCCTCGGCACAAACATTACAGAGGCTATCTTAGACTCTATCTTTAAAAAGTTTTGCGTCGGTAAGTAGATGACTCCTAGAAAAAAAGCGTGGGCCTCAGAGATTAAGGCTATATTAGATACCTATTTTCCTAACCCCGAAATCCCTCTTTTACACACAAGCCCTTACACCCTTCTTATCGCTGTTCTTCTCTCGGCACAAGCAACCGATAAAAAAGTAAATCAAACTACGCCAACGCTCTTTGCTTTAGCTGATACCCCTGAAAAAATGGTTAAAATCCCCGTTTCTAAGCTAGAGGAGATTTTGCGGCCGGTAGGCCTTTTTCGCACAAAAGCTAAGGCGATCCTTGGTCTATCACAAAGGCTACTCGACGATTTTTCTGGAGAGGTCCCAGAAGATCTCGCTCTCTTAGAGACTCTTCCTGGCGTTGGCCACAAAACCGCCTCCGTCGTTATGGCACAAGCCTTCCAAGTGCCAACCTTTCCTGTAGATACACACATAAAGCGCTGCGCAAACCGCTGGGAACTCTCCTCAGGAAAGACTCCAGAACAGGTAGAGCATGATTTAAAAAAGCTATTTCCTGTCTCTTCCTGGCTAAAGGTCCATCTTCAAATCATCTATTTTGCAAGAGCCTACTGCCCTGCACTTAGGCACAATAGAGCCGCCTGTCCGATTTGTTCCAAATTATAAGGATGTAAAGCTGTTTGACAGCCATCTATAGACTTGCGAGAAAACACGCTCTGAATAGAGTAGGCCTATATGGCCAAGGTTAAAGGAGGCTCTATGTCTAGCAAGAGAGCGCTCTAAGACAAGGACGTCTTTGTGGCCATCTATCTCGAAGAGCTTCTCCTCTTCTGGTGGCGCACATAAAGTAGATATAGGCGTTCCTAAACAGATGAGTTTTACAAGTTCTGGATCGCCTAGAAAAAGCGAACCAACCTCAGCCCCTCTAGAGTGTCCTACAATTTGATAGGTAAAGGAAGCGCCTCTATCCGCATAAGCTTTACGGATAGCTTTTAGCTTCTCTTGGACAACAAGAAAATCCCTTTCCGTCACCTCTCCTGAAGGTAGCTTTACAGCAAAAAAAGAGGCTAGCCCTCGTTTTTTTAAGTAGCGTATAAGACCATGAAAGGCCGCCGGATTATGGTGATTTCCATGTAAAAAAAGCGTAATAGGAGCTTTATAATTGAGCTTAAAAGGCTTATAAAACGCTCCAAGGGGATATTGCCAGAGCATTTTTATAAAACTCTTAGGTTCAATGCAAAAAGAGACTATCGATCTCGATAGCTTATAATAACCCCTTCTATCTAAAAAGGCTAAAAGACACTGCATCCTATATAAAAAAGAGGCTTCTCTAAGACTTATTTGTACTTCCATAGAGTCTATTTTACCCGAAAAGAGCCTTCTTTTCAAATAATTAATACCCGTATTGCTTAAAACGGTTATAATTAAAGAAAAAAATAAATTAATAGAAATTATGTATAATCAATTTAAAGAAATGCTCATCTCCGCTTTCGGTGCTCTTCTCAAAATATTTGTGGGAGGGTTAGAGGAAAAATCGACTAAAAGCTGCCCCCAGACTCAGATGTCCTTTCTTTTAAAGTCCTTCTCTTCAAAGAACTGGCCCTACGCCATCGATATCCACTTTCTCCCTAAGACCAAAAGTAAAGACATTACAGGCAAAGAGACCCACGTCTCGATCGCCCATTACCAGGGAGTTTTAGACGAGCAAACCTCTTTTACCTTCCCGATCCTTTGCGCTGCAGAAGAGAGCACTCCCTATACCATTGGAGACCACTTTCGCTTAACTTTAGATATAAAACACCCCTCTAAAGACAAAAGTTCAAAACCAGAGGCTATTGCCAATGCCGTAGTCGAATGGATCTACCTAAAAGATGGCCTTACCCTCCTCTCTTTTCACTCTGCCGGCAAAGATGTCTGCTATTTCAAAGAGTGTGAAGTCACTCCAACCAATCTTTCTCTCTACCTCTCTGATACCAACAAGACAGAGAGTTAAAATATAATTTTAATTCGAATTTATAATAATGATTGCGTGTTGACTTTATTTAATTATTAATGGTATTGTTTATGTAATTAATAATTAATTAACCCATAAATAATAGGTTTTTCATGGCAATCCCATCAGTTTCAGGCCCAAGTAGCCCAACAACCCCAACAACCCCTGCAATCCAAGTGGAGCGCTCAACCTGGCAAAATCGTGCGATTACTTTCGTAGCTGGCAGCCCTAACGCTTCTCTTCCAAGATTTGTAATCGGCAAAGTAGGCCTTGTCTTCTTATCAATTCTTATTACACTCGTAGCTGTTGCTTCTGCGCCCTTTACTAAAAATGCTTTTGCTCCAGTAAGACAAGCAGGAAAAGCTATAGCTAAACCTAGAAATCCTAAGTTAGGTCAAAAAGGGTTAGAATCCGCAGAAATTAGAAATCGCAACCTCATTATAACCACGGAACGGAAAGAACAAGCGGATTTAAGAGTAAAATTTCTTGCATCTATGCCAAAACCTAAAACTAAAGTCGAAGCAGGATCCCGCTTCTCTTCCCAAGAAAATGCAGGCCGCCTCCAAATAATGGCTACAGAGCAGCAAGAGCTTGCGAGGCTTCGAGTCCAGTATGCAACAGAAAGAGCCCGTATTACAGGGTAATTTTTTTAGAGAAAGCAGATCTCTTTAAATTAATAGAATTCTACTTTTCCAAAAGGCCTCTTAGTAAAAGAGGCCTTTTTTTATGCCCTGCTTCAGCTATTCACACAAATGCTGGCAAGCCTAAGCTGCTTAAGCTCTCTCCAAAGCGAATATAGGTCTCAGGAACCTCTCTGCTATTGTCTAAAACATCGGTACTTATATCTACTCTTCCCTTTTCAAAGAGAAGGATGATCATAGAGCCGCCAAAAGAGAAGTAGCCAAGTTCATCGCCTTTATTGACAAAGCTATCCTTCTTGACGCTCCAGTGGATTTTTCGGTAGTCCTAAACATGTAATGCTCGCATGTGTAAATTGTAATCACATATGAAGTATGTGATCATCCCTACATGGTTAAGAAGTTTTTTAGAAAATGATAGGGTTTTCCTGACTAGCCT
>JAFEGE010000096.1 GCA_018240105.1 Verrucomicrobiota bacterium | reverse complement strand
CGAGATCTTGCCCTACAAGGGGTTTGGGGAATTATAGCGGCTGCTAATTCCCCATTTTTAAACTTAGCTTTATGACACATGGTCTCTTTAAATTGGCATTGCAGCATTACATGTTTAGGACTACCTAATTTCCCTCTTTTACTACTTTGTCTTCTCTATACTGGAATTATCCTCTTCTTCTTTTTGGAGCGGGAGCGTGGTGATTATGTAGACACCGCTTTTGCGGTCTTCTATTTTTTGTTTGCTAGAAGTGACGGGGGCGTTTTGATAGGCAAGATGGATCTTCTCAGAGGCAAACTGCCCCTCTAAAAGAGGTGTCAGCTCCTCGGCAGTAAGGACAGACTTTTTGCTCCCGCTGATAAACTTCTCTTTTTCTTTTAAGAGAATGGCCTCTCTTACATCTTTTGAGAAAAACGCCTCTAAAAGGGGCAAAGAGCACTTATTAAAGATGATAGGCTTTCGTTCTTTGGAAAGGCCAAGAGCCACATAATCGCCAAGAGGCGGCCACCCTTTTGGATCTTCAAAGGTTCCTTTTTGCATCTTGTACCAGATAAGCTCTCTTTTTTTATCGGTAAACTTTACCTCAAGGAAAGAGCGTGAACCTTTGGGCTGTCTTCGTAAATTAGTAAGGAGCTCGCGCACAAAGAGAGAGAGGTAACGAGGCTCTTTATGCTTCTCTTTTTGTAAAAGCTCCATATTGCCATAGAGGTTATCTAAGAGGCGCACAAGCGTCTCCTCTAAATAGGGCTGAGAGTTCTCTAAGAGAGTATCGAGGCAAAACTTGGAGTTCTCTGTAAGGGAGAGGCGGTGGCTTTTATAATCCTTCTCATCGCGCTTAATAAGCTCTTTTTGCCCCTCTTCTTTTGCTTTTGGTGTCTCTGTAGCTGGACTCTCTTTTAAAGCGAGGAGCTCCTTTGTAAAGAGCTTCTTCTCTTTCTTGTTGTAGGCTTTTCTATAAACAAAGATCGACCCCTCCATACCGAGCCTTTCTATTAAGACTCTTTGGTAGGTAGAGAAAGAGAATTGGATCCCGAGCGTTAAGACGAAGATAAAGATGACAACAAAGGGTAAGAGGTTCATGACCCCTCGACAGAAGGAGATTTTGGGGTTTTCTTACTATCTCCGCCTATATAGCATGGAAAAACGATCTCTTTATCTCTTTTATCAACAAGCGTTACTAAAAAAATCCTCTCGCCTACAGCTTCAAAATCCATATGGGCTACATTTGGAAAGAGATACTCTATTCGACTCTCCGCTGTTCCCTTTTTTGTAAGGGTAAGGATTAAATTTTTGTCATTATCGAGAGAGATCTCTCCCCCGACAAGGCCAGAAAAAAGAAGCTCGCGATCAAGGCCATTTTCAAAGGAGAGGGTCAGCGCCTCTTCTTTTATCTCTAAAGACTCCCTCTCGGTTTGCGAAAAAACCTGTAAAAGACGTGCATAGCACTTCTGTCTTGCTAAGACCGTTTTGCGAATCGAGCTCATCTCTTCCGCTAAGAAAATGGTGTTACGCATAAAACCCATAAGAAGGTGGGTAACAATGGCAACAAGGGTAAAAGCGATACTCGCTTCCATGAGGGTAAAGGGATGTCCACGATTTTTTTTAAAGCTCGCCATGCGAGCCTATTTTAGCGTCTTTTTCCTTTTAGAGACAGGAAAGAGAGAAGGCCTGCCAAGAGGAGAAAGAAAAGAAGGCTAAAGGCAGGGCCTAAAAGCGCTGGAGCGCTTGGATTCACAAAGCCAAGAACCGTTAAAAGAGCAATTACTACACCAAGGCAAGCATCACCTGCTACAAGACCTGAGGCTGCGATAATGCCCCTCTCATTTTTTGTCTTTTGCCGTTTAGCAAAGTGGTCGACTACCCATTTAACAGCCCCACCAGCCATAAGGGCCGTGCTGATCTCTAGCGGCAAATAAAGGCCTATCGCAAAGGCTAAAATATTGGTGCGTAAAAGCATTAAAATAACGCCTATAAAAGCTCCGATCAAGACGAGAATAACCGGTAGCTGCCCTGTAATAACTCCCTTGGCAACGACAGCGACAAGCGTTGCTTGTGGTGCAGGTAAATTGGCAGAGCCAAAGACGTACGCCTTATTTAATAAAACAAGAACAAAACCAATCAAAAGGCTCGGCAGTATAAGTCCTATAATCTCAGTAACCTGTTGCCACTTTGGCGTAGCTCCTAAAATGTAGCCCGTCTTTAGATCTTGCGATGTCGTAGAAGCCATACAAATAGAGACATTTACAACAGCCCCCATAGTGATCGCCATAAGAAGATACGCTCTCTCTGTCCAGCCAAGAAGGGTAAAGATTCCTCCCGTAATAAGAAGCGTTGTGATTACCATGCCAGAGGCAGGATTAGAAGAGCTTCCCACAAGACCAACTGTAATAGAGGTGACAGCGACAAAGAAGTAGCCAAGTATGACAAGGAGAAGAATTGTAAAAAAATTCATATGGAGAGGCAGTACCCAGAGAAACAGAATAATCAAAAGTGGCCCTAAGATTAGCCACCCCATCGAGAGGTCTCTATCGGTTCTCTCCGGCAACTCCTCACGCTGAAAGCCTGCAAAAAGCTCACGCACACCAACATGGATTGTTTTAATAATCATCGGAGCAATCCGTATTAGGCTGTATATACCGCCAACAGCAACGGTGCCAACACCGATATAGCGTATGTAATTAGACCAAATCTCTAAGGCAGAGAGTTTAGAAATAATATCCGGAGCTGGAAAAACTTGTACCTTGCCTGCCCCGAAGAGCTTAATGAGAGGGATTAATACCCACCAACCGAGAACACCACCAGCAAAGGTATTGGCCGCTAAGCGAGGCCCTATAATAAACCCAACACCAAAGAGAGAAGGGGCTACATCTAAACGAAACTCTGTCTCGCCAAAAAAGCCTATGACGTAATCAACTACCTCATCAAAGAGGTGAAAAGCCCCCATAATTAAGCGAAAGACGGCCCCTATTAATATACCCCAAAGAGCGACAACGGCATCTCGTGTTTTAGCAGCACCAGCTTTTAGGATCTCCGCACATGCTGTCCCTTCTGGAAATGGTAGCACGCCATGCTCTTTTACAATGATATAGCGGCGCATCGGAACCATAAAGAGAATGCCTAAAATCCCCCCTAAAAAGGAGAGGATAAATATTTTAAGATTCGAGAGCGGCTCCCCTAAAATAACAAGAGCGGGGATTGTGAATATTACCCCCGCTGCAACTCCTTCTCCAACAGTTGCAATCGTCTGTACAATATTATTTTCTAATACAGAAACATTGCGAAACAAAGCCTTTAGGATGGCCATAGAAAGAACAGCAGCAGGAATAGAGGCAGAAATTGTCATACCGACCTTTAGGCCAAGGTATGTATTGCCAACACTAAAGAACACCCCGAGCAGAATGCCTAATATTGTGGCTCTTAGAGTAAATTCAGGCACTTTACTAGCCGCGGCTACAAACGGGGTAAATGCTTTATCTTTCTCCATAGAATTTGGATAATCGATATGTACTCTTTTTTTTCAATACTATTTCACATTTGGCATCTCAGCTGTGAAAAAATAGCTGGCTTCTTTATCAGAAATAGTAAGAGTTGCCCGTATGAAAGCCTCTTTGATGCCCTTCTCTTTCTCCAACTCTTTTGCAATTTCCAATACAAGCTTAGGATGATACGCTTTGCTATGCTTTGGTAAATCTAAAGTAATCTCTGGAAGATCAAAAGCCAAAGCCCCCTCTTCTAAAAGCTCTGCTAGCGAAAAAAAATTTTCTTTATTTTGTAAAAACCTAGCAAACGCGACCCCTAAAAGTCGCTCTTTTTCTAAAGAAAAAAGCGCCTCTCTCTCTTTTTGTGCCGCTCGGTAGGGAAATGTCATGAGGGGCAAAAGACAAAGTGCCAAAAGGGTTATCGCAATAAATACTTCAGTTAGAAGGAAGGGGTGAAATCGTCTTGTCATACCCCCAAAGATATAGGAAAAGTAGATTGCTGAAAAATCTAAAATATTTTATGAATGAATCTAATCTTTACCCAAGAGTTCTATGCACCAGCGCAATTTTTATCAAAAGACCCGACAAGAGACTCCTGAAAAAAGTCTATACTACGTGGTCTCTTCGAAACAAAATGTCCTTCCCTACAAAAAATTGCTTGTAAAGTTGCAGACTCGCTATTTTCCTCCCTCCTATGAGGAAAAAAATGAACCGCCTCTCCCTCAGAAATAGGGATTCCTATATAATCCTCCTCCATGATCTTGTGGAGACAATTACAAAGAGAGAGTTTTACCGCCCTTGATAAGGTCGCTCTCTTTTTAGAGCTCGACCCCGAAAATAAGGCAAAGCTCCTCTCCCACAAAAAATTCCCCCTACTTCTTCCCAAACGGTTAGCTGCTAAGATTAAAAAAAATGATCTTAAAGGCCCGATCGCCAAACAGTTCCTTCCTGTTTTAGAAGAAACTTTTCTGCAAGAGGGGTTTGTCAGTGATCCCGTAGAAGATGGCTCTTTTCGTAAAACAGGAAAGCTTTTACAAAAATATCAAGGTAGAGCGCTTATCCTTTCAACTTCTGTCTGTGCCATGCACTGTCGCTTTTGCTTTCGACAAAATTTTGCCTACGAAAAAGAGAAACTTGGCTTTGAAGAAGAGCTCGCCTATCTTAAAGAGGATACCTCGATCCACGAAGTGATTTTGAGCGGTGGCGATCCTCTCTCTCTTTCTGATGAAGCTCTGAAGGCTCTTTTTGTTAGCTTAAACGAGCTCGAGCATATCCGCCTTGTTCGTTTTCATAGCCGCTTTCCTATCGGCATCCCCGAGAGAATTACCGAAGAGTTTCTAGAGGCGCTAACCTCTTGTAAAAAACAGATCTTCTTTATGCTCCATGTAAACCACAGTGAAGAGCTCGATGATGATCACTTTAGAACTTTTAAGAAAATCCAACGCCTCGGCATCCCCATCTTAACCCAAACTGTTCTTCTCAAAGATGTGAATGACGACAAAGAGTCTTTAAAAACCCTCTTTCTCCTCCTTGTCTCACATGGCCTTATTCCCTACTACATCAATCACTTAGACCAGGTCCAAGGGGCTGGCCATTTTATGGTCTCAAAAGAAAAAGGACTCGCTCTTCTTGAAGAGCTACGTAGCGAGCTTCCAGGCTATGCGCTACCGACCTTTGTCGAAGAGGCTCCCCATCAACCCTCAAAGCTTGTGATCCGATGAAGCTCATTTTTTCTTTTTGCCTTCTTCTAAACCTTTGTAATGCTTATACAAAAGAGACCTTAAGCGAATCGCCTCGCCTCTTTTTGTTTAAAAATTTTTTGACATCCGAGGAGTGCGATCACATCATAGCGCTCGCAAAACCACAACTTCTCCGCTCACAAGTGATCGATGAAAATAGAGCCGGTGGTGAGATGGTTGATTATAGACGCACAAGCCGAGGGATGTTTTTCCCACAGTTTTCAACCGATCGTATTTTAAAAAACATCGAAGATAGAATCTCTGCTCTCACAGGAATCGCTCTCCAGAATTGCGAAGGGATCCAGGTGCTTCATTACAACGTAGGAGGCGAGTATCAGCCGCACTACGACTACTTCCATCCAAACACCCCGGGGGGCCAAGCAAACCTTGCCCGCGGTGGCCAAAGGGTGGCAACTTTTATCATGTATCTACACACAACGCCCTCTGGCGGTGAGACGATCTTTCCTCTTTTAAATCTTCGCATAGCCCCCCAAAAAGGCTCTGCCCTTCTCTTTTACAATTGCACACCCGAGGGTGTTGTAGATCCGCGCACCCTTCATGGTGGAGCGCCCGTTATCGCGGGTGAAAAGTGGATTGCCACCCGCTGGCTCCACGAGAGAGCCTTTCGTTAAGAAAACGTGGTACTTATCTACTTTTTTCGTTGGAAAGACGTGGCTGTCTAACACGTTTTTCTATGGTAAAATGGCACATGTTCGCAGAATTTAGCAAAAATGCCATCGCAAATAGCATTTTTCAATGCATTATGCTAAATACGGTAGCAAAAAACTATACCCAGAGTGATCAAGAATCGGTATATAGCGCTTCTACTTCAAAGACCCAGAAATTTCAATCTCAGCGCGCGGAGTTTAAAATAGCGCAGCGTCATTTTTGCCCCTAAACTTAAAAAGTTTAGCGATGGAGATGAGTTAAAAAACGAAGCCCAAATCTTGGCCCCGGTGACGTTCGAGGCCTTTTATAGTCTTTTAAATCATAGAGGCGTTTCTTTTGAACCTCTCCCCCGATACTCCCCTTCTATCTCTAGATTCTACCAAGTAAGAGTAGGATGATGATGATAATGAGGGCGATACCGAGTCCCCCTGCTGGAAAGTAACCCCAATTTTGGCTATAACCCCAATTAGGGAGAGCGCCAATAAGCATCAAGATTAAGATAATGATTAAAATCGTACCTAACATATAACCCTCTTGTTCTATATAAACCAATTCATAACAAGCAGCTATATTTCACAACTAATTTTGCAAGCCTTTGATTTAGAGGCCTGAAAAAGGATTGCACATTTGGGAAAAGGGCTTTTGTGTGCGCCTACGTCTTCGCTCTTCATTAATAGTAAAGAGAAGATCCTCATCAAAATCTTGGTGGCTTGCCCAGTGAAGATAGTCGATTGGCACTTCATGGAAGGGACGGCCTTTGTGTTTACCGAGCGGCATAAGCTTCATAAGAATCGGCTGACGAAGGCGCTTTGTCACATCTTCTGTGCGTTTAAAGTTAAAGGAGAGGTACTTAAACACTTTTATGTTTACAACCACATCATTCATAGCGCGATGGGCCCCCTCTTCTTCGATATTGAAGTGCTTTCTTAAGTCTTCTAAAGAGTTTGTAGGGCTCTCTGCATAAAGCCTTGCAAGTCTTAGGGTGTCGATCGATTTTTCAAGATCGAAGATAGGACAAGAGAGGTTTCTTTTGCGAATGGCATTGTTAATCATTCTGAGGTCAAAGCCGATATTATGGCCGACTACTATGTGCTTGGCTGCTATCTTGCAAACAAGCGGTAAAACTTCCTCGATCTTAGGTTTACCGACTACCATCGAATCCGTAATGTGATGGACATTTGTCGACTCTGCTGGAATCGGTCTTAAAGGGTCTACTAAACTATCAAAAGATTCGACGACTTCATCGAAAGTAAAGCGCGCAATTGCGATCTCAATGATTTCATCTTCGTCTACAGAAAGGCCTGTAGCCTCGCAATCTAAACAGATAAAGGTATCTTTTCTAAGCAGTCCCATCTTCTCCTATAAGCGCATGTATTTTTCGAATAAGAATCTCCCGACAGCCCG
Source organism: Verrucomicrobiota bacterium (assembly GCA_018240105.1). Taxonomy (GTDB): domain Bacteria; phylum Chlamydiota; class Chlamydiia; order Chlamydiales; family 2-12-FULL-49-11; genus JAFEGE01. The sequence goes on along the minus strand of JAFEGE010000096.1, from coordinate 17,306 downwards.
CTTCTTTGATCGTATAGCATAACAAATCCGTCTTGATCTTAGGCACTTTATCGGTTTTTGTCAAAACGCGTGTCACCTTTTTTCCAATGGCCTCTGCCCAGTCTGCGACCTCTTGATCGATCGGGGTAACACCCACTCTGGCATCGATAAGCTGCAGGAAAATAATTTTTTCCTGAAAAGCTTCCAAGTAGGAGCGAACCATCTCTTCCCACTTAGCTCTCTCTTCATGGCCTCTTTTAGCATAGCCATACCCTGGTAAATCGACAAGAAGAAGCTTTTCATCTATGTGAAAAAAGTTAATGCAGCGTGTTTTACCAGGCGTATTAGAAACCTTTGCCATTTTTTTGTTACGACAAAGATGGTTGATAAGGGAAGATTTTCCCACATTCGAGCGACCTAAAAGAACAAGGTGCGGGCCGCGTTGTTTTGGAAAACGTCTGCCGTCGCTACTTGTAATAAACTCACAATGTTGAAAATCAAGGATCATGCGATATGAATCTCTCTTTTATCTTCTCCCTTATAAGTAAGCTTAACCTCTATAACAGAGGCTCCAAGAAGAGGTCTTATGAGAGAGGGCCACTCGATAAGCGTAATATAGGGAGGCCCTAGATATTCATGCAAACCCGCTTTTTGAAACTCTTTAAGAGCTTGGAGGCGGTAGAGATCAAAATGGACAAGGGTGTCTGTATACATGTGCATGAGAACAAAGGTTGGGCTCGTGATTATCGACTCTTGTAGACCAAATGCTTTGGCGATTCCTTTTATGAGAGTCGTCTTTCCAGCGCCGAGCACTCCCTCTAAGAGGACTATATCACCCTCTTTAAGAGTAAGACCCAGTTGAAAGCCAACTTCCTCAGTCTCACTTGCTGCTGTGGTATCGAAAGACCCCTTAAACCTCTTCGTCAGCATCGGCAGCTTCTTCCTCTTCGGTCCAGCGCTGCATATATTTGGCAAACACTTCTTCTTTAGAAAGCGTCTCTACAAAATTTGCGATATTGCTTTCTTCTAAATGCTCCTGTAGGAAAGCTAGGAAGTCTTCTTGGATCTCAAAGCGGTTTTGTGTCTGGACATCCTTCATAGGGATATGGCGAAGGTGATTTTCTTTAAAGTCCTGTACAACACCCTCTTTGCTATTGAAGAGTTTTCCTGTAACAATAGATGTATATACAATCTTTTTGAGAGGCTCTTTTACTTTTTTAATATAATTTTTAATTACCTCTGGATCTTCAGAGACGTAGAATTTTTTTACACGAAGGCCATCTTTACGCTCTGTGTTCTCTGGACATTTAGAGACCCAGTCATAGATTGCATCTTGTGGATTTGGATGGGTATTGTCTGCAAAAACCTTACCAGAGAAGGGACAGATGTAAATCTTTTTTGTTAAGTCATTAACACTTGCTTGTCCGACTTGGATTTTAATCTCCGTCTCACGCCACAGCTTACCTTCAGCTTCTAACGTGCGAATAAGCTCTTCTTCACTTTGGTAAATCTTTTTTTCTCGCATGAAGACCACAGGATCTAAGCGATATTTTTTTTCTAAAAAGAAGAGATATGTAGTGATAAGATCCGCTTTTCGATTCTTTTTCAAAAAATTTTCTAACTCTGAGAAAAGCCTATCTGGAATCATGGTTTTATTCATGGACGCTACCTAATAAAATAAATCATTCAGAAGGATAGACGACATTTTGATAAAAAGCTATGCTTTTCCTTTTTATGGATCCAAATCTAGAAATACTTTCCGTCCCCGGCTACGAAGAGGTGTATAAGATATCACACCTACCTACGGGTTTGCTTGGCGTCATAGCTGTCCATAGCACATTACGAGGACCCTCCCTTGGAGGGGTTCGCATTTGTGCCTACCAAAATTTTGAATCGGCGCTAAACGATGCCCTCAGGCTATCTAAAGGGATGACCTACAAAGCAGCTATCTCTGATGCAGAATTAGGCGGTGGTAAAGCTGTCATTATAGCCGATCCAAACGGCCCGATTAGCACAGATCTTCTTCATGCATACGCCGAATGTGTCAACCGATTAGAAGGTAGATACTACACCGCAGAAGATAGCGGTATTACGCCTCTCCAGCTATTACGAGTTGCCGAAAAGACACCATACATCGTAGGTCTAGAAAGAGAAGGCAGCAGTGGTAATCCTTGCCCTTTTACAGCATGGGGTGTTTTAAGAGCCATAGAGGCAACGCTTTTAGAAATATATGGCAGCCCTTTAATAGAGGGAAAGACAATCGCGATCCAAGGCCTTGGCGCCGTCGGCATGCGTCTTGCAGAGATTCTATTTTGGCATGGCGCACATCTCATTGTAACAGACGTGCGAGAAGAGAAAATTTTTGAAGCTGTCGATAGATTTAAAGCTAAAGCTGTCGATAAAGATGAGATTCTATCTATCCCTTGCGATATCCTATCTCCCTCGGCTTACGGTGGCATCTTAAATCAAAAAACTATCCCGACTCTACAGTGCCGAGCCATTGTTGGGTGCGCAAATAACCAGCTTCTAGAAAAAACCGATGGCCTTCTCTTAAAAGAGCGAGGGATTCTCTATGCGCCTGATTACGTTGTCAATGCGGGAGGGGTCATAAACGTACAATTTGAACTAAGAAAAGAGGGATACTCTCCTGCAAAAGCTCGTGATGAAGTGCGCAAAATCTATACGAGACTTCAAAATGTTTACAGCCTCGCTAAAAAAGAAAATATTTCGACAGATGAAGCTGCTTTTTTAATCGCAGAGGAAAAGATTTACTCCCATGTCTAGAGACCTTCGCCTTCTTTTACAAGAGCGGTTCCAAAAAGCCTTTCACAAAGCTTTTACAATAGAAAATGAAATTGAGATCTCGGCTTCTACCAAAGAAAATTTTGGCGACTACCAGTGTACAACCCCGATGAAACTTGCTGCCTCACTTGGACTCGCGCCAAGAGCGATCGCTAGCAAGGTTGTAGAAAATCTAGAGCTAACAACCCCTATCAAAAAAATCGATATTGCAGGGCCTGGTTTTATCAACATTCATGTGGATTCCGATTGGATCTCTGACACCTTAACTTATATCGCAAAAGATGATCTAGAAAATCTAGGAGTTACAAAAACAAAGACAAAAGAGCGGATCATATGCGAATTCTCCTCGCCAAACATCGCCAAGGAGATGCACGTCGGCCATTTACGATCGACCATTATCGGCGATGCGATCGCAAATCTTTTGGAATTCCTTGGTTTTGATGTCTTACGGCTAAATCACGTCGGTGATTTTGGCACACAGTTTGGCATGCTGATCGGTTATATCAAGCACTTTCATCCAGAAAAACTCGATAACCTCTCCGAAATCAGCTTAGAAGAGCTGATGCAGATCTACAAGAAGGCAAAGCTCGAATTTGATACCTCTCCCTCTTTTAAAAAAGAGGCGCAAGAAGAGGTACCAAAATTACAGGCGCATGAACCTTTGTCTGTAAAAGTGTGGCAAGAGATTTGTAAGATCTCAAGACGCTCTTTTGAGGCAATTTATAAATTACTTAATGTTAAGATATTAGAGCGAGGTGAGTCCTTCTACAGCCCCTACCTACCTCTTGTTGTTAAAGAGTGCGAAAACAAAGGGCTTGTCACCTTAGATGGCGAAGCAAAGTGTATCTTTCTAGAGGGTTTTATAAATAGCGAAGGCAATCCCCTTCCTCTCATCATCCAGAAAAAAGATGGTGGCTACAACTACGCCACAACAGATCTTGCCGGCTTTTTTTACCGCACCAAAGAAGACAAAGCGCGTCGCATTATCGTTGTAACCGACATGGGACAATCGCTCCATTTTCAGATGGTCTATCAAGCAGCTCTACTTGCCGGGTATGTCAATCCTGAAAAAGTGCGCTTTGATCACGTTCCTTTTGGCCTTGTCTTAGCGCCTAACAAGAAGAAATTTAAAACAAGAGCCGGTGAAACAGAAAAGCTTACCGATCTTTTAGAAGAGGCGATCATCGAAGCTAAAGCCTTATTAGAGGGGCGCGATGTTGAAAATTTAGACGAAGCTGCAACCGTTTTAGGAATAGGCGCTGTTAAATATGCTGACCTTTCTTGCAATAGGATTAAAGACTACACCTTTAGCTATGAGCGGATGTTAAAATTTGACGGCAACACAGCTGCTTTTATTCTCTACGCCTATGTGCGTATTCAAAGTATCAAACGCAAAGTAAACCGTTTAGTAAATAAAGAGGCAAAAATACTTCTCCACCATCCAACAGAGATCTCTTTAGGGCTCCATCTTTTACGATTTAATGAAGTCCTTTGGACTTTTTATGATGACCTTTTGCCCCATAAGCTCACCGATTATCTTTACCACCTTGCAGAAAAGTTCCACGCCTTTTTCCGTGATTGCCGAGTAGAGGGCTCCTCTGATGAAGAGAGCCGCTTACTTCTTCTTGATCTTACAGCTGCTGTAATTAAGAGAGGGCTTGACATTTTAGGCATTAAAACTCTAGAAAGAATGTAATGGTCACGATTCGCTACAAGACCCTTCATGATGTCCACATCAAAGGAAGGCGCGTTCTCATTCGCGTGGATTTCAATGTCCCTCTAGACGGGTCTGGTAATATCCAAGATGAGACAAAAATTCGCTCCTCACTTCCAACGATTCGTTACATCTTAGAACATGGGGGCTCTGTGATTTTGATGAGCCATCTTGGACGCCCCGAAGGCAAACGTAATCCCCTTTACTCTCTAGCTCCAGTTGCAAAAAGATTATCGCTTCTTCTAGAGCGAGAGGTGACTTTAGCACCTGATTGTATAGGAGAGGCTGTAGAGAGACTCTCCTCTCGATTAGCTCCTGGTGGCATCCTTCTTCTAGAAAATCTACGCTTTCACGAAGGGGAAGAGCATCCGGAAAAACAGCCCTCTTTTGTAGAGAGTCTCTCAAAACTTGGCGATATCTATGTCGACGATGCCTTTGCGGTTGCCCACCGCAAACACGCCTCAAACTATGCCATCGTAGATAAATATAAAGAGGCCTCTATCGGATTTCTTGTGGAAAAAGAGGTCTTGATTCTAAACAATCTCCTGACACAGGCGAAAAGCCCCTTCTATGCCATTATCGGTGGGAGCAAAATCGGCTCCAAGATAGGGGTTTTAGAGGCGCTTTTGGACAAAGTAAGCGCTCTCTTTATTGGTGGCGGTATGGCCTTTACCTTTTTTAAAGCACAAGGATTTGAAGTCGGAGACTCTCTTGTAGACCTTGCACACCTTGAAACCGCAAAGCAGCTTATAAAAAGATGCCGCGCAAAAGATGTAACTCTTCATCTTCCTATCGATATTGTTATCGGAGAGAGCCTATCACCAGAGGCAGAAGTGGAAACAGTTCTTATCGAAGATGGCATCCCTAAAGGATTCATCGGCGCCGACATCGGCAAACGCACCATAGAGCAGTGGAAAAAATATCTACAAGATGCTCAAACAATCTTCTGGAACGGTCCCGTTGGCGTCTTCGAACTACCCCCTTTCCGCAAAGGTACCCAAGAAATCGCAGAGACCCTCTCTAAAAGCAAAGCGATCACAATCATAGGCGGTGGCGACTCAGCCTCTGCCGTCCACCAACTCCACCTCGACCAGCGCATGACCTGTATCTCAACCGGCGGCGGCGCCACCTTAGAATTTATCGAATTCGGCACCCTTCCCGCCCTCGACAAACTCAGTAAAAAATAATCCTACCCAAAGCTTGCTTTGACTTTCTATTTCGCAGCAGCAATGCTTTCTAATCTTTTTAGCGCCTCTTCACAATAAGTAGTCTGAAGTATATGCTTCTCCGAAGGCCCAAATAGCGCAAGAGAGCCCCTCATCTTAGCCACTCGGACATCCTCTGGCGTGTAATTACCCTTATCCCAACCCTCAATATAACGCTCAGCGTTTTCTGCAATCATTTTTGGCACATCCTGATGTCTTCTTACAAAACCTTCTATGTCATCCCATTCAATCAAAAAACGACCGCCATGAACTTGGCTCGTGCTATCCCATGGAAAAGCAAACCAATCAAAATGAGCCCACCTTATATCACTATCTCTCGCCTGCTTAAACCAGATGTTCACCTCTTTTAAACACCAATAAAGATCATCTAAATGCTCCTTTTTATGGGTCCAATAAGTGGCTAGCTGTTGTTGCAACCTTTCCTTAAAGACCCCTTGCCAAAAAGGGCTCTTGCGCGGTATCTCATGTGGAGGCGTCGTCCTAGGTTTTGGCGTAGGCAAAGATACTCTCGTTGGCGGCAAACGTAGTACTTGCACAGCTGGAGGAAGGGCACCACTATCTTGTGGCGGCAATACTTCTAACATCAAAGGCGCTACTGGCATAGGTGCCGGAACAACCTTTTCGCCACTTACCAAAGAAGAGGTTTTTTTAAAGGCCAACAAGGCCGCTGCCAGCCCTCCTAAAAAACCTCCTCCAAAAGCGCCCATAGCATATATAGCGGCAACCGGGACAACTACAACCCCTCCCGTAAAGACAATAGCCGCAGCAACACCTCCCCCTAAAGCAATTCCACTAAGCACGCCTAAAGCTAAAAGAGCCACCTTCTTCTCTATAGACCACTCTTCTACCTTTCCAAGGCCCGCCTTTATATCGCCCCTTAGCAAATCGCTTACAAACATTCTTATTCCTAAAAAATTTAATTTTACATAACAATATAATTAACATTTTTATCTATTTTAACATGTAATTCTAATTCAAAAAAGAAAACTATAAATTCGAATAATAAAAATAAAATAAAAGATTGAACAGCCGACGCAGTGCGGCTCTTGCTCTTTTGCTAGCCCTACAACCATTTTTGGTTGTAGCCGTTGACCGCTTATGCAGGATGAAGGATCGCACCAAGGGACGAAGCCGGCTGTCTTCCATGCTTAAGAGAGTTCAAACACTCGTTTTTAGGTTTAGCAGAACTTATAATTTGCGCCAGATGAAATCGCCGCTAAAGCGCGCCCCTATAGAATATAGGGCAAGCTGCAGCGGGTGCAAATTTTAAGATTCTGGTGAAGCTAAAAACGAGTGTTTGAACTCTCTTGAGCATGGATGCGCTAGGACTGCGGTGCGATAGCAGCAATTTTTTTGCTGCGCTCTTCGCCTGCAGAATGCGGTCCCCTTGTTACAGGAGTAACCCTTGCTTCTTTATTTTTTACTTTTCCTCTCCCTATATATAGATTTATTAAGCAGGGGGATCTTTACAATAAATGGGGGATCTTCGATAATGTAGTCCTAGATAAGCTGAAGGACATTTGCCAAAAAAAGGCTTTAGTGTATGACCCAAGCAGGCATCTCTCGTTTCAGTACCTTCAGATCCATTTTCTGGCCAATTCACAGGTGGGAATTGAAAAAATTCTTACCGATGTTTTTCATCTACTCCTTAATCGTATTCAATTATAGCATCCTAAGAGCCGCAAAAGATGCGCTATTGATTACAGCTCCAGGCTCTGGCGCAGAGGCTCTTCCTTATATAAAGGTGTGGGCGATCTTGCCTATGGCCTTCCTTAGTACTTTGATTTTTACAAGACTTGCTAATCGCTACTCTAGGGAAAAAATATTTTATATTATGATGTGGAGTTTTATCTCCTTTTTCTTTGTTTTCGCTTTTATTCTCTACCCTGCACAGAACTACCTACACCCACACGCCTTTGCTGATAAAGTACAGGCACAGCTACCTCTCGGCCTCCATGGTCTTGTTGCGATCTTCCGCAATTGGACTTTTACTCTTTTTTATGTGATGAGCGAGCTATGGGGCACGATCATTATGAGCGTCCTTTTTTGGGGCTTTGCTAATGAAGTCACCTCTGTACGCGAAGCGAAAAGATTCTACGCTATATTAGGCGTCGGCGCTAACCTTGCTACAGTTGTGGCGGGACAGATCGGAATTTTGCTTTCGAGCAACCTTCTTTATAAGCATATACCCTTTGGGGGCGATCGCTGGGGGACCAGCCTTATCATGATCACAGTTGTGATTATAGCTTCGGGCCTTCTCTCCATACTTATCTATAAAAAATTGGCTCGCACTCTCTCATCGGATCCTGTTGCTTCTAACAAAGAAGAGGAGCCTGTTATTAAGATGGGGATTCGCAAAAATTTTGCTTACCTTGCTAAATCGAAGTATCTTTTATCTATCGCCGTTATCGTCCTTACGTTCAACATCTCTCTCAATATGATAGAGATTGTTTGGAAAGACCAACTCCACCAGTTATGCCCTTACGCAGCAGATTACAACATTTATATGGGCAAAGTCCTTATCTATATCGGAATTGTCTCAACCCTCTTCTCTGTTTTTCTCTGCGGTCAGGTTGTCCGTCGCTTTGGTTGGACCGTTAGCGCTTATATTACTCCGGTTATACTTCTTGTCACAGGGATCTTTTTCTTCTTCTTTGTGCTCTTTAAAGATTTAAGTTTTGTAGGAAAAATTAGCGCCTTCTTTGGCGTCACGCCCCTCTTCCTATCGACTCTCTTTGGTTCTATGCAAAACTGCTTTTCAAGGGCGAGTAAGTTCTCCTTCTTTGATGTGACAAAAGAGATGGCTTTTATCCCTCTCAGCAAAGAGTGTAAGCTAAAGGGTAAGGCTGCTATCGATGGCGTTGGATCTCGCCTCGGTAAGTCAGGCGGCGCTCTTATACACGAATGCCTCCTTCTCTCTTTCGGCACAATTGCCATGAGCACCCCTTATGTAGCAGGAATTCTCTTTGTTACCATATTTGGCTGGATAGTTGCCGTTCGCTCTTTAGGCAGACGTTTTAACGAGACGCATACGCCAGAAGATGGTATCATCGGAAAAGAAAAGGATCTTTCACCTCTTCCATCAACCAGCTAGAGAGTTAAGACATGCACGCTTTAGCAGACTTCATTCTTCTTCACGCGAGCTCCTTTCCTTGGATTCTTTTTTTCTCGCTTCTTTTAGCCGGCTGTAGCATCCCTATAAGCATCGATCTTCTTCTTGTTTTAACAGCTTTTCTTTCAGCAACCCTCTTTGAAGAGCAAGCTCCTTTGCTATTTGGGCTCTTTACCCTCGGCTGCATTCTCTCTGCCTGGATTGCTTACTGGATAGGCAGACTCTCCGTTGGCCCTCTAAAAAAACTTGCCTTCTTTTCAAAGATGTTAACCGATGAGAGACAGCAAAAAATTTTACACTACTATCGGAAATGGGGATTTTGGAGCTTTCTAATTGCCCGCTTCATCCCGTTTGGCGTTAGAAACTGTTTCTTTATGTTCTCTGGCATGTGGAAGATCTCGTTTACGCGCTTTGTTCTCTTTGATGGGATTGCATGCATTATCTGGTCTACCCTCTTTTTTTTCTTGTTCTACAGACTTGGACAAAACCACGAAGTCCTGCTCTCACACCTAAAAATAATTAATCTTTGCATCTTTGCAGCTTTCAGTGTGACGGTAATTGTGGTAATTTGTTATAAGTGGAGTGCACGTAGAAAAAAATATCGCGGTTAATGTTTACACCATCCAATGTTTTATCGCTCTTAAGGCTGCCTTTAGCGCTTCTATTCTTCATAGACCGAGAAGAGATTCGAGCTGTTATCGTGGTTTTAGCGATCCTTACAGACTGTATCGACGGCTATGTCGCTAGAAGATACCAACACACAACACGCCTTGGCGCTGTGCTCGATCCTTTAATGGATAAATTTTTTGTCTTTATAGCGCTCGGCATTCTTTTCTCAGAGAAGAGCCTTGGTGGATGGGAAGTCTTCTCCATGCTGTCGCGCGACCTTGCTCTCTTCCTCTTTGGCCTCTTTTTACTCTTAAAACAAAATCTACGCGGCTACAACTACCACTCCCTTATTACCGGGAAGATCTTTACAGGCTTACAATTTACAACCCTTTTTCTGCTATCTTTGCATGTCGCTATCCCATCTTGGGTCTACACCTCTTTTCTAGCTTTAGGATGCTTCGTCCTTGCAGAACTTGTGCTTACTATGAAAACCCACGTAGAAAATAGATAAAGGAGTTTTTTACTATGCAAATCGTACGAGAATCTATTTTCAGCTCAGCTATACGCTCTTTTTTTAATACGCTCCTTGCAATGCTTGGGATTTTAATCGCCGTTTTTATCGTAATCGCTATTTTTATAACACTTGGCAGACCCTATACAACGCCAAGCGATGCTATCGAAATGGAAATCCTACCAGATGCGCAAGGTAATACCGAACTTCTTGCAGAATCGCACCCTATCATCTTACGCCTAGACATCACAGGCGTTATCGGTGAAGAAGATCACATGTCAAGCGAATCGATCCAAAGCTATCTAAATGCAGCTAAAAGAGGGATTTTTAAAAATAGAGTTAAAGCTATCATGCTCTATATTAGCTCCCCTGGCGGCTCTGCAACAGAGAGCGACCTTGTTTACAACACACTTAAACGCTTTAAAGAAAAAACAAACATACCTATCTACGCCTTCACACCCGATATCTGCGCCTCTGGTGGCTACTATATAGCTTGCGCAGCTGATAAGATCTTTGCTGCCCCTATCGCCATTGTCGGCTCATGCGGTGTCAAGTTCGGGCCAAACTTTAACTTCTATGAGTTTTTGAAGACACACGGCATCATGGCCAAAACATTTGCTGACGGCAAGAATAAAGACAAGCTCCCACTTTTTGAACCGTGGGACAATTCTGATACAAAAGAGCCTGCCTACCAAGATATTCTAGACACGCTAGTTGTTGTCTATGACCGCTTTGTTGATATCGTTAACGATGCCAGAAGTAGCCACGGCTTAACAACAGATCGTTTAAAAAATATTTACGGCGCCTCTGTCTATGCAGGAACGAAAGCAAAAGAGCTTGGCTACATAGATGAAATCAGCTTAACGTATGAAGATACTTTAAAAAATCTAGCAGCTAGTGCCTCTTTAGAGACCTACCAAGTCATCCGCTTATCAAGAAGACCGTCTGCCATTAGTAGTTTAATCTCTGGACAACTAAGCCTTTGGACAAACAAGACTAAGAGCCTCCTCCTTGGCCTACCCGTTGGTGGCCGCTTTGAAAATAAACCTCTCTATTATTACGATAACAACCGATGAACAAACTCTACGTAGTCGATGCGGTTCACTATCTTTTCCGCTCCTATTTTGCTATTCGAAGCCTTAGCAATGAAAAGGGGGTCGCAACTAATGCCCTCTACGGCTTTATCCGATCGCTACAAAAGCTCATTAAAGATTTTGAGCCAAACCATCTAATCTGCGTCTTCGATGGCCCGGATAACAAAAAATCGCGCACAGCTATCTACCCCGCCTATAAGAGCCATCGCCCTAAAATGGCAGATGACCTTTTCCCCCAGATCGCGCTTGCTAAAGAGTATTTAGACTTAGCCGGCATTCCCCATATCGAAGTCGCTGGTGTTGAAGCCGATGATACGATGGGTTCAATCGCAAAATGGGCTGAAAAAAATGGGGTAGAGACGTATCTTTGCTCAAGCGATAAAGATTTAGCGCAGCTAGTCTCTAAACACGTCTTCCTTCTAAATAATTTTAAAGAGAACTTGATTTTAGATAGCAAGGGGGTTCTCACCCAATTTGGTGTCCGCCCAGAGCAGATGATCGACTATCTAGCCATCATGGGTGATACTTCTGATAATATCCCTGGCATTGCAGGCTTTGGCCCTAAGACCGCCATAGAACTTTTAGAAGAGTTCGGCTCGCTTAATAACCTCCTAGAAAATCTCTCCTCTCTTACGAATAAAAAAAGAGCCGAAAAGATCCTTCTTGAAAAAGAAAATGCCATTTTGAGTCAAAAGCTTGCAACTATCCAAACAGATGTAAAGGTACCTCACGATATCAGAGAGTATCTCATAGGCACGCCAAATAGGGATGGTTTAGCAGCCTTTTATCGCGAAATGCACTTTACAACGCTACTTAAGGAACTTCCTCAAGAAGAAAGTGCGACCAAGAGCCTCTCTTTTACACCAAAACTGATAGAGGATATGCGCGCTTTAGAAGAGATGATCTCTCGTTTAAAGGGAGCCCGCGAGCTTTGCCTTGATACGGAGACGACCTCTTTAAAGCCTCTAGAGGCAAAAATTGTGGGTCTCGGCATTGCTGAAAAGATCGATGAGATCTACTACATCCCCTTTAATGGCAGACTGTCGCCCAGTGAAATTCTAGCCAAGCTTACCCCGTTTTTAGAGAAAAAAAGCCTCTCTTTTATTGGCCATAATATCAAATATGACATGCATGTCTTAAAAAACCATGGGATCACACTACACAATATCTCGTTTGACACCATGATCGCCTCCTATCTTTTGCATGCACACGAGGCGCGCCACAATCTAGATATCCTCTCCTTAGAGCGTCTTCATCATCAAAAAATTCCAATCGCAACCCTTCTTGGTAAAAAGGGAAGTGGCCTGACCATGGAAGAGGTCCCTCTAGAGCAAATCGCAACCTACTGCGCAGAGGATGTCTTTTGTACACTAAGATTAAAGGAAATATTTGAAAAAGAGCTTAAAGAGCGCGATTTAGAGGATCTCTTTAGAGAGCTTGAAATGCCACTTTTACCTGTCCTCTTCCGGATGGAGCGCCGTGGGATCTTTGTTGAACAAAGAACCCTTAGACTCTTATCAAAAGAGTTTGCCGCGAAAATAGAAGCCCTTGAAAAAGAGATTTTTCATCTGACAGGCACAACCTTTAATCTTAACTCTCCAAAGCAACTTGGTGAGGTCTTATTTGAGCGTTTAGCAATCCGAAATAAGGCGATGAAAAAAACAAAGACCGGCTACTCGACAAGCGCAGAGGTTTTAGATAGCTTACGAGGCGAGCACCCTGCTATCGATCTAATTTTAACTTACAGAAGTCTTGATAAATTAAAATCGACCTACGTCGACAAACTGCAAGAAGAGATCAATCCTGTAACACATAGAATCCACTCCTCTTTTAACCAATCGGTTACAGCTACCGGCAGACTCTCCTCTACAGATCCAAATTTACAAAACATCCCCGTCCGCAGCCCAGAAGGAAAAAGGATACGAGAAGCCTTTATCCCTGAGATGCCTACAGCTTCCTTCCTATCGGCTGACTACTCACAAATTGAATTGCGTATTTTAGCCCATCTTACAGAAGATCCCCACCTTATAGCAGCCTTTTGTAATGATGAAGATATCCATGAGGCGACCGCAGCGCTTGTCTTTGATGTGCCACTCTCTAGCGTTACAAAGGAGATGCGCTTTCGCGCTAAGGCCGTAAACTTTGGTATTCTTTATGGGCAAGGCCCTTTTGGCCTCTCTGCCTCTCTTGGCGTTCCCTTTGGAGAAGCAAGTACGATTATCGAGACCTATTTCAAGCGCTACCCAAAAGTAAAAGGTTTTTTAGAGGCTTGCAAAGAGGATGCTATAAAAAGCGGCAAAGCCGTAACACTCTTTGGACGCGAGCGTATCTTGCCTGATATTAACAGTTCCAATGGGATGCTACGGAGCCAAGCCCTTCGCCTTGCAGTCAATACCCCTATACAAGGAACCCAAGCTGATATTATAAAAAAGGCTATGCTTGCCATCGATAAAACGATAGCCCCTCTCTATCCGAAAAATGCACTTCTTTTACAAATTCATGATGAATTAATCTTTGAAATCGATGATGAGAAAAAAGATTTTTTTAAAGAAGAGGTTCGAAAGGCTATGGAAGGTGTTATCGCCTTAAAGGTTCCTTTAAAGGTCGACATTTCTTTTGGAAAAAATTGGGGGGAGTGCTAAGATTAGGAAGATTGCAATAACTGGCGCAATATCTAGTGGCAAAAGCGCACTGTCTGACTTTCTAGCGAAACAGGGAGCGTATGTCATAAAAGCTGATGACCTTGTTCATGAACTCTTATCTAATGACCCCTCTATTATACAGCAGATAAAAACCGCTTTTGGTGATGTGTTGATAAACAATACGATTGATCGCAAAAAAATTGCCTCTCTTGTATTTCAAGACAAAGAAAAGTTAGAAAAATTGGAAGCGATCCTCCATCCAAAAGTCTTGGAGGAGATCAAAGTCCGGTACGAAACTATGGCCTCTACCTCTTATAAAGCCTTTGCTGTGGAATTCCCCCTTCTCTTTGAAATAGGCTTCGCCTCTTGGTTTGATACCGTCGTATATGTCGATAGCGATCCAGCGCTTTGCAAAAAAAGATTTATGAGCCGCGGCTTTACCGAAGATGAGTACTCTAAAAGATCCGCTAGATTTCTAAGTGAAAGTTTAAAGAAAAAACAGTCTGATATTATCATCAACAATAGTGGCTCTCTTAGAGAACTCGAAGAGGCCGCCACAGAAATTCTTAGTAACAGAGATTTATGAATAACAGAAGAAGACCCCCTAATAGGGGCTACAACCAAGGTAGTGAGATGTCAACAACGAATGTCCCAGAACATGAAAAACCGGTAGATACAAGATCGGATGCTAAGCCACAACACCAAAGAACGAGACATTACCATAATAAACCGCACCACCACCACAATAACAACAAACACTCCCACAATAGAGCTCCTAGAGAAGATATGCACTTTCCGACAGAAGAAGAGGAAATTGCAGCTGAGCAGCAAGCTGTAAGACAGCTCCCGCCTGGTGTACAGCTCTCGATCACAAAGATTGCTGAACTCCAAAGAATGAATATAGACCAGCTCTCTAAGTACGCTCACAATATTGGTCTACAGAACGTAGGCTCTATGAGCCGCTCGCAGATGGTCTTTGAAACCGTAAAACAGAAGAGCGCAAGTCCCTACGAAATCTTAGTAGGAGAGGGAACCCTTGAAATTCTCCCAGACGGCTTTGGCTTCCTACGCTCACCTTACTACAACTACCTTCCATCTGCCGAAGATATCTACATTAGCCCCGCACAGATCCGCCGCTTTGGTCTTAAAAAGGGTGATGAAGTCTATGGAGAGATCCGCTCACCTAAAGAAAAGGAGAAGTACTTTGCTCTTTTAAAAGTAGAGCAGATCAACCACCTCTCGCCGGGCGAACTAAAAGAGCGCATCTCTTTTGATAACTTAACGCCGCTGCACCCGAATAAGAGAATGCTAATGGAGACCAATAAAGAGGGGTATTCCATGCGCGTTTTGGACCTTATCTCCCCTATCGGTAAAGGCCAGCGTTCTCTCATTGTTGCCCCACCAAAGACCGGTAAGACTGTCTTATTGCAAAATATCGCGAACGCGATTGCGCAAAATGAGAAAGACGTAAAGCTTATGGTCCTCTTGATCGATGAGCGCCCGGAAGAAGTAACCGATATGGAGCGCACGGTTAAAGGAGAAGTTATCTCCTCTACCTTTGATGAGCCGCCTGAGCGCCACTGCCAAGTTGCCGAGATGTGCATAGAAAAAGCGAAAAGACTCGTCGAAATGGGTAAGCACGTCGTTATCTTGTTAGACTCTCTAACACGTCTTGCACGCGCTTATAACACCGTACAACCCCATTCTGGTAGAATCTTAAGTGGTGGTGTCGATGCAAACGCTCTTCACAAACCAAAGCGCTTTTTAGGGGCTGCTAGAAATATCGAAGAGGGTGGCTCTCTTACCATCATTGCAACAGCTCTTATCGATACCGGCTCTAAGATGGATGAGGTCATTTACGAGGAGTTTAAAGGTACTGGTAACATGGAACTAGTCCTTGATCGTAGACTTGCTGATCGCCGTATTTTCCCTGCTATCGATCTTATTAAGAGCGGTACAAGAAAAGAGGAGCTTCTCTACCATCCAACCGAGTTAGAAAAGATTTATATCCTACGCCAAGCTTTAGCAGATCTCTCGCCTTTAGATGCGATGAATCTTCTCTTAGCGCGGCTTAAGAAAACAAATTCTAACACCGAATTTTTGCTTACAATGAAGGATTAGGGAGCCTCTCTGGAAGCCGTATCTGAACCTTTAGCTGCTGTCTCGTCCCTAAAGAGTATCTTGATCCTTACCTCCTCTGGAGGTACGGGCCATCTACAAGCAGCAAAGGTAAAAAGGCAAGAGATCGAAGAGCGTTATCCTGGGGCTAAGATCATCCAAAAAGATCTTCTTTTGGATTGGATAGGCCCTTTTGGAGGCTACTGCACAAAGCTTTGGGACACAGCGCAACTCTCTGGAAATGCTGCTGCTTTAGACTTTTTTGGCCGTGCACAAAAATATCTAGATTTTGCTTTAGGCGTGCCTATCTTTTGTGCAGCTCTGCGCACATTTTTAGAAGAAGAGATAGATGCTGTTATAGACACACAGCCGCTTGCAACCAAATCTATTATCAAGGCTATCCGCTATGTGAAGTGGCGTACAGGTAAAGAGATCTCTTTTGAAAAAGTTGTCACAGACCTTCCTACAAAAAATACGACACACTTCTTTAGACCGATACGTAAACTCTCTTTAGAAGACCGTAAGCGCATGCGCCTTTTAACGACACACCCTCTCTTAGAAGAGGGCGAGACCGAGACCTCCTTTTGGCAAGAGCAGTGCCACCTTTCCAAAGATTCGATCTGTTATACAACCTTTCCTTTACGCAAGGCTTTTAGAGAGTACGCACAAAAAGATTCCAAAGAGAAAGGCCCCCTCTCTTTAGAGATAAAGATTATCTCTTCTTATGAGGCCGATCTTTTACAAAAAGCGATCGCTTTAGGAAGCCTTCCTATCACGCGCACGAAGAACTCCATCTTTCTAAAGATAGAGCCAACCGATAAGGTCTCTCTTCTCATGCTCGGCTCTAATCCCCATGAAGAGGCTATCCTTAGCTATTTAGACCACTTTATTAATGAAATCCAAAAGAGAGACTATAAAAATAGAAGAGACCTCTTTTTCATCTTTTGCAGCCCCAAAAGAGCCTCTAAGAGTCTTCTACAAGAACACATCTTACGTAAGATTGAGACAACTTTAGACTATCCAAGGTCGCTGACCGTCCTTCCGCTTCCTTACCAAGAAGATGATGTGATAGCTCCTCTCTTCCACCGCTCCGATGCAAGCATTACCCGCTCTGGAGGCCTTACCGCCATGGAGCACCTCTCGGTCTCCTCCGGTCAAATTTGGATCCACAAAAGCGATCCTCCAAAAACTCTGCCACCTTTCTTTGTCCTTGGCAAATCGGGGATGCCCTCTTGGGAGCGGGGTAATGCGGATTACTTGGCCGCAAAGCGTGGCGCCCGCCTCATCACGCCTGAGACATTTCCGACTCTTTGCGCTTCCTACTTCCCAGCAGAGTAGAAGAAATACTAATAGATTTCTTTCAAAACCCCATTTGCTTGTTAAAATGCCTTTTTTTGGCATCTTTTTTAAGGATTTTTTCGACCATATGTACACATATGCTCTCAAAATTCCTTAGAAAACCTGCTCAAAAATAGTTCATTTTTCCAAACAAAGCGAGT
>JAFEGE010000095.1 GCA_018240105.1 Verrucomicrobiota bacterium | reverse complement strand
TTTATCACTCTTGCCGCCTTAGTTTTCTTACACCTTCTCCATGTTCCCCTACAAGTAGATTTAAACACGGTAGCAGCCCTTATGACTATTATTGGCTACTCTCTTAACGATACCATCATTGTATTCGATCGTATCCGAGAAGATCGTAAGTTAATGAAACACATGAGATTTAAAGATATAGTCAACCATGCTCTAAACGTGACTTTAAGCCGTACAATCCTTACTTCGGCAACAACGCTTGTGGTTCTTCTATGTCTTGTAGCTTTTGGTGGTAGCACCCTCTTTGGTTTTTCTTTATTAATGGCTATTGGAGTTGTTGTTGGAACTTTCTCTACCTTTTTTATTGCTTGTGGGCTTCTTATTTTCTTCCAGAAAAGAGAGACCTATGGGGAAGATGATGATGAGAAAATTTCTATAGAAGCAGCTCCTGCCTCTAAAGGGAAGATAGTCTCTCTTGAAAACCCACCCTTTTTTAATGGAGCGCAAACATAATTTGGAAAAAGATCTCATTTTTTGTTTTGTTTTTTAAAGATCTTATTTACATAATCCGCATAAGTGGATATCGGTTTTATACAAAATGCTCCCAGACTTAGAGCGCGAAAAAATTATCTGGATATATCCGAAGGAAGACCCTGCCCTCGTGCAGGCGTTTGTCTTTGAATTTAATATCCATCAAGTGACAGCGCAAGTTCTTGTCTCTAGGAGCTATAAGAAAAAAAGCACTGTCCACAACTTCTTATATGCAAAACTGCCACAGCTTCATCCACCCCATCTTCTTTCAGATATCGATAAGGCAACCCATCGCATCCACCAGGCCCTTAAAAATAAAGAGCAGATCTTAATTTTTGGTGACAATGATGTCGATGGTATTACAGGCACAGCACTTTTAGTCGACTTCTTGCGCACACTTGGCGCTAATGTCTCTTTTTTCGTCCCTAATCGTAATATACAGAGAGATTTGATCATTTACGATGCGCTCGATTATGCAAAAAAACAAAATGCCTCTCTTATCATTACGGTGGACTGCGGTATTACAGCTGCCAATGAAACAAAGCTCTTAGAAAAAGAGATCGATATCATCATTACGGATCACCATGAGCCGACGGATAAGATCCCTAATTGCGTTGCGACACTAAACCCTAAGCTCTACAATAGCACCTACCCTAATCGCGATTTAACAGGTGTGGGCGTCGCCTTTAAGCTTGCCCACGCGATGATTAACTTTCTTGTAACAACAGGAGAGGTACAGGCTGATCTTATCGACTTAAAAAGGTATCTAGACCTTGTTGCTTTAGGCACTATTGCTGATATGGGAGCCCTTACAGGTGAAAACCGAATCTTAGTGCGTTACGGCCTACAACAGCTAAAAAAGACGCAAAGAATCGGTCTTTTAAAACTTATCCACGTCTCTGAAGTAAACCCTGAAGAGATTACCACTATCGATATCTCCTCTAAAGTAGCCCCTCGCTTAAATAGCCTAGGCAGAATCGGCGATCCTCGTAAAGGGGTAGAGCTACTACTTTTGCGCGAGGTACAAGAAGCAGAGACTCTTGCAAAAGAGCTTGATGTCCTTAACCAAGAGCGTCAAAAAATAGAGCGTCGTGATTCAGAAGATGTAGAAAAATTTCTGCAAAAGAATCCCTCTATTTTAGAAGAAAAGGCCATCGTACTCGACTCCGAAAAATGGCACTCTGGAGTCATCGCTATTATTGCAGCCCGCCTTGCTAAACAGTATAATCGTCCAACCATCATTTTAACAAAAGATGGTGAGATCGGCAAAGGCTCGATCCGTACGATACCAGAGTTTCCTGTGTTAGACGTTCTTAAAGAAAACGCCTCTCTTTTGTTAAATTTTGGAGGCCATGATTACGCCGCTGGTTTAACAATTAATGTACAGAACATCCCAGAATTTAAAAGCCGTTTTATTAAAGAGGCAAATGACAGTCTAAAAGACCAGGATATCTCGCCTAAACTCTACCTGGATGCAAAAGTCTCCTTTCGGGATCTCACCTTTGAATTTTTAGAATCGCTAAGCCTTTTAGAGCCATACGGCACAGAAAACCCGCAGGTCATTCTCTTTACCATTGCAAAGCAAGTTCTTCCTCCCAAGATCGTCGGCCGTAAACATCTAAAACTCTCCCTGGAAGAGAACGATCGCTTCTTAGAAGGTATCGGCTTTAATATGGCCCACAGGCATGCCTCTCTTATGAAAAAGAATCTAAAGCTGCTTATTGCTTTTACCCCCCAAATCAATGTCTATCTCAATAAATCATCAATCCAGCTTCACGTTCGTGATTTCCAAATAATAGAACAAGTGACTTAAGTACTGCCTTCGCCTATTTCAAATGCAAGGTACCTCTTTGCCATATCCCGATTCTTGCATTACTCTCGGTATAGCTGAGAATTTGGCTAAATTTGAAAGCTTGCAACTATAGCAAGTGACTATTTTAATATCTTATGGAACGCTTATACGATTTTATGAAGCTAACCTTAAGAAAAGTATAGCTTATATGGGGTCATGGATAGATAGGAGCGCTAAAAAACTTGTGCGCTCCTTCCATGACTTTGACTATCTACTACATCACCGCTGATGAATGTTCTTGAGAAACAATCTTTTTGCTTAGGTATTTCTCTTGATAACCCTTCACATCTTCTACGTGGATGACCCAAGCAGCACCACGACGGGTAGCTTTAAGCATACCGATACGTGTTGCATAATAAATTTTTTGAGCTGGGACACCTAGCATTTTTGCGACTTGGTTAACAGAATAAAAACCCTTATCATTGTCAAATAGCAATTCACCATTAAAAGTTGATCTGGAGCGTGAATACTTTTGCAGACGGTACTCTTCTAGATCATGAAGATCAATAGTCCAGCGCGTCGCATCTTTATACGCTTTCAGCTTTTTTTGTTTAATGGCAACATAGATTGCTTGTCTCGTCACATTGTTAATTCGAGCGGCTTCCGTAATGGATACGACCCGCCTTTTTTGAGCGTCGTAAGGTCGTTCCCCTACTTTATGAGAAACGTCTTCTTTATTATCCATTGGTACTTCCTCCTCTCATCGAAAGATCGGTCAAATTAATGCCTATCTTTCGGTTTTTTCGATCTATTGCCCTTTTTTGATAATTTATTGTTACATAAATAATGAGTTGATAGCAATAAAAAAACGCTGGAAGGCAAAGAAAATGGGCCTTTTTTGAAAAAAAAGCAAAAAAAGTCGGATATTTAAATAATTATTTTAAATTATAAGTGCAAAACTCTAGAAAAAAGTTCTCCCGCATGTTAATACGATTTTAGTACACTGCACTATTTGAAAAAAGGTAGAGCGCCATGCGGCTAAAAAAAGTTCTGTTTTTTATAATTATTTTATTATCAAGATCTTATGTATTTTCGATTACCCCCCCTATCAATATCACCCCCTATGAGGTCTACACAAAGACTGAAGAGATCTTAAAAGCCCATGCTCGTTACAAAAGTTTTAATGCAGAAATTGCCGAAAGGGCCCTTGTAAATTTTTTAGAGGAGCTAGATCCTCTAAAAACCTATTTTATTGAAGAAGAGATCGAAAGCTACCTTTTCCCCACCCCAGAGACTCTTACTCTCATCACCACCGAGTATAAGGCTCAAAAATTCTCCCAATTTGAGGAGATTTACAACCTTATGATCAAAGCCATAGAAAGACGTAACTCCTTGGAAGCCAGGGTTAAAAAAAATGACCTCATCGAAAACGTTACCGCTAAAGAGATCCATGAGTCTGGATGGGCAAAAACCTCACAGGATCTAGCCCATAAGATCGTTCAGATTAAATCGCTCCAAGATAAGGCAGCCCGCCAGTTAGCCTCTAACGAAGAGAGCGAGCTCTTCTTTCAACGGATCGATAAAAGAAGGATGAATCGCGAAAAAGAGCTGATTGCGAACTCGAAAGCAGAACAAAAGAAGCAGATGTACACCTATTTCCTTAAGTCTATGTCGTTTGCACTTGACACTCACACTATGTACTTTACCCCCGCAGAGGCACGGCAATTTCTTATCCAAGTCCAACAAAGGCTCTTTGGCATAGGCGCTCAGCTAAGAGATGATCTAAACGGCCTTAGCATTGTGAATATTGTGGAAGGAGGCCCGGCCAGCCGCTCTAAAGAGCTAAAAGTTGGCGATAAGATCATTGCGGTTAACCATGAAGCTGTCATCGGGATGGACCTTAGCGAAGCTGTAGAGCTTATAAGAGGCACAAAAGGCTCTAAAGTGATCCTTACGATACTCCGAGAGGTCGATAAAACCCAAGAGAAGTTTGATATCGTCATAGAGCGCGATGAGGTTGTTTTAACAGAGCGCCGCTATGAAGTAAAAGTAGAGCCCTATGGCGATGGCGTGATAGGACACATCTCTTTGCACTCTTTTTACCAAGATCCAACACACTCCTCCTCCGAAGACATTCGCCTCGCTATAGAGGATTTAAAGGCGAAATACAAGCTTTTAGGGATCGTCTTAGACCTACGAAACAACTCAGGTGGTCTTTTACCACAAGCGGTCAACGTCTCTGGCATGTTTTTACAAAAAGGGGTGATCGCGACCATTAAAGATTGCACAGGACAATACCAGCGCCTTCGGGTCCTTAATGAGGAGCCTACCTATGGAGGCCCTCTTATCATCCTTATCAACCGCGCTAGCGCCTCCGCCTCCGAAATCGTAGCTCTCTCCTTATCCGATTGGGGGCGAGCTCTTATAGTAGGTGAAACCTCTTATGGGAAGGGCTCTTATCAAACCTTTACTTTAGAAGGCACAAACCCCGATAAAGTAAATCCACAAGGCGAATATAAAGTAACCCGCGGTATTTATTATACTGTGGGCGGCCGTAGCCCCCAACTAGTTGGTGTGGCAACCGATATCGAGGTACCTGGCTACCTCTCCTACCTAGAAATCGGGGAGAAATTCTCCAAATATCCCCTCCAAAACGACATGATCACCCCGCAATTTGAGGATGATCTCTCAGATGTGCACCATCTCTACCGCCTCCGCCTTAAAAAAACGATGGAGAAAAATGCCCAGAAAAAGCTCTCTTTTCTTGAAAATATCCAACCTTCCTTAGAAAAACACTCTTTGCAGAGGATCGAAAACAACCCTAACTATCAAAATTTTCTTAGAGAAGTCCGTGATATCGATAAGTATGAATTGGATCTTAGCCTCGTCGGTCAAAATGATCTACAGCTGGAAGAGACGATGAATATCATGAAAGAGCTGATTGCCCTCTATCCAGATACCGTGCGTTAGTACTGTTTTTGCTTAGGGAAAATAGCTTTTTTCTTCTATAATTCCGGCATCTAGGAATTAACATACGAGTATTCTATGGAAGTGCGCACGCGTATTGCCCCTTCGCCAACAGGCTATCCCCACGTGGGAACGCTATATATGGCATTATTTAACTTAATTTTTGCCCGCCACCACGGAGGTAAATTCCTCCTTCGAATCGAAGATACAGACCAGGCTCGAAGCCGTGCTGCATACGAAACTGTCACCTTTGACTCCCTTAGATGGCTTGGCATCGAATGGGATGAAGGCCCTGATGTCGGAGGTCCCTACGGCCCTTATAGACAATCTGAAAGAACAGAGATTTATAGAGAAGCCTGCTATGGCCTTTTAAAGGCTAAAAAGGCTTATAAATGCTTTACTACACCCAAAGAGCTCTCTGAGATGCGCATGGTACAGGAAGCAACCGGCGCCCGCCTTGGCTACGACAGACGCCATCGCAACTTAAGCGATGAAGAGGTAGAGGCCTTTGAAAAAGCTGGTAAACCTTACGTAATACGCCTTAAAGTTCCTCTTACAGGTGAGGTTGTCTTTGAAGATGCGGTTAAAGGCCGTATCTCTGCCCCTTGTGCTGATATCGATGATCAGGTCCTTTTAAAATCAGATCATTTTCCAACCTATCACCTAGCAAACGTTGTCGATGACCATGAAATGCGTATCTCTCATGTTATTAGAGGTGATGAGTGGATTAGCTCTACGCCAAAGCACATTCTTCTCTACGAAGCCTTTGGCTGGGAGCCGCCTGTCTTTATGCACATGCCTCTTCTTCTTGGCAAAGATGGTAAAAAACTATCGAAGAGAAAAAACCCGGTCTCTGCTTTTTACTATAAAGACTCTGGTTATCTGCCTGAGGCGTTTCGAAACTTTTTAACGCTTATGGGCTACAGTATGCCTAACAACAAAGAGATCTATAGTCTTGATGAGATCATAGCCTCCTTTGACGTGAAGCGTATCGGCCTCTCTGGAGCCGTCTTTGATTTAACGAAGCTCGACTGGATTAACCAGCAGTATCTTATCCAATCGATTACGCCGACCGACCTATGGACCCGTATTCGGGAGTGGGGCTTTAATGATCCTTTTATGGAAAAGCTTATGCCGCTCATCCATACACGGATCAAAACCTTTGCCGATTTTATCGATCTAACAGGCTTTTTCTTCACAAATAACGTTCCCTATAGCCCCGAATTATTTGCGATAAAAGGGCTCCAACCGGAAGAGATCGCCTTGATGCTGCA
>JAFEGE010000094.1 GCA_018240105.1 Verrucomicrobiota bacterium | reverse complement strand
TTATGAGGATCCCTCCTATGGAGAAAAAGCCTTTTCTCTCTTAAGTAATTATTTCGGTTTAAGCGGTAAAAAAGTGGTTGTTGTTAGGGCTAATGAGGCGCGCCTTGAGACTGGAAAGGCTCTTTGGTATGTCACCGCCTTAAAGGTTGCCTCTTACGCTCTTTTTTTTCCCATAGCTGCTTCTCTATTTTTAGCCCTTCTAGTGCTTCGATCGCACTATAGATTTACTTTATTACCGGTGCCAAGGTCTCTAGAAGTGCCTCCTGCTTCCTCTTTAAATCCTCCTGAAGAGCCTAGAGTTTTAGTAGGAGCGCCGAAAGCTCTTCCTGCCCCTAGAGAAGAAAATATCTTAGATCTTTTAACTAAAGATGCCCCTAGAGAGGGGGATGCCTTTCTAATCGATTTTTCGAAGATAAAGCCTTCGAATATCTTGAAAGTTTTTGCGGACTCTTGCTCCTCGGATGTGATTGGAAGCGTTGGGATTTCTGCGTACAAATTTAACTCTGGCAGCGCTTGTGATGAAAGCAGCAAATTTGTGCAAAACTTTCCATTTAAATTTTCAATTACGGTGTTTGCTGGAGAAATACATGATGGAGATCCCACTCAATCTATGTATATGTTTACCATGAACGAAGAAGGAAAAGTCGAATCTTACGGAGAGGTGTTTGATAATTTTGACTTGTACCTTGCTTATTTTATGACCAAACGCGTCCATGTAAAGTCTAAAGATGGTATGTACATCTTTGACCAGCTAGATTTTCGCTCGGGTTACCAGAGTGAAAAACAGATAGTGCTTAGAAAAAAGCTCCCATCTCTCTAATAGGAGAGATTCGATAGGCTTTTAATCTAGGAGCACTCGGCTTTTAACGGATCCTGCCATGGCAACTTGGATCTTTCTTTCACCGCTATGAACCGTTTTTGCGTGTAGGGTTGTTGCATTATCTAACACCATCAAATCACCTTTTTTCCAATTGCGGCCTTCTTGGTGTTTTTCAAGAATCGTCAAAAGAGTGCTTGCGTCTTTAACGCTAATCGGGGTGCCATCATCAAATTGGACATCAAATTGTAGGACCCGTTTTGAGGGGTATACAAAAGCTTTGGCGCAAATATAAGGAAGCCATCCACCGCAGAGTTTGGGGTTTAACCGTTCTAGGTGAATTTGATTACAAAACAAAGCTTTGCCATTTACGGTAATAGTGGCGGGGACCCCCTTACGTGAGACAACTAACCAATCGCCATCCCATGCATAAGTTAACCCTTCGTTTTGACATCTCGCTTCCACCTCTTTTCGATCTTCTGTTCCAAATAGGGTTTTTATAGTGGCGTGAGAGGGGTTTACCCGCTGAATCCACTTAGCCCGTAAGCTCTTTTCGGGTAAATAGCGGGCTGTATAAGTGAGCGTTTTTTCTGTCATCTCTTTCCATAGATCAGGCATTAACCGTGCAATTTCTTCTGAAATTTTAGCGGCATTCCCTACCTGTGTTTGACCAGTCCCTTCCTTTGGTGGAATCACGCAAAAAAAAGAGATATACTGAGGCATATCGTCACGAGATCCAATAGAGACCTCTTGGTGTAGGGGAATAGCATGCCCTTTTGCTACTGCGGTTGACTCATAGGTGTTTTCGCCAACTTTTTTTCGAGGAGCATCTCCTTTATAGCCTGCAGGCTTCAATCCAGTAACAGCTTCAAAAGCTGTAAAAAAATCATCTTTAGTTAGATTAAATCCGCTAAAAACAATAGCGCCAAATTCTTGGATAGCTTTTGCGATTTTACTTTGATTTTGCTTGGCCCAAGCAATGATATCAACACTCTCTTCCAACCGAGGAGAGATGACAAGAGGAGCTTTTGTATTCCCTTCAAAATAGCAATGAAAAATATCTTCAGGAAAATATTTGGTTGATTTTTCCTGTGAAAGGCCTACTTGTTCGGCATGAGCCTGTGTGCTTAGCAAAACTATAAAGGATAAAACTAATTGTTTAAGAGTATAACGCATATCACAAACTAGGGGCTAAGTTACTAAAGATCGACCCTGCTTCTAGTATGTAGCAGTTATTATGTATTTTGAATACTGTTTTAGGGATACCTAGAGTGATCTAACCTGAAGGACTGAGTTTTCTCGCATCCTTCGGATAAATGAAGATGCGCTTGTATTTATTGAGTAAATTTTTCATTATGATATAAAAAAGGAAGTGTATATGAATTTTCTCAAAGCGGGCCTAGTAGCAGGCAGTCTTAATTTTTTTATCGCTAGCCATGTGGATGCGCATATATATCGCAGTTCAAGTTCATCAACATCGTGTGAAGAAGGCTACCGTCCTTATAGAGTTACAGCAAGACATATAGAACCTAAGGGTATTGGTTATAGTCGGGGATATACAACACTTGAAGGCTTTTTCTCTTTATATAATGGAGAGATGGAGTGGGTTCCTTTTTTGGATATACGAGGACACGTTTTTAACAATGGCAAGCCGGCCGTCAACGCAGGCGCTGGGGTGCGTTATCTTGCAAGCGATAGAGTTTGGGGTATCAACACCTACTATGACTACCGCAATACAAAGCATCAAAATTATAACCAAGTAGCTCTAGGCTTAGAATCTTTAGGATGCGTGTGGGATTTTCGCATAAATGGTTATCTACCGGTAGGTAAAAAGCAAAGCTCTAATTACGGTCTTGCGTTTGAAAGATTCGAGGGAAATACAGCGATCCTAAGACAAAAGTATGAGTACGCTTTAGGAGGCTTTAATGGTGAAGCGGCAGCTCATATAGACTACTGGAAAGCTGTTCCTCTCTATTTTGCAGCAGGGCCTTACTATCTTACTGGCAAAGGGACTTCGACATGGGGTGGTCAAGCAAGAGGATCTATTCAGATCGATTATTTAAAACTCGATGCGAATGTTTCATATGATCACTTGTTCAAATGGATTGGACAAGGGCAAGTAGGTTTAAGCTTTTCCTTTGGAGCAAAAAAAAGGGTTTCTAAACAACACCATAGCACCTGTGGTACTTCTATAGTTCTCAGCAAGAGAAGTTATCAGCCTGTTGACCGTTTTGAAATCATTCCTGTAGATAACAAGCATACAAAATCTTCTGCTATAAACCCCGCTACAGGCTTGGCTTATGAATTTATCTTTGTAGACAATACAAGCTCGTCTCTAGGTACTTTTGAGAGTCCTTATCATTCGCTTACAACAGCAGAAGCAAACTCTAACCCATATGATATTATCTACATTTTTCCAGGAGATGGAACAACAACGGGGTTAGATCAGGGTATAACACTTAAAAACTATCAAAAGCTGTGGGGTAGTGGAGTTACGCAAACGCTGTCTACATCTTTAGGATCTGTCACAATAGCTAAACAATCTAATAGTACATACAATGGCGTTATCATCACGCCTATTCTAACAAATCCAATAGGATCGGTTGTTACTGTAGCGAATGGAAATGAAATAGCAGGACTCTTCCTTCAAAACCAAGGCTCAAACGATTGTATTACAGCTACAGATATAAATAATCTTACCGTTCTGAATGCAACCTTAACGGCAGCTAATGCTCCAGGCGCTATAGGAATTAACGCAAGTGGTCTATCAGGTACTCTTACAGTATCGAGCTGCAATATCAACCAAGCAACTAATGGAATACTCTTAGAAAATAATTCTGGAAGCCTTATTGCCAATGTCTCCAATACGATATTTAGTTCCTCAGGAGGCAGTAACGCTGCCATACAGTGGGCTTTATCAAATGCAGCAGAAGGTAATCTGAATATAAGCTATTGCACAGCTACAACTCGTAACAATGCTGTAGAAGTCGATTTAAGCGATACGAGCTCGATCGTTGCTGTCCTAAATGATAACACTTTTAATACAGCCTCTAATGGTGTTTATATTAATAGCACAGGTGGAGAGACCTCTATCACGGCAAATATAAACAAAAATAAGATGACAACTTATTACCAATCGGTGTGGGTGGCTCAGACAGGGAGAGCCACAATAGATCTCAGTAAAAACCATCTTTTGGCAACAAGTGAGCCTACCTTCGAGATCGATGTAAATACAGGAAGTACAACGGCAACGCTTACTATCAATGGTAATACGTTAATCTCTGATGATAATGATAATATCTATTTGAATCAGATCGATGGAAACCTAACGGCCGACATTACAGATAACGATTTAAAGGGATTAGACTATGGGGTTAACATACACTCTAGGGTAGCCTCTGATGCCAATATTCATACCCTTACAATAAGTAAAAATACTCTTTCTGCCGGAAATAATGCAATCGAGATGGATCAAGGAGCAGGATCGGTTAATGTTTCTGTAAATGACAACACGATTTCTGCTTTATATGACACTTATGCCTTTTATTGGAATTTACAAGACACGCCTACAAGCTCTTCTTTAAATATCGATGGCAACATAATTAATTCCTATATAGGGCTTTATGTTTACCAGAGCCCTTCTGTTCCTTATAATCTCGATATTGCGTTTAATAATAACATCGTGAATGCAACAGCGACAGGAGTAGACTACCGTATTATTAACGAATCGACTAATAATCTTTCGATGTATGGCAATACAATTTCGGGATTTACGCCTATCGAAATCGAGCACAACATAGGATCGATCAATGCGACAATCAATAATAACACTCTGACAGCAGCAGGTAGTCAGGCTCTTTACTACAACGTAAACTCTTTTGGTTCAATAACAGAAGGCACTGTTAATGCAACAGAAAATGTTATCACGGCAGCAGGGTTTGGAGGATCAAGCGGTAGTGCGGTCTATTTATATCTACATGCAACAGGTCCTATAACGACAAATTTTACCGACAATACCTTTAACGGTGATGCTTATGGTGTTACAATAGATCTAGGTGGGGCGACACATACTATGAACCTATCCAACAATGTCATGACGATAGGAGGTGGATATAATCTTATAGCAAATAGTGGTTCTGGTTATTGGCAGGTTAATGGAAATCAATTTACAGCTCTCAACTCTTCACCTGTAACCGCAACGGCTCAGGGTGGCGATATATGTATGCAATTAAATAACAATACGGCTTATCCAACAGCGAATGCTTATAATTTGACGATGACAAGCGGCAGTTTTACTATTAATCCTCCACAAGGCAATATCGGCGAAATAACTGAAACCGGAACGACTACGGGCACTTGTCCTTAAGTTAGACAAGAGTTAACACAAGTGCTATATACCGCTCGTGATGCAAGAATCGGCTTTGCCTATTTTCGATCTTGTGTTCCAAATAGCGTTTTTATGGTGGCGCAAGAGGGGTTTGCCCGCTGCATCTAATTACTCCGCCAACTCTTTTCGGGTAAATAGCGGGCTGTGTAAGTGAGTGTTTTTTCTGTCATCTCTTTCCATAGATCGGGCATTAAGCGTGTAAGTTCTTCTGAAATTTTAGCTGCGCTCCCTAGATGTATTTGGCCAGTCCCTTCCTTTTTATAAAACAGCCTTGCTAAAATTAGCCCTTTTTTCTTTGTTTAAGTTTTTAGAGAGATAGGAGAGGGTATGAAAGTTTTGCTAGGTGAGTGCATCGGCACGTTTCTTTTGATACTATTTGGTAATGGAGCCGTTGCCAATGTGCTACTTAGAGAGTCAAAGGGTAGAGGAAGTGGTTGGATTGTTATTACGGCAGGTTGGGGAGTAGCGGTTGCTTTAGCTGTTTACGTTTGCGGTTGGCTTAGTGATGCGCATGTAAATCCAGCTGTAACACTTGCTTTTGCGACTATCGGCAAATTAAGCTGGCAAGAGGTACCGATGTATCTAGTTGGACAGTTTCTTGGGGCCTTTTTGGGAGCTTTAGCTGTCTATTGTACTTACTATCCGCACTATCGATTAGAGGGTGATACGGCTTTACGTCGGATGACTTTTTGTACAGAGCCAGCGGTAGATTACCCCTTTTGGAACTTTATAACAGAGGTAATAGCAACCTTTGCTCTTGTCTTCTCTGTTCTGGGCATCATTAATGTTCATAACGACCTTCCCATAGGTTTTGCACCTCTTTTGATAGGTCTTGCGGTTTTTGGTATTGGTATCTCTTTAGGAGGGCCTACCGGTTATGCGATAAATCCTGCAAGGGATCTTGCGCCTCGCTTGGCTCATTCGCTTCTTTACTCTTTTAGAGATTCGAATTGGCACTATGCCTGGGTTCCTCTTTGTGGTCCGATTGTAGGAGGGCTCTTAGGAAGTCTTCTTTACCGCTATTTATTCATGTAATTATTTTAACTTTAGATTAAAGTAATCTTTATATTTTATTTATAAACAAATTAAATTATAATATTGTATTACTGTAAATTTAATGTTGTGATGAGCGTTAGTTCAAAGGATCTATATAGAGATGCATTTAATAACTCTTACGCAGCTAATTCCTACGTTTGTGGCTAGCAATTACTCCGACCGCTTCATAAGAGTTTGGAGTTTGGTGCGCTCTTGCTTTAAACGCTTTCGCTCGGACAGCTGGCTAAAGAGAGAGCCTAAGCTTAGCAATCAGGGGCCGGTTTAAAAAGCCTGCGCTTTAGGTTTTCTAATATTTATAGTGAAAAATTCCGTAAAATGTTGATTTTGAGCGTATTAAATATTTTACAAGCTCAATTCGCGTCAATAATTAACTCTATAATAATAAGGTATTGTGGGGTTTATGGATAGTTTAAGAGCATTTTGCGGTATGGGTGCGAAAGGTGCCGGTTGTAAAGTGACTCCTCAAAAACATTGGGGTGGCCTTGGATCATGCTTATCGCGCCTAGTTGCGGTAAAGGGTCCAAGCGATGGTCGAATTTCTGAGGCAGCTTCAGTTTTAAGAGGGAGCTCTGATGATGGGTCTTCTCCAACTTCCGTAGCAACTGTAAGAGAAATAGGAGGAGAATGCGATTCTGTAGAGGGGGATTTTACTTTTGGAACCGATCTTCATACAATCGATGCAGAAAAGGCCGCATCTCAACTCGAACAAGATATTCACAGAGTTACAAGATACATTGGGGATATTGTTTATATCAACACAGAGACTCATAAAGCAGATATACAGGGTCATAATGTGGCTCTTGCAGAGATTACACAAGGCCTTGATGCAACTGTTAGCAAAAAACTACCCGCTTTTCTTACACAAATAGCACAAGGATGGGCACAGGCAAAAATAAAAGAGCGTCCGGGTTTTGAGGAAGTGGTGTTAAAGCAAGAGAAGGGGGGGTGGGTTCTTCGGGTTACAAGAGAGGAAACGCCAGGTAGAGTTATCGTTACTGGCACATATATAGCTAAGTTGTATTCTAGTATGGATGCAGTCGAATCAGATGATTACAAGTATGGAACCATAACAACAACGACCATATTTCCTGAACATGAGTCTATCTCTCGTGTAGAAACAAAAGTAGAGTTTGCTTTTCGTTAAAAGAGCGGCTTTTTATCTAACACGGTTTTAAAAGCATAAGTCTATGCTTGCAAAAACGCACACGCTAATTAAGTCTTAAATTGGTATTCTATAATTAAATAATAATAAAAAATTTATTTATAGATATGCAGTTTTATCTCAAATACCAAGGTAAGGTCTCGACTAGAGGTCATACAAAGCAGAAGTTCGAATATAGACGCAACTTTCTCTCGCAATTAAAGCGCGTTCATTGCTATCTCGATAGCTACAATATGTCCGAAGAGATCGGCTTTTGTGAGAAGAAAATTCGTAAAGTAGGCCCCTTTACCTTTCTGCCTCTTGTTACAAAGCAGTGTCAAAAGGTGGTCGATTTAGATCTCACTATTTTAAGTCATATGGAGCCTTGCTGTAAGCATAACTATCCAACAGGGGATATTGATAACCTCCTAAAGGTTCTCCTGGATGGTCTACGCATGCCGCAAAACAGCAATGAAATTCGAAAAGAGGAGCCCCTAGAAGGCGAGAGTCCCTTTTATTGCCTTCTAGAGGATGACCAGTTTATTCGAAATATCCAGGTAAGACACGATAAGCTCTTTTTCCCGCTCCAAAACATGCCGTCAGAGATCCATGGGACGGAAGTCTTTGTCATCATTCGTATCACAACCTTTCCTAAAATCCCTCTAGGATGAAGAAGGGTCTAGGCGTGCTGGTAGAGAAGATATTCTACAACAGGTACGCCACCGATAAGATGCTCTTGGATGATGCGCTCTAATACTTCGGGGGTGCAAGAGTGATACCAAACGCCTTCTGGGTAGACAACAGCTAAAGGCCCCTTTGTACAAAGGCGAAGGCAGTTAACTTTAGAGCGATAAATGCCCCCTTGTTCGCTAAGGTGTAGTTCTTTCAGACGATTCTTTAAATAATCCCACGAAGCGAGCCCAACCTCTTTTTGGCAGCACTTAGGGTTTGTTTGGTCTGCACACAAAAAGATGTGGCGTTTGATGTAGGGGATGCCAACTTTTTCAATAAGCTCTTCTATCATGCTACATCGCTCTCCTGTGCTCGCAAAGATAATACCAGAGCGAGTAGTAATCTTTTCTGAAACAGTCTCTACAATCACTACTACTATCTTTTGGTAGGGCTACGCCAGGCCAAGCTCTCTCGTCTATGCACATTTTTGTTACAACGTTAATAGCTGTAATTAATTCATGTTCAGTCTCTTCTGCGACGGCTGCATACTCATTCGGTGGTAAATAGCACATAGTGTCTATCCCCCTCTGTAGAGTCTCTCTGTTAATAAGAGAGATTAACCCATGCAATACACGGCCTATCTTTTCTTCAGAAATATAGGAAACTCGATTTTCAAGATCAACATACGATCTTGGTTTTCCTTCCGGCGCTTTGCAAGAGATAGTAAAAGGACCCCTCTCACCTAATTCTTGAACGAGGGTGCGCGTGGCTGTGCAGTTACTAAAAGGCTCTAGTAAAGCTTCTCGGTCTTGGCAGTGAACAACTCTAACGGTAGATGGGTCAAAATAGGGGACAAAAGCAGCCTCGGGTGGAAGTTCTGGTTCTTGGAGCTCTTCCACGATTCTGTAGGAGCCATAAGCTATGGCAACAACAGAAAGAACTTTTAAAGCTACACTTGAAGCTTTTTGGGGTAGAGTAGTTTCCGCCTCTTTTCTTCTAAAGCTTCTAACTAAAGCGCAAATACCGCCGCCTACAAGAAGTATATTTCTGGCAACGCGGCCCGCTTTTGAATCTTCCGTAGCTGTGCTAATAACAGCACGGGCAATTGGCTCCCCCCATGTATTAAGGAAATGAGATGTCATATTGCCAATAGCTGTCATGTTAATCCTTTAAGGGCAGAATTTTTCCCTACAAGAGTAGCAAGTGAGAGGATTAGAGCCTAGAAAATTGAGAAGCGTTATAGAGATCTTCTAAAGAACAGCATAAAAAGGGCGTTAACCGCTGCGATAAGAAGAAAGGAGAGCCTGGCTGAGAGGCCAAGTAAATCATTTAAGAGATAGAGAGCTACGGCTCCTAAAACGGCAAATAGGAAGCTTAAAAAATTGGCTGTGCTAAAGTTTCGGCCGCGAGTAGGGGCGGGGCTGGCAATAAGGATGTAAGCCTCTAAAGGGACAAGGAAAAGGCCTCCTAAGATCCCGAGGGCGAAGAGCCAAAATATGGTTAGAAAAAGAGGCTTTGGGAATAGAACAAGACCAAGAAGAGAAAGCGAGATCCCCCAGCCTAAGAAGGGAGTTGTTGTTAGGGGGATTTTTTCTTTAGAGAAGCGGTGTGAGAAAAAAGAGCCAAGACCCATACCGATAGAGCTTAAAAGAAAGAGATAGCCACCATCTTGCATGGAGATATTAAGCGTCTCTAGAGAAAAGGGGATCATGTTTAGCTGTAAAAAGGCGCCGATAAAGAGAAAATAGGCAAAGGCTAAGGTAGAGGGTAAAAGAGCTTCAATTGCCTTCATCTCTTTTAGAGAGAGCCAAAGCTCTTGGTAGTGAAAGATCTCTTTTTTCTGAACGAGAAGGGGGGTTGTGGTTGGTAAGAAAAAGCTTAAAACAAGTTGCAAGAGAGCAAGCAGGGTTAAGGTAAGAAAAGCCCAGGAGAAGGTGATAAAGAAAGAGGCTAAAGCCGTGCCGATCAGGATTCCAAAGAAAGTAAAAGAGGCGATAACGCTATTGGCGTAGAGGATCTTCTCAGGTGGATAAATCTCCGGTAGAATGCCGTATTTAGAGGGGCCAAAAAGCGCCTCTACAGCTGAGAGCAGGAAAAGGCAAAGATAGGTTCCTGAGATCGATTGTAGGAAGAAAAAGAGGGTCCCGAGTAAAACAATAATGAAAGAGGCGATCCGTGTTGCTTGGGTGATCTTAGTTTTACTGTATCTATCCGCTAAAATGCCGCCAGGAGTAGAGAACAAAAGAAATGGCAAGAGAGCCAGAGCTCCTACATAGGCTAGCGTGCTCGATGTGTAACCCTCTCCGTAGAGGGAGATTACAAAAAAGGCTGTAATCATTTTATATAAATTTTCATTCAAAGCCGCGCAAAACTGTATAATATTTAGTAAATAAAGCCCGCTCATACCCTTAGCTCTATAAAACTCTGTTTTTTATCTGCAATAAGATTGAAAGCTGTTATTCTGCTTTTTCATTTAAAAGGAGCTCTTTATGAGAAAAAAGTTTGGTTTTGTTGTCTTTTTTATTTCTATAGCCTTTGTCCTTAGGGCTGAGGAGAGCTTTCCTTTAGAGGATAGAGCGGTTGTTGGTAAATTACCTAACGGGCTTACCTACTACGTTCAAAAAAATAGTTTTCCTAAAGAGAGTGCTGTCATTCGATTGGTCATCAAAGCTGGCTCTTTACATGAAGAAGAAGAGGAGAGAGGAATTGCCCATTTTTTAGAGCATATGTGTTTTCATGGCTCTAAAAATGTAAAGGATTGGGAGATGATCCGTTATCTAGAGAGCATAGGAGCTAAATTTGGTGCCGATACAAACGCTCATACAACCTTTGGCCATACCACTTATGAATTAGATTTGCCAAACGCCACTAAAGAGGTTTTAGAGCGCGGTCTTTTTATTTTAGGAGATATGGCAGGCCGCTTAACGCTCGATCCAGAGATCATTGCTAAAGAGCGTAAGATTGTAATGGATGAGTACAACCTTTCAAAAAACGTAAACACAAGACTCTCTAAGGAATTTTACCGCACTTTTTGTAAGGATTCCCTCTATAACGAGAGGATGCCTATTGGGCTTAAAGAAGTTATAATGACCGCTGATGTCGCCACTATAAGAGGTTTTTATGAGAGAATGTATCGCCCAGAGCGTATGGCTCTTATAGTTGTTGGTGATTTTGATGTGAGAGAGGTCGAGAGTTATATAGAGAGCCATTTTAGCTACTTAGAGGCGAGTAAAGAAGAGATAGAAGAGCCCTCGTATAAGATCGATCTTCCAAAAGAGAGAGTGGTTAAAGGCTTTATCGATCGAGAGATACCCTTTCATACGATCGCTTTATACCTTTTGGAAGAGAGGTATTATGCAAAAAATCTTACTAGAGATGGGGTAAAATATGGTCTTATGGAGAGCCTTTTACAGGATTGTATAGAGGCTCGCTTAGAGAAGGCTTCTCGAAAAAATCCTCCACCTTTTTTAGGGGCAGGTATAGGTTCGGTTGATTTTGCAGAGGGGTATCAAACCCTCTTTTTAGGAGCTAGCTACTTTGAAGATAGACCCTTAGATGCCCTTAAAGGGGTTTATAAAGAGATTGAAAAAATGCGCCAAATTGGTCCTTCAGAGGAAGAAGTTGCCAATCTCATAGCGGCTTATAGAGAGTCTTTTTCAAGAAAAGAGAGGAATGAAGGAAGACGCGAGCATGAAGAGTTTGCGGATCGTTATATTGACAATTTCTTAGAGGGTAGACCCTTTTATCGAGGAAGAGAGATAAATTTGGCTATGCAAGAGATTTTAGAGGAGATTACTCCAGAAGATATACGCCTCTTTGCAGAGGAGAATTTTCCTTTTGAGGCGTTTCATATATTTTTTACAGCCTCTAAAAAGGGGGCTCTTTCGGAAGAGATGGTAGAAGAGTCTCTAGCTGCGTTAGAGAATATAGTGATCGAGAAAGAGGAGGAGGCTCTATTTGAGGACTTAGAAGTTGCAATCGATAAGAGAGATTTTCCTTATCTAGAGACTAAAGAGGGCTCTGGTTATACAGTATTGTCTCTAAATAATGGCCTTAGAGTTATCTTGCAGCCGACTAATCTAGAAAAAGATCAGGTGGTTTTTTTGGCCTTTGCTCCCGGGGGGAAGACGCTTTTTTCTAAGGAAGATTATAAGGCGCTCTCTTTAGCAAACGATTACAAAATTCTTAAAGGGGTTGGTAATTTAAATGGCGAGGCTCTTTCTAGATATTTACAGGAGCGTAATATCTCTTATAGCATCTCGGTCTTTCCGAATTTAAGAAAGGTAAGATTAACTGGGAGTGCAAAGTATTTTGAGGATTATTGCCGCTTATTTTTAGCAACCTTTCAGGCAAAAGAGAGAGACCAAGATGCCTTAGAAAATCTTATTATTCGTACAGATGAAGCTTTGAAGCAAGAGCGTAATAACCCTTTATTTGTCTTTAAAGAAAAAGTTCGAGAGATCCTCTTTTCTTCCAATCCTTTTTACGAAGATGTCAGCAAAGAAAGGGTAGTGGTTGAAGATGTAGAGAAGGCTTTACAAAAACTTTTTTCTAGCCCTTCAGACTACACGCTTGTGATTGTAGGGGATTTTTCTGTCGAAGAGGTAAAGCCTCTTCTTTTAGCCTATCTTAATGGCGAGGTGAAGGAGGTAGAGAAAGAGACTTATAAGCTTCCAGATTATTCATTCCCTAAGGAGGATCGACGAGAAACAATTCATGTTGGTATAGAGGCTCCTTGCTTAAACTATGTTGTGTATGGGGTTACAGATTTCAACATGGCACCAAAGGCCTTTCTCTATCCATTAGAGGGGCTCTCTCTCCTTCTAGAAGAGCGACTTTTAGCTAAGTTTCGTTTAGAGATGGGAGAGAGTTACAGCTGTCATGCTATGGCTGATTTTCCTCTCTATCCAGATTATCGCGATCTTCTTTTTTACTTTCATTTCACATGTGAAGAGGGAAAGGAAGCTCTCCTGCAGGAGGCTCTACAAAAAGAGATAGAGAACCTTTTGACTGAAGAGATTACGGATCAAGAGCTAAACACAATTGTTTCTCTTTTAAAGGCAGATGCTAAAAAAACTTACCAATATAACCGCGGCTGGGTTGGGGCTTATCAAGATCTCATTCTTTGGGATCTCCCGCTTTTATTTGATGATGAGCACAATAAAGAGATCGATCGGATGGTTACAAAAGAGAATATAAAGGAGATGGCGAAGCTCTTATTTCAAAATCGAAGTAAGGTAGAGATTACACGCTGCTCCGATAAGTAGAGTGTTTTTTTGAGACGCACACAGAGAGGTGCGTCTCAAAAGCGTTAGCAATAATCCGAGAGAATATCTACGCACTTATAGAGGTAAGCAAGTAGTAGCTCTTCAAAGTTTGCAGCGTAGGGAGATTGTAGGATTTTTACGATAGCTGCGTAGTAATGCTCTAGACGCTCTAAAGCACATGGATCGATTGGCCTTGAAGGTAAAACAATGCTATCTAGATAAAAAGGTGCAGGTGCAGGAGATACTGCAGCCATTGCTGCATAGGGATCGCTGTAACTACCATACGGATCACTGCCATAGGCTCCGCCATATGGATCGCTGTAGCCACCATAACTTCCGGCATAAGGGTCGGTCGGATAAGCTGCTGCTGGAACTGCGGCTGCTGGTGCTACAGCAGCAGGTTGAGCGACTGCTGTTTGTGGTTTGTCTGGCGAGACCAGCATATTAGTAAGGCCACCTACGATAGGAATGCTTCCGGCTACATTCGCAACAGTGTCTACTACATCTCCTATGATTGGTAACTCTTTCAGAAAGTCGAACATGCCCATGTTATTACCTAAAACCCTGTTTGATTTTTAATAAGATTTATACTTTTTACGCAGTTATCCAAAATAAGAGAAGCGTTACAGTTGCAGCCCTGAGAATCACAAGAAGCGCAGAGTAAAAGAAGATTCTGATAGGTAAAGAAATCCAAGCCTTGTAGTTGGTCGTTAGAGAGGCCAGTTGAAGCGCTAGATGTTCCAGCATAGGATGTAGGATAGCTACTTGCTGCGTAAGGATCTGCATAGCTGCCTGTACTGTACGGATCTGCACCATAACCACCTGCTGCATACGGGTCACTATATCCTCCCGCATACGGGTCAGCATATCCTGCTGCATAAGGATCGGTATAGCCTACTGCATAAGGGTCTTGTGAAGGGTCTGGTGTGGGAGTTAAGAGTTGTGGAACAAGCGTAAATGCGGCCGCAGAAGCTCCTGAGGATAGAAGAGTCTGGCCAAGTCCTGCTAGAAGGCCGCCTTCTGCTGCTCCAGCCGCGGCACCTACACCCGCTGCTGCCGCTCCTGATCCTAAAGCTGCCGCTGCCCCAGACCCCAATGCTGCTGCTCCTGATCCTATTGCTCCGGCTGCCGATCCTAATAGAGGTAGTAAAAATGCCATACGTCTTCTCTTAGTAGAGGTTTTTCGTTTTAATAATATTTACACTTTGCATGCAAAGATCGAATATATTCGAGCTATTACAGTTCATGCAGGAGCCGCAGTTGTATTGCGATAAAAGTACACCCATGCGGTAGTTTAATTGCTTTAGTTGGAAGAGTTGATCGTTTGTAAGGGTAGATGGGGTGGTTGGTGGGGGAGCTGGTGGTAAAGGAGGAAGGGGAGGATAGAAATCGGTTGGGTAAGCAGGGGGCGGAGCTGTCACCGGAGGTGCTGTAGTTGCTGCGGGTGTTTCAGTCGGGGTTGGTTTTCCTATAAGAGATTTTACTGTATCGCCAACAATCGGAAGGTTTGATGCCATATTGGCAAGGTTGTTGACCAAAGGTCCTACCAAGGGTAGGTTGCTAAGCGAGTCAACAACTCCACCTAAAGGGCTGCTGCCGTTACTACTACCACCAAGAAGTGGGCTTAACATGCCACCCATACCAAAAGGGCTAAACATTGTGTTTCCTATCGAAAAAGAGTAATTTATTTCTTTTTATTATTTTTCTTTTTCTATAGTAATTGTAGCAGGGGAGAAATTTATGCTTAGATAGGTTGAAGTGGCTCAGACTTTGAACCACTTCAGCATAAGGAATAAAGACTTAGTGACGTATTGCTATATAAGAGGTAGTCCCTTGTGTGACTTGCACAGCTGTAACTCTACTGTTATCATCCATAAGGAATTGGACAAGATAGCCTTCCTGATTTACCACTTTAAAGAGGCCAAATTTTTCAGGAATTAAGGTGTATTCGGGCTGTCCCCAAGAGGCTTTTACAACAAGCTTCTCATCTCTGCGTTCGATGGGAACCGAAAAACCGTAATAGCTATAGGTGCCTGCAAACTGATCTAGGTAGTTTGGATCATTTAAAGAAGAGTCTTTTTCTTTTTCAAACATAAGATCGTCACTCATAGGTTCTAAGGGAACTTCTATAGAAGAGATATCACCATAGACATTTTGATGGAAGGAAAATTTAAGACCGACAAGGATAGAATAGGGGCAGTCGTTTGCTATCTCAAACACATTGTAATGCCAATGGTTTAAATTCATAGTAATGTTGTTGTAGGTAAGAGTAAGGCCATTATTCTTCTTATGGACAACCATTTTTCCAAAGGCTGGATGAGTGTAGGAGCCTTCATAGTCAATAAGAGCGTGTGTAGGAGTTGTGTTTAAAACACGATTCTCATTGCCCTTGGCTTGATGCGTTGCAAGCTCTTCTTTAGTGTAGGCTTCAAAGACAAAGTTGCATTTAGCCGCCCAATCTATCTCTGGAAGGCCAAGGAGTTTATCGGCAAAGGTAGTCGCTATAAGGTAAGGTAGTGGTGAGAAGTTTTTATTTGTTAAAACTACGATACCGATATTATCTCTAGGAAAGAGAACGATATTGCTGGAGTAGCCTTCGATATTACCACCATGAAAGGCCATAAAATAGCCGCGGTAAGGAACTAAAAACCAACCAAGCCCGTACGATTCCATCGGAATATACTCTTCTAAATTAAAGCCTGACGTAATGTTGGAGGTGACATGTGGCGTAAAGATCTCATGCCATGTGCGTCTCTCTACGAGATTATTACCGTAATTCAAAAGTCCTCTAGTCCAAGTAAGCATATCCTCTAAATTAGAGATTAAGCCGCCACCGGCAGCGATAGTATGAGGATTGACAAGGTAGCTTGGACGTACATCTTTTGCTTTAAAGCCACGATATCCAAGAGCGTAGTCGTCATTTTTTTGAAACTGTTCAATAGAGGCTGTGGTAGAGTGAAGGCCTAAGGGTTGTAAGACTCTTTCTTGTAAAAGCTCTTCATAACTCTTTTGTGTTGCTTGTTCGGCAGCGTATGCTGCTACAGCGTACCCTATATTTTGGTAATGAAATTGGCTGCGGAAAGAAAAGGCAGGGGTTAAATAGCGTAGTTTGCGAATGAGCTCTTTTCGAGAGAGGTTTAAATTAAACCAAAGGGGATCATTTTTAGGATAGCCAGATACGTGTGTAAGATAATCCTTTATGGTAACTTCTTGTGTTGTATAGGGATCTTCTAATCTGAAGGAGGGGATATGATCGATGATCAAATCATCCCACTGCAAAATGTTGTCATCTACTAAAGTACCAAGTAAAAAGCTTGTAAAGCCCTTTGTTATGGAGCCGATTGGAAAGAGAGTCTTTGTAGTAGTAGGTAGATGTTTCTCTACGTTGCGAGAGCCGTAGGGCTTTGCAAAAACAACTTCTCCCTCTACGACAACACCGACAACAGCGCCTGGGACCTCTAGCATTGCTACGTATTTGGCAACCGTTTCATCTAAATTAGAGAGCACCTCTTTAGCGTAGGCAATTTTACTCTCTTTATTAGTTTCTACAGCGAAAATAGAACTGCAAACTAATGAAACAAACAGCGTATATTTTTTCATCATCATCTCCTAAAAAAACCGGAGATAGAATAACTTATATAAACTTTTATTTCAAAGTTTTATGCATATATTTGAATATATTTAATGTGAAGATAACTTTTTGGGATGGTTAAGATTTGCTTGTGGTTTCGTTATTAGTGTAAAACCTAAGGGACCGATAGCAACAATAGAGGCGTTATCAAAAGTTGCTTTGCTAAGACCTTGCAGCACAACTTGGCCCATGTTACTGATAATCGCATCAAATTCGATGGTGGCGTAAGGTTTATCAGCTTTATTTTGGATAATAAAACCCATTTTATAAGGGCCTCCCGGTAGATATGGGCTAGTTGCAGGAACAGCAATAGTGCCACTTTGGACGTTTGGATTTGGTAGCGGGCCCAAAAGATTAGTTTGGGTTCGAATATCTGTAAGGGATAGGGAGAGATAAAATCCCTCAGAGTCCGTATCTAGATCTATTAAAAGCCCTCCAGTTCTATCATCAAAGCTCCCGACAGAAATTTTAATACTGCTCATAACGCTCCCTTTAAATTGCTAAGAGCATTATATAAAATGTCGTAATATAGCTATAAGTTGCACATATTCAACATGGAAGAAGCTTCCTTATCTAGAATCCAAAGAGAGGGATGGCTAGGGGTGCCAACGTGAGAGGCTGGGTATTTGCCTCTTTTATCAGAAAAGACTTCTAAAACAGCTTCGGCTTTACTCTTGCCAAGGACATAAAAGACCGTATGTAGGGCTTTATTTATAAGGGGAAAGGTAAAGGTCATCCGCGTGGTCTCTTTTGAGGGGACGTAATTTGCAACAACAAGTCTATCTTCTATTAAGAGAGCCTCTGTATCTGGAAAAAGGGATGCTGTATGGCCATCATCACCCATGCCGAGCATGATAAGGTCGAAAGGCCTTCCTTGGAGAATTTTGGAGATGGTCTTTTCATAGGCTTTTGCATTCTCCTCTATGTGATCCTCTGCATGCATCCGGAAAATTTGCTCTTTAGGAATAGGAAGTTTACCAAAGCCTGCATCTAGAGCCATCTTGTAATTACTCTCTTTGTCGGTTGGCGGTGCATTTCTTTCATCGCTCCAAAAGAGAAAGACACGGCTCCAATCTAGCATATCGGGGGTAAACTTAGAGAAAATCTGCTTCGGTGTAGAACCACCGGAGAGGGCTACAAAAAAAGCGCCTTTTGTATCTATGGCCTTTTTAGCAAGCTTTATCCAGTGCTCTACAGAAAAGACAATAGCCTCCTCTTCTGAATTAAATAAAGCAATCCCTCTTCGGGCATCAAAGGTTTTGATCATAGAGTCTTTGCTAAGAGTTTAAGCGCCTCTAAAAAAGTAGCGGAAGTCCCGACGTTATAGATCTCATGGACAAGGGAGGGGTTTAGATGCTCTTTTGGCAGTTTATAGAGAAAGGGCAATTCGCAAGAGGTTTTACTTGTATACTGCACAGAGATAGAGTCCATCTCTTTAGGATTTACTGTGAAGTAGATCTTCTCCTCTTCAGAGACCTTACACAATACGGAGAGAAGTCTGCCAGGTGGCAAATTCTCTTGGAGAGAGGCGGCAAGTCTTACAGTGATGGGGCTTTTACGAGAGAGGTAAGAGAAAGTTTCACCCACTCTATGTTGAAATTCCCAAGAGAGGCGGCTTGCAAGCCACGCTTGGAAGTAGAGCGCTGGGATCTCATGATTTATCTTATTATAGGTAATTTCAATCTCTTTAACCTGGAGTAGAGAGGCAAGCTTCTCTTTACTATTAAAGATCTCAGAGAAGAGCGTTCGAAAAGAGGTTGTTCTGGCCCAGTTTAGGTCACCGGTATCGATATGAACACTCTCTTGCAGCGTAAGTAAAATCTTGGCAAAGGCTGTAAAGTTTTTAGTTCCCTCT
Organism: Verrucomicrobiota bacterium; assembly: GCA_018240105.1. Lineage (GTDB taxonomy): Bacteria > Chlamydiota > Chlamydiia > Chlamydiales > 2-12-FULL-49-11 > JAFEGE01. Next base: position 40,364 of record JAFEGE010000094.1, on the reverse strand, counting down.
GAATCAAATATAGTGCGCGTTGCGATCTCTTCTAATTTAAGAAGAAGAGGGTCTTGTGTGATAGGATCATCACCGCGTAATAGATAAACCGGGCGGTCAGAGAGAAGGTGGGGTAGTACCACAAAAGGGATACGTTCTCTGTGCTTTCCACAAACTTCAAAGTGGATCATATCGCAGAAGATAGAGCTCTCTTCTTCAGGACGGAGCTCTGTTACGTAAGTCTTTAAGAAGCTCTCTTCAGAGCGATCTTCCTCTGTAATGAAGATAACGCGACAGGGAAATTTTTTAATAGTTGTCTCGGCAATCTTTCTAAAGTACGCCTCGCGGCTATCTTTTTTAGAGTAGATCACGAGATTAAAGAGGGTTGCCCGTACAAGATTGGTACCTTTAAGCTTTTCAGATAGGGAGGAGAGTTCTTTTAGAATCTCTTTTGGCTGTATGTACATCTCTGTTTTTGTCATAGAGGCTTCCAGTTTTTGTGCTCTCTTCGTAAAAGGTAATCAACACTTGTTGGACCCCAGGTACCCGATGGATAAAAATCTTCCTCTTCTAAGGGGCGAGAGGCCCACGACTGTAAAATAGGTGTTAAAAATTCCCATGAGCTTAAGGACTCATCGACCCGAGCAAAGAGGGTCCCATCGCCTAAAATCGCATCATAAATGAGGCGCTCATACGCTTCGGGAACAGCTTTACCAAAGTAGTTTGCGTATTGAAAGTCCATGTTAACTGGTTGGATCAAATTTGTCGAGCCAGGGACTTTACTATTAAACTTCATAGAGATCCCTTCATTCGGCTGTATCCGGAATATCACTTGGTTCGGGGCATTATTTTTGTCATGCTTGTGAAAGAGGATATTCGGTGTTCTTTTAAAGGTGACAACGATCTCTGTAGAGCGTTTCGGTAGACGCTTGCCTGCGCGAATATAGATGGGAACACCGGCCCAGCGCCAGTTTTCTATCTGTAAACGAATAGCTGCAAAGGTCTCTATTTGCGAATCTTTTTTCACGTGAGGCTCAGAGCGGTAAGCGATAACAGGCTCGCCATCGATAAAGCCCTCTTTATATTGACCCCGGACAGCAAAGTTTTCAATCTGCTCTTCATTAAAGCGTTGTAGCGACTGGAGAACTTTTACCTTTTCATCGCGGATCGCCTCCGCTGAGAGGTTTGTAGGTGGCTCCATGGCTACAAGAGATAAGAGTTGCATCAAGTGGTTCTGGACAATGTCTCTTAAAAGCCCTTGGCCTTCAAAGAAATTACCTCGCCCTTCAATACCGATACTTTCAGCCACAGAGATTTGTAAGTTGTCTACGTAACGATTATTCCACACCCCTTCAAAGAGAGAGTTACTAAAGCGAAAGACCAAGAGGTTTTGGACTGTCTCTTTACCAAGGTAGTGGTCGATACGATAGATTTGATTTTCTGAGAGGTTTTTACTGAGCTCATTTTGTAAGAGAAGAGCGCTTTTGTTGTCATGGCCAAAGGGCTTCTCTATAATGACTCTTGAAAACCGGGTTTCAGAGATATCGTACACGAGGCGATACTTCTTTAGCTTTTCAATGATAGGAGTAAAGGAGGAGGGGGGTGTCGATAGGTAAAAGAGGCGATTGCCTTTAGTACCGTGCTTTTTATCGAGCTCTTGTAAAAATTTATCGAGCTCTGGGTAAAGCGTATCTTCTTGAAAATCACCCTTATAATAGTAAAGCTTCTCGGTAAAGGCCTCTAAATCAGCAGTTGTTGCCTTGGTTCTAGAGAACTTTTGGATATGCTCTTGCATCTCCGTACAAAAAGCTTCTCGATTCTTCTCTCTTCGAGCGACACCTACACAGGCGAAGTGGGGAGGGAGTTGGCCATCTTTCATTAAATTATAGATAGCTGGAATCAGTTTTCTGCCGGTTAAGTCGCCCGAGGCGCCAAAGATGACAAGGATACACGGGCTTGGTGTATCTCTTTGATCGGTCTCTTTTAAGGGGTTAATAGAGAGCCTGTTAACGACAACTTGGTCGCTTTGCATATTGTAAAAAGTATCCATACTACTTTAGACTAGTAGATTCGAGGTAGCTTTGCAAGATGAGAGTTGCACTTGTCACGTCGCTGTAGGCAGCTCTTTTTTTTCGATTCATCTCTCGCTCTAAAAGAAGGGTTTCTGCTTGCTTGGAAGTTAGACGCTCATCAAATAAGATAACGGGTATTTGGCTCATCCCCTCTAAAAGAGAGGCAAAGGCACGCACTTTTTGGCACATCTCCCCCTCTTCGCCCGAAAGGAGTAGGGGAAAGCCTATCACAAAAGCTTCGATAGGACCATAATCTTTAAGGTGCTTTAGTAGAAGGGTTACGGTTGTCTCTGGTTTAGGAGAGGCTATAATTTGAGTAAGGGGCAAAGCGACTCTTAAAGAAGAGTGCGCTTTGGCAACACCAATTTTTTTCAACCCAAAATCGAGACCGATAAATGTGGTCATTACACCAGAGCCTCTTTTGGCTCCCGTTTAAAGGCGATAGATGCTTCCACGAAAGCTTTAAAGAGTGGGTGGGGCGAGGTAGGTTTAGATTTAAACTCTGGGTGGAACTGGACACCAACCATCCAAGGGTGGTTTTCTATTTCTATCGCTTCTACAAGATTGAAAGGCGTGTAAGTCCCAATGATCTTTAATCCTTTCTTCTGACAGATCTCTTGGTATTCGTTGTTAAACTCATAGCGATGGCGGTGTCTTTCAGAGATCTCTTTTTTGCCATAAGCTGCATAGGTTTTTGATGAGGTGTCTAATGTACAGGGGTAAGCGCCAAGACGCATGGTGCCACCAAGATTTACTACCTTTCTCTGCTCAGATAAAAGAGAGATAATAGGGGCTCTTGTCTCTGGATCTATCTCTGTAGAGTTTGCACTCTCGAAACCTAAGACGTTTTGCGCAAACTCTACGGATAGGGCTTGCATGCCAAGGCAGATACCGAAATAAGGGACTTTTTCTTCACGACAGTATTGTACAGCAATAAGCTTGCCTATCCAGCCACGCTCACCAAAGCCACCTGGCACTAATACGCCATGGCAACCGGCCACTTTTTCATAAAAATCTTTTTTATCTACGATCTTATCCGCATCGATACAGACTATGTCTACGATAGCTTTGTTTCCGATACCCGCGTGCGAGAGGGATTCAAAGACCGATTTATAGGCATCTTTATGGGTTAAGTATTTACCGACAATCGCGATCGATACGCGCTCTTTTGCTTCTAAAAGAGTCGTTAGCATCTCTTGCCAATCGTTTAACTGGCTGCGTTTTTGCGAAAGACCAAGGAGTTCGGAGATCGTAACATCAAGGCCAGCCTCTTGTAAAAGGATCGGAACTTCATAGATGGAGTTTGTCACGTTTACTACTTCGATAACGGCTTTTTTAGGCACGCTACAGAAGAGGCCAATTTTAGCTTTGATATCATCGCCCAAAGGCTCTTTGCAGCGGCAGAGGATCATATCTGGAAAAATGCCGGTTTGCTGTAGCTTCTGTACCGAATGTTGCGTTGGTTTGGTCTTTACTTCCCCTGCATGGTCTATGTATGGAACGTAGGTCAGGTGGATATTAAGGCAGTTTCTTGGTGATTCATGACGAAATTGACGGATAGCTTCTAAAAAGGGCTGCGACTCTATATCACCAACCGTCCCCCCAATTTCTACAATTGTGACATCGATATCTTTTTCTTGTGTCGCACAGGCAAGGATACGTCTTTTGATCTCATCGGTGATATGAGGGATAACCTGTACGGTGGCCCCCAGGTAATCGCCATGGCGCTCTTTTTTTAAGACTTCATCATAAATTTGGCCTGAGGTCGTTGTGGAGGCTTTCGAAAGGGGAGAGTTAGAAAATCTGTAGTAATGGCCTAAATCTAAGTCAGCTTCAGCGCCATCATCTGTTACATACACTTCGCCGTGCTGGAAAGGGTTCATCGTACCTGGATCTAAGTTTAGGTACGGATCTAATTTCATGAGGGCTACTTTAAGCCCTTTACCTTCTAAAAGAAGAGCAAGAGAGGCAGAGGTTATTCCCTTTCCTAAGGAAGAGAGAACACCACCTGTTATAAAAATAAATTTACTATGCACTAGGGGTTCCTGTTACGTAACGTTTTAGAAGACAACTTATTGTATTCTATAGGGGCGATTTTTTCAAACCCTATTACAAGCGCTCTCTCATTCTAAGTCGCTTACGGTCTAATTTTGTCCGCCTTTTATACTAAACTTATGAATAAAAAAATTATAGTTATCCTTACCTTCTCAGAGGAAGTATCCGAGGCCCTCGCAGAAGACCTAAGCGGCCTTGGGGAATACACAACACAGCTTTTACCTGGTGTGGTATCTTTTACCATAGACGGGGAAAAGCATGAAAAAGAGATGAAAGATATCGTTTGCGCCTGTAAAAATAGCTCTTTAGATGGCATATTTGGTGATCTACAGCCTCTATTTTTTACAGCTAGAGCACACGAGTCGTACTGCCAAGAAGCATGCCTTGCGCGCGGCTGTCCAGTCTTTTCAACCGTAAATATCAATATTAAGTTAGACGGTTATGAGGCTTTTACTGTGACACATGCGGCTTGTGTTTGCGAATGTGGTGCGAAGCCCGTTTCAGATGAGGAGCTCACTTTTAGAGACGAATCAGAAATCCCTCTTTTACCACCACCTAAAGAGACGAAGAAAAAGTCTAAAGGTAAGAAAAAGAAGGACGATACAAAAGACGAGACGGAAAATAAAGACTCAGAATAAGCTGTATTCATGGAAGGAATACAGATAGAGTGGGTAGAGAGTGGCGATATTTTTCTCGCCTCTCCTGCAACGAAAAAGATTCTGAGTCAATCTCTTAAGGTTGGTGTTCTGTTTTCTGGAGGCCCTGCTAGCGGCGGCAATGACGTCCTAGCGGGTCTTTATCATACCCTAAAAAAAATCCATCCTGATAGCGAGCTTATAGGCTTTTTAGGCGGCCCTTTTGGTCTTTTAGAGAATCGCGCAAAAAAGATAGAGCTCTCAGATATTGAAAAACATCAAAAGCAGGGCGGCTTTGATTTACTCGGTACCGGCCGGACAAAGCTTGAAACAGAAGCCGACTATGCAAAAGCTCTAAGTGCAATAGAGACTCTAAAGCTAGATGGCCTTGTTTTTATTGGCGGCGATGATACCAATACTAACGCTTATCATCTCGCTACCCATCTAGAAAAAGCAAACAATAGATGCACAATCGTAGGTGTTCCTAAAACGATCGATGGCGATCTTAAGAGTGCTTATATCGAAACCTCTTTTGGCTTTGATACAGCAACACGCGTTTATGGTGAGCTGATCGGAAACATCTCTAAAGATGCCATCTCCTCTTTAAAATACACCCACTTTATCAGGCTTATGGGGAGAACAGCCTCCCACATCGCTTTAGAGTGCGCCCTTATGACCCATCCTAATCTTACCTACATTAGTGAAGAGGTGTTAAATAAGAAACTCACTCTTAAAGAGGTTGTGGAAGAGGTGGTAGAGCTTTTGGAGATGCGCGCTAAAAGGGGCAAAAACTATGCGGTTATCCTTTTGCCAGAGGGACTTATCGAAGCTATTTTTGAAATAAAGGTGCTTTTACAAGAGCTTAGTCGCCTAGAGGCTAAGGGCGGGGACAAAAAAGATTTAAGCAAAGAGAGTTTAACTCTACTACAAAGTCTACCGGAGGATTTTCAAAGGATGCTGCTCTTTGAGCGCGATCCTCATGGTAATGTGCAAGTCTCTAAGATTGAAACAGAAAAACTCTTAAGCCTTATGGTAGAGAAACGCCTTAAAGAAAAAAAATCAGAGGTTAGCTTTAACCCTCTCCACCACTTCTTTGGGTATGAAGGTAGATGTGCAACTCCTTCTCTTTTTGACACGACATACAGCTACGAGCTTGGGTGTGTATCGGCTCTTCTAATTCGGGATAAGAGAAGCTCTACTATGGCTTCTGTAAAAGGGCTTGCTGGCTCGCCATCTACCTGGCGTATGCAAGGGGTACCTCTTAGATTGCTTATGGGACAAGAAGAGCGTAAGGGCAGGGTTCAGGCTGTTATCAAAAAAAGTCTTGTCGATCTAGGGGGGCCGGTCTTCCAAAAATTCAAAAAAGAGAGAGAAAATTGGAAGCTAGAGGATGGTTATCTCTCGCCCGGGCCGATGCAGCTTTCTAACTTTCTAATAACCAATACACTAAAATTAGAAAATAAAAACTTCTCTGAAATACCGTGAGTTTGATTAATAAGGCTTGCAAGAGGCCTTATGACAAAGAAAAAACGGTATTCCAATCCCTATATCCAAGAGATACGTAGGGGAGCCAAAGACTTTCTCTTGTGGATTACCGGCTACTACGATGACATTTTGCCTATAGCCAAGCCGCCCGCAAATTTTATCTATCCGGCTCAGGAGATTGATTTAGACCCATCTAAGCCAATCGTTACTTGGATTAACCACTGCACCTTTCTTCTCCAGATAGAGGGGGTCTCTATTTTAACCGATCCTATTTGGAGTGAGCGCTGCTCTCCTATCTCTTTTGTTGGACCCAAAAGACGTCATCAGCCCCCAATTGCCATAGAAGAGTTAGACAGTGTTGATTTTGTAGTGATTAGCCATAACCACTACGACCATTTAGATGAAAAGAGTGTCCGCCTTTTACATAGCCACTTTCCCTCTATCGAGTGGGTTGTTCCCAAGGGGGTAAAGGCTTGGTTTACACGCCGCGGTATTACTCGCGTCTCTGAGTTAGATTGGTGGGAGAGTAAAAGCTATAACATGCCTGATAAAAAGATCACGCTTCGAGTGACCGGCGTACCTGCCCAGCACCATTCAGGTCGTGGCTTATTCGATGCAGACACCTCTCTCTGGATGGGGTGTGTTTTAGAGGCAATCTATCGCAATAAAGAGAGTAAAAAAGCCTACTTTGTCGGTGATACGGCATATAATGAGTACGATTTTAAAAAGATCGGAAAGGCTTTTAAAGGCATCGACCTCTCTCTTTGTCCGATAGGGGCCTATACACCATCGCGCTTTATGCGTACGGTACATGCAAGTCCCGATGATGCGGTTAAGATCCACCGCGATGTCCAAGCAAAGCTTAGCATCGGTATGCACTGGAAGACCTTTTGTCTTGCTGATGAAGACATAGAGCAGCCGCCTTACGATTTATACAAGGCGATGAAAAGACACGGCCTATGTCCAACAACCTTTATTCCTCTAGAGCCTGGCGAAAAGAGCAATTGGTAAGGCTCTTTTTATTTTTTGAAAAGACGCTCTAAAAAGAGAATAGGAAAGAGAAGGACCGCTACGCAAATAGGGAGAAGCCAAGCTGTAAAATTGAGGTTTGAAGAGCCGAAGATTTGCTGTAGAAAGGGGGTGTAAATAAAGAGACCCTGAGCAAGCAGTGAAATCAAAACCCCGATAAATATGGAGGGATTGGAGAAAAAATGTACCTTCATCACCCCTTTTTTGAGAGAGCGGCAATTAAAGAGGTAGACGATTTGAAAGAGAACAAGAGCTGTTACAGCGACTGTTTGGGCCTCTTTGAGGGCAAGTTCTTCTAAGATCCCTTTTTGTATTTCTGTATTATACTCCCATAAGAAAAGAGCTACCGTTCCAAGAGCCATAATGACAGCTATAAGAAGGGTTTTTATAAGGAGAAAGGGGGATAAGAGAGGGGCTTTTTTGGGACGGGGAGGCCTTTTCATAATATCGGGCTCAGGGCCTTCAAAAACAAGAGGGATGGCAAGGCCAATGGCGACTACTAAATTGACCCAAAGAATTTGTACAGGAGAGAGGGGGTATAAAATAAGCCCCTCTTTGATCGGAAAAAATAGCATAGCAAATAAAACAACAAAGGCTTGGCTAAAGCCTGTCGCAAAGATAAAGGCGAGCGATTTCACAAGATTATCATAGACACGTCTTCCCTCTTCAATAGCAGCTTCAATGCTTGCAAAATTGTCATCTGCTAAAACGATTTGAGAAGCTTCTTTGGCAACGGCTGTCCCTCGGATTCCCATGGCTACACCTATATCTGCTTTCTTTAAGGCAGGGGCATCATTTACGCCATCGCCTGTCATGGCAACGACATGGCCTATCTCTTGTAATGTAGAGACAAGGCGTAATTTATCTTCAGGGGTGACCCGAGCAAAAACTTTTGTTTTTAAAGCAGCTTCTTTGAAAGCCTCTTCTGTTAGATTTTGTAACTCCTGCCCTGTAAGGGGCGATGCTCCCTCTTTTAAAATGCCAAGATCTCGCGCAATCGCCTCTGCTGTGAAGGGGTGATCGCCTGTTACCATTTTTACGATAACACCAGCATCATAGCAATTTTTTAAGGATTGGTAGACTTCCTTTCTAGGAGGATCTGCTATACCAAAAAGACCAAGGAGGGTGTATCCTTCTTTGGTAAACGTCCCGCCTCTCTTTTTAGCAACCGCTAAAAGGCGCATCCCATCTCTCGCCATAGATTCCATATAAGAGAGACACTTTGCCTCTTCGAAATCCTTTTCACACATGGAAAGGATGACTTCAGGGGCGCCTTTAATAAAGACATATGTCTCTTTAGAGGGAGAGAGATGGATCGTTGCCATGAATTTTTGTTCATGGGTGAAGGGGATTACATCTTTTTTAGGCCACTCTTCACGAAGCTTCGCTTCTGTAAGGCCGATCTTTCTGCCTGCGATTAAAAGTGCAATTTCCGTAGAACTACCAAAGAAAGAGATCCCCTCTGCTGTGGAAATAGTAGCATCACTGCAAAGAATAGAGGCCTCTAAGAGCTGTTTGATTTCATCTTTATTTTCAGGAGAAGAGAGCTCTCCTTTTAGAGAGTAGCCAATGCCTGAGAGAAGAGAGAGACCCTTTCTTGTCCAAATCTTTTGTACCGTCATCTCATTACAGGTTAAGGTGCCTGTCTTGTCGGTGCAGATAATAGTTGTACTACCAAGCGTTTCTACCGCTGTTAGCTGTCGTACGATTGCTTTTCGCTCTGCCATACGTCTCATGCCGACTGAAAAAGCAATCGTCATAATCGCAGGCAGCCCTTCAGGGATCGCTGCAACTGCAAGGGCAATCGCTGCAAAAGCTGCTTGAAAAAGTCCGCTTCCTCTAAAATAGCCAATACCGAAAAGGCTTATACTAATAAAAAGTATGGCAAGCGTTATCCACTTTGTCATACGTTTGACGGAGAGGGTTAGCGGTGTCTCTAAAGAGGTGATCTCTTTTAGCATTTTTGAGATTTTGCCAAGCTCTGTCTTAAAAGCTATAGCGACCACAATGCCATAACCACTGCCCTGTGTCACGTAGGTCCCTGTAAAGGCCATAGATTTTCTGTCTGATAAAGGATCTGTTAGAGAAGAGGGCTCCTCTTCTTTTACCACTGGGAGCGATTCTCCTGTGAGAGCACTCTCTTCACACTCTAAGTTTTTTGTAGAAAAAAGACGTAGATCTGCAGGAATTGGATCGCCTGCCCGTAATACCACGATATCGCCAAGGGTGATCTCTGAAACCGATACAATTTTAGGCTCGTTATTTCGGAGGATCGTTGTTTTTTGTGGCGTCATAGACTTTAAAGCCTTAATCGTCTCATGGGCTCTATACTCCTGAAAAAAACCAATCGCTGTATTTAGAAGAACAACAACAAGAATCACTAGGCTATCTTCTACTCTGCTTAAAAGATTTGCTAAAACGGTAGCAGCAAGTAGCACGTAAACGATAGGGTTATGTAATTGGCGGCATAGGATGCGGAAAATGGTATTAGAGGAGCGAAAGTGCCAAATGTTTAGGCCGAACTCTTTCAAACGGCGCTTTGCTTCTTTTTCTTCTAATCCAGACTTTTGAGAGTCTAATATTTTAAATACCGTCTCTATCGGAGTGGCATGCCACGGCTCTTCCTTTACATCTTTTAATGCCATAGGAACCAGGCAAGTAGACAAAGTCCAATAAGAAGTAAAAAAATAAAGGCTCCGATCAGAACAAAAAGGCCATCATCTTCTAAGACACCTAAAGAGAAAAAAAGGATGGACCAGGCAGCTATCATGTTAGAGAGAGGAATTGGAAGAGGGAGCGCCATAAATAGGCCTAATAGAAAAATGACAACGCCTGTAGTGATTTGCATCGGTAAAGAGTGGCAAAACCACTTGAGGCGAGGGTGTGTAAAGCGCTTCGTTTTATGAAGGAGCCAAAGCGTTTTATCGACGATTTTAGAGATGGCTTTAGAGGAGAATTTTTTTGCTAGTATCTTTTTAGGGAGCCATATGTTCTTACCAAAGGCCATGCGAAGAGCGATAAAAGCTATAGCCAGGCCAAAAGGAGTTGAGACACCTGGGATTTGGATAGGCTGACAAAAGGGGAGGGTTAAAAAAAGTAAGACAAGAGCGCGCCCCCTTCCTGATAGGACATGGAGAACCTCTTCTAAAGAGAGGCGGCTTTTCTCTGTTTTCTTTTTTAAGGATGTTAAGATTTCTTTAAGAGTTGCTTTCTTTTCCACCATACTTCTACACCTAGCAAATTAGAGGCTAAAACCGTATGGAAATCTTTACTGTTTGAACGTAAAAGAGATATTAGACTTCTTTCAAAACCCCATTCGCTTGTTAAAATGCCTTTTTTTGGCATTTTTTTTAAGGATTTTTTCGACCATATGTACACATATGCTCTCAAAATCCCTTAGAAAACCTGCTCAAAAATAGTTCATTTTTCCAAACAAAGCGAGTTTCGAAAGAAGTCTATTACAATCGCTTAGACGGTAGATTCTGTGACAAAAGAAGCCAGAAGAAAACACCAAGCTTTAGGGCTTTTTCATTAGGATTGCACTTCGAGGTGTGAAGATCATAGGTCTCACCCTCTTGCTTAGTGCCAAAGCACCAGAAGGAGCCGGGTACTTTTTGTAGATAGTAGGCAAAATCTTCGCCGCAAAAGAGAGGGGGGGTCTCAGAGGCAACAAGGCCATTCTTCAGGAGGAGGTCTTGTACAAAGTAAAAGTTTTCTGGATCTGTTGTTAAAGAAGGATATCCCGGAATAAAGCTAAAGCGAGAGACTAGAGCTGTTGGATAAGTCGCTGTTATAGCGTGGATCTTCTCTTTAATAATAGAAACAAAATGGTCTCGCTCTTCCTCTGGTAAGAAATTTCTAAGGGCAAAGGTGAGCTCCGCTCGATTAGGGCGCACATTTGAGGCAACGCCTGCCTGTGCAATACTTGGCACAAAGACAATAGGCTCTGTTGGCTTAAAATAGATTCCTTCAAGCCCTCTTAGGCTGTTTTGGATATCTATCATAATATAAATGGCGTTAGAGCCCCTGTCAGGGTACATGACATGGCCGCCGCTGCACTCTATCGTACAATTGATCTGAGAGCTATTGGCCATCATACGGCCAGGTTTTGAAAAAAATGTCCCAATAGAGGTGGTTGGATTGATATGCAGGCCGTAAGCATGGTCTATCCCTTCCACAACACCCTCTTCTAAAAGTTTTTCTCCCCCTGAGCGGCAAAGGTTATACTCTTCGGCTCTTTGCCAAACAAATCGTATATTTGCTCTTGGAGCTAGTAGGTTTTTAGCAAGGATAGTAAAGGCGGTTAAAAGGATCGCCGCATGGCAATCATGGCCACAGGCGTGCATTTTTCCGGGATGTTTAGAGCTAAAGGGCAGGTTAGTCTCTTCTTCGATCGGAAGAGCATCAATATCGGATCTAAAGAGAAGGTGAGGAAGAGAGGGGTCTACTAAGAGATCAACCCAAATACCACCCTCTTTGTGAACGATATTAATGGTGTAGATGCTATTTTTTGCAGCTTTTTGAATCTCTTTAAGAATCGTTGCTAAAGTCTTCTCTTCTTCCCAGCCAAGCTCTGGAATTTGATGAAGAGCTCTACGAGTCTTTATTGTGTATTCTTCAAAGGCCAGAGCAAAGGAGAAGATGGCTTCTCTAGAGGGGGACTCTAAAGAATCTATTAAAGCATGCATATCGCCCTTTAGACCTCCGGTAGGATAGATAATTTTGTGAAAAATTTAATAAAATTTAATGGTTTCTTTAAAATTCTACAAGAAAAAAGAGAGGATAGCCAGGTGATTGCGTGTTAAGAACAATTTTTCAGCTGTTTGTTTTTTTCTCTTTCCACCGCTTCAACTGCTGTGGTGTAACGCCGAGGCCAGCCAACCTGCTTTCATCCATCTGCTCCAAATCCTCTAGAACATCCTCTACAAAGTCTCTTCTGACTGCTCTCGGCACATGCTCATCTGCTTCCGTATTAACAAACTTTTTCATCTCCTCTCCGACAACCGTTTGTAAGATTACCTCTCTTACCACGTTTTTCCGCTCTTGTCGATATCGCACCCGCACTTCATCAAAGCCCATCGCTTTGACCGTTGCATCATACGCTGCACAGGTACGTAAATAGGAATAAACGTAGAGGTCTATAAGCGGTGTCACCTTCTGGAGTTCATAGACTGCAATCATTGCTGACATATAGTCTTCGACTCTAACATCGCTGAATGCCAGCGGTACAAGATTTTCTCGGATCAGAGGTATGTTGGCAGATAGTCGAGCCGTCCGTTTGTTCACATCACTGAAGGCCTGCAAATAACTAACATGGATCAATAGAAAAAGACTTTGTTCGTAAGGATCTCTAATTTGCGACGCCTTGTGAGCTATTCTTTCCAGTTGTTTCTCTAATCTTTTTGGGTCTTCAAAGGGGATATAAGTTGATCCTCCAACACGAACGGTATGCTTTCGCACCTTACCTGCTTCGGTGGAATCTACAAGACCGTCGGATAGCAAAAAATGGAGCGTACATATGACATTACGACTGACCTCGATCCTTGGTGCATTATCAACAAGATAGCGAATAGCTTCCTTGTGATTCAAGATCATCGCCTTTTCTTCATCAAGCTTGCCTTCAGCGGTATCGCCATGGAGCAGCAAACGTTCCGTATCTAACAAAGAGTAGGTATTACCTTCCAAACGCGATGAGTTATAGGAGAGATCAATGATCAACCTATTAAAAATCTGATGAGCATACGTGCCTGCTCGGTCTTGGCTATTAGCTCGCTCTCCTGATTCTCGCAACTGTTGTCGAAGCATCTTTGGTAAATAATAACTAGAATTAGGTTCATAGCTGTCAAACCAATCGTCAGCATAAGCAACAGGTTGTCGCTCAAACAAGGGTACCTTCACAAGCCCAATAACTTTCAAGCTTGCTGAACTAAAACAGCTGCTGATTTCACTTTTAGCTTCTTCTGCTCGGCTTGCTACAATATATTTAGTTCCCCGTTTTTGACCTATTTTCTTAACCGCTCCCTCTTCAGTTAAAAGATGCAACCATCTTCTAACCGATCTTTCTTTAAAACCTTTGCCTAATCTCAGCATCAGCTTTGGGAGATCCATCGGTTCAGACTCTAAGCCTAAAAGTCTTAATACCGTCATTTTATTATCACGCAAGCTCATTACGGCCACCTCTACTCCTTATACGGCCATTTTAACTAAAATACGGCCACTTTTCAAGCTATTTTGGCCGTATTTAAACAAAAATGGCCGTATTTAAGCAAATACGGCCATTTTTTAAGCGATCAATAGAAGGTGATTAATTTAGAGAGTCTACCTTTTTTTCTAACAAGTTCCAATGCGGCTTCTTACAGGCGTGGATAAGAAGCGGGATAAGAATCATGACAGCAAGGCCAATGATTAAAAAAGACTCATAGAAAAGAAGGCTTCCGACGTAGATTTGTGCTGGTGGGATAAAGACCAAGAATAGGGCGAATAAAGAGGCTATGATACCAAGGATCGATACACACCAGATCCCTTTGTGAGGGTGTGGGATTCTGTAGGCTCTCGGTACGTTCGGTCTTACATAGCGAAGACGGATAGCTGCCAAGAACATCATGATATACATAATAAGGTAGATCTGCGTGCTAAGAGCACTCAAAATCCAATAGGAGCTACTTAAGTTTGGCATAAGTAAGAAGACAAAAGAGGCGATTGTTACAACAATAGCTTGGAAAAGAAGTAGGTTTACAGGGACGTTCTTTTCGTTTGTGTATTGGAAAACAGGCGGCATGTTGCCATGGAGTGTTGTCGTATAAAGAGCTTTTACAGGCCCTATAATCCAAGAGTTCACCTCAGCTACAGCGCCTATAATTAAAGAGATACCCATTATAGGAAGGAGCCAACCCATATTGTAGCTATCTAAAAAGATTCTTAACGCTTCCATTACCCCTGAAACAAGGCTAATTTGATCTTTTGGTATCACAATACCGATCGCAAGGGCGCCAAGCATAAATAGGAAAAAGGTGATGATAGCCGCTAATATGATCGCTTTAGGAAAGTTCTTTTGTGGGTTTTGTACCTCTCCTGCATAACCTGCAGAGACTTCTAACCCAGCAAACGCTAGAAATAGACCACCTAAGAAGACTAAATTATTAAACTGTGAGAAATCGGGGATAAACGAATTTACAGAAAAAGTAATGTGCATGGGGTTACCAAGCAAGACCCAGGTAAGGCCAAGTAGTATAAGAAGCGTTCCGGGAAGAATCGTTCCAACGATAACACCTATCGTACTGACCAAGCTAGAGGTGCGGATACCTAAAAAGTTTAAGATTGTCATCTTCCAAAATCCCACTAAGACTACGAGCAGGACAAAGTACTTGTTTGTAGCTAAAGGAGGGTAGAATATGTAAGCAATCGTGGTTGCTACAAAAGCAAGAATCGCTGGGTACCAGGTAACGTTATGAACCCACTGCATCCAAATCGCAAAAAACCCCCATCTATCACCAAAGGCTTCTCTGACCCATATGTAAATACCGCCTGATTTTGGCCAACCGGTTGCAAGTTCAGCAGAAACAAGCGCGGAGGGGAGTAAAAATAAGAACCCTACCACAACAAAGTAGAATATGGCGCTATAACCATACTCGGCAACAAGCGGTAAGTTACGTAAACTTGCCATTAAGGAGACGTTTAACATAGCGAGGACAAAAACAGAGATCACTCGTTTGGGGTTTTTAACGTCTGTAGTAAAGTCCATTTCAGCTCCCTAAGTTTGGATAAAAAATTTCAGTGTACTGGAAAGAAAACAAAAAGAAAAGATTTTGTTTTGCTATGCAACTCATTAATAGGCAATTGTTTGCGTTTATTTTATTTGTATCATCATTAAAGTCAATGAGTTAGATGTGTTTTTTTTGCTAAAAAACAAAAAGTATTTTTTATTTTTTAATTTTATTTAAAAAAAATTCATTTTAAAAAAACCCATGCAGAAGCTGTTGTAGAGCCAGTTTTACAAACACCTCTTCTATGTAGTTTAATTAAAAGTAAAAAATTTAAACTAAATAATTATGCAATTTGTATATTAAGTTTTAAAGGAACTAAAAAACAAAACTCATAAGGGGTACAAAATGGTAAAACGAAAAAGCGCTGGCGCTAAAAAAACAAGAAAGACAGCGAAAAGACATACAGCGAAAAGAAAAACAGCTAGAAAAGCTACTGCAAAAAGACATACAGCAAAAAGAACTGCAAGACGTAAAACTGGCACAGCTGCTAAAGCAAGAAAAACAGCTCGCCGTACAACAAGACGTACTGCTAAAGCAAAACGATAAGCAAGTCTTTTATACTTGAAAAAGTTTCAGATGGGCAAGGAGTTTCCTTGCCCGTTCTGCTATTAGGGCGCATAAGATTCCAATGAAAGCGCCAGCTAAGACGTCGCTCACAAAATGCTTTTGCAGAACAAGTCTGCTAATCCCAACAGCCATCGGCAAAAGAACCCAGAGCCAAGAGATCTTCTTTTTGTGCAACAGTAGCATAAAGAGACCAAAAGCCATCGCCATATGGCTAGATGGGAAAGAGCGATATAAATCTGCGTATACAGGGAAGAAAAACCCATAGACCCCCTCTTCTAAAAAAAGGGTCGGTCGGGCTCTTGCCATAACAACTTTAAGAAATCCCGTAACACAGTAAATCAAAGATGTCGTAATCGTCCCTTCTAGTAAAAGCTCCCTTCTGTTTTTTAAGAAAAACACTTTATAAGAGGCAAGGAAGAGAAAAGCCCCTAAGAGGGGATATAAAAGTGGCGTAAAGGCCTTTTCGAGTAGAAAGCTTATCTTAAAGAGGTAGGTATCGGGGGTGAGGGCTAGAAGTAAGCTCTTATCTAAATAAAAAGAGGCGATAATCGTCAAAAAAAAGAGAAGGAGCCACATAGAGTCTAGTCTAAGAGATTAGGCTCGATTTGTCAAACCCGGACCATTTTTAAGGGGGTATCTTTTCCTCTTAAAAACCAGGGGATAAAGGCTCTCGGGTTTACACGCCAACCCAATTCTTCAATAAAGGCTTCGTCAGCATTAGAGCGTAGATAGCCAATGAAAAAATCTGGAACCATTAAAGGTAGAAAGGCCCAAAATGGCCAATAGGGGAAGGCAAGATCCAAAGCAAGGATAAGAATTGTTATAAGAAGGCCAAGAAGTCCTAAGGCGTAAACCCCTGCAGTCTTTATAGTCTGTCGCTCTAAAAACTGGAGAAGTTCTCGTCCCTCTTCTAAAGATTGCTTTCTAAAGCTAAGGGAGGATGCCTCTTTTGCGTAAGCAGCAGGATCTGTTAGAATCCTACTTTTAGAGGCTTGAAATTTCTCAAAAAATAGACCAACTGCGCTTTTGCCGATAGATGTTTTAAGGCTGTGTAAATCTTTATAATGCGCCTCTTTATATTTTTCCTGTAACTCTTCTTCTGTTAGCTTAGGGTGCTTTGCTGTAATCTTTCTTTTTTCTTCTATGGATAGCGTAAAGTGGGTGTGGTAGAAAGTAGAGAGGCGCCTTGCAACAATTATCGCCTCGAGAGATATAACAGAGCTTTGGGCTCGTCTTACTAAAAAGAGGCAAGAGGGCTCTTTAAGGGATTCTTCAAGAGCGCTTATAGCTCGTTTTACAAAATCTTCTCCACCATAAAGTTCTAGTTTTTTCTTATTTTTATATATAAAGCGAAGGACTCGTTTCATGTTGGCTTCGTTCTCAGCTGTTCCTCTGGCTACCGTAAAGCTCATTTTATCAATCAATTTACGGGTCGTTCTTGCTTGGAGTCCGACGTTTAATCGTAAGCTTTTTATAAAACGTATGCTTTCGAGTAGCACTTCGATTGAGATCATAACGCAATTGGCGCTTAAGAAAAGCGGTGTAAATAAAATCATCCCCAGCTTGTTTAAAATAATGCTCAGTAGCTCCGGGTTTAGAAAATGTGCGACAATGTATCTCAGTCCTAAAATTATGTAATTTATTACGCTTTGGAAGGTGACAAGGAGAGAGACTGGCAGATAGCAAATAGCAACGAGATTATCAAAAAGGGTATGGCCAAGCCTTGCCCGTACAACCTCTACACCTCTTTCCCAAACAAACCCTACCTGGTTAAAGAAGTAGTGGGGATTAAAGGCTCCCATGGCTTTAAAGATTCTAGTAACAAAGCTAAAACGCAAAGCGGCTGCCGGCTCCATAAAAGCCGTCACAACCTCCCTCATATCTGTCCTATCTGGCGGGACATAGAGGTAGCTAGGAGAACAGGGGGTTCTTTGGATTAATGATGATATCATAATAAATGCATTTTGTCTATAACATTATAATATATAAAATCATAAAAGTTAAGTAATTAAGGTTTTTGTAAAATAAAAAACCCTCGATCAGGTGATCGAGGGTTTTTAGGCTTTAGTTTAGCTCTTTGTTATAGGTTAGAACTTACCTACAGACAGAAAACTACACCTCTTTAAGAGCAGCCGGAGCAGCTCTGCTTAGCTTCAAAGCGGGTACGCCCAATTTTTCGCGCTTTGATATCGCCAATTCTTCTTTAGTCGGCACAGGACCTACAAATGGGAATTTTCTTCCACACTGTTCTTCAAAGGCTAAAGCAATCTTATCCTTTTCGTCAGAAGAGACGCTATCCCAACTTCCCCATACCTGTTTAAGGCCCTCTAAAGCCCCTTCAACTATAGGTTTTCCTTCATATCTAAAATCACGCACATCTTTGTAATGCTTAGCTGCAGCAAAAAGTTGTAGCTTTCTGTCGCGGCTTATGAGCATGCTATCTATATGTCCTGCAAGCTCTTCTAGGCTAAGGTCTTTTAAGAGTGCTTGACCCATTGCTATTCTAGAAGTAGTTAAAGGTAACGCCCATGAAAAACCTCTTTCAAAGATTAAGAACGGGGTAAGCCCTGCAAACGCCATTTGTAACTCAGAAATTCCAAGCGCTACTACCTCTTTATCTATTTCTGCAAATCTCTCTGCTTCTACAAGCTTAGCTTCTGCTTCTTTCAAGGCTTCAGTTGCTTGTTGTAGCTCTAATACAGCTTCTGGTCTAGCTGTGTCTTTAACTTTTACTAACGCTAGGTGTCTCTCAGCAGCTGTTTTTGCTATTTTTGCTGCATCAAGTTCCTTCTTGGAGGTTTTTGCAGCGTCTCTTTCAAAGGCAGATTGCGTATTGCTTTCTATTGCGTAGTTACCTGCAAGCCATACAAAACCTTGGCGGAGCAAGTATAAGATCCATGCAAACGGTGTAATAGCAACGCGTAAGCCAGTTACTATACCTCTAAATGCTGGTGGTAGAATAATTTTTCCACCAAGACCGATGCCTAAAACTACTTCAGCTAACGCAATAGTAATACCTGCTAGTATCTTGCTTATCAAGTGTCTTGCGGCTTCTAAAATTAGGACAACTGGTGTTAATCCTATAGTAGCAGCTCTTGATACAACAAAGCCTAAAGCATGGAATATAGCTGTGATCGGACTTCTTTGTCCGTCTTGCGCCATTTTAAAAGATGCTAAAACATCCTTCCAAGCAATATCAGCACCTGCTGCAGCAATAAGACTTAATACTTTTGCTGGAAGACCGATAGTAAATTGCGTTCCTACATCAAAAGCGTTTTCTACTACTCTAACGCCTTCGCGTAGCTCAACAGGTATACGGTTTGCTATCACTCCCTCAAAAGTGCGTGTAAGCGCTTGGTGAGCTCTAGCTGCAACCCCTACCACATCAGGAGCGTGGCTTCCAACAGTTTCTAGTGTAGAACCTGTTCTTGGTGCAAAGCCTGGTAATGTGATCTCAGTACCTCGAGATTCTGCTTTTAGGGCTGCATCTTCGGCTGCTTCTCTTGCCGCTTTTTTAGAAGCTAGAAGAATTTCTGCTTCAGCTGCTGTACGGCGTTTAGCTGGAGCTGCAGCTTGAGGTGCTCCGTGTAAAGGTGGATCTGGAAATTCTATACCTGCATCTTGAGCTGCGCCTTCTCCGCCTTCAGCTGGAGGTGCAACTTCTCGACCTTCAGCTGCAGCATCAGCTGGAGCTGCAGGTGTTGCGGAATCTCTCCAGAATAATTGTCTTATACGTCCGACAAGGCCGCCTGTTGTTGCAGCTGGTGCTATACCTGTTGGAGGAAAAGCTTCTGCTCTGTCAAAAGTAGGTGTTGTGGGAGGTGAGAGATCATCTGTAGAGCTCATTAGCCAGTTACCGATGCCATGTCCTATTGAAGTTATAAATTGCATATAAAAACTCCTTTAATTTTATTATTATGAATCTTTTGTAATGTTTTATTAATTAAATCATTACTATAATAACATTAATTTTTATTAATAATCAATATAATTTTAGTTTGTTATAAATTAAATATTGGTTTTTTCAGTTTTTTAGATTTTCGTGCCGATTAAAATTAATTTTTTGTATACAAATAACTCGCTAAAGCTTGTTATAAAAAAATAATTTTACAAAACGTTTTTAGATCAGGGCTCTAAAGCCTTACCTTGAGGGCAGCTTTCTTAATGTTCTTTCGATAGCAGCTAGTAAGATGCGCTTGTTTCTGAAGTCGCGAGCATGTAGCTGTCTTAGCAATTCTTCGGGGGTAAGAGAGGGGCATCTTCTTGTTAATTCTTCTTGCACCATCTCCATAAAGAGAGAGGAGACTTTTTTAGAGGGGTTGTGAGGATCGAGAGCATATGAGCTTAGCTCTCGCAGTAAAACATCAAACCTTAAGAAAGAATCTCTTTCTAAAGAGGCCTTCATGTCTTGTAAAACAAGAGAGGGTGCTTTTTTAGATCTAAATGCAAAGCGCCAATCTGTAGGAGGTAAAGATGAGGTCTCTTCACCTGCTGTTTTAGGAGCTACGAGAGTTTTATGAAGCGCCTCTTTCCACTGGCTGTCCATATAGGGGGATGCGTCCCATAAAGGGGTAGTTATCTCTTCTAATTCTTTTTTTATAGATAGAGTGGATGTTTTAGCGGCAAATTCATCGATAAAGCTGTTAGGATTACTGTGCTCAAGAAACATTTCTCGTGCTTCTTGAAAGGCAGTTAGCCCATTTTCTAGTATTTCTAAATGGCCTTCGATCTCTGTAAGGATTGTCTCACAAGAGGCGTAATCTTCCTTTTCTTTGGCCTGGTCATAGGTAATCCATAGACTCTCTACCTTGTTCCAAAGAAGATCGCGCTCTTCAATGACTTTCATAGCTCTTTCTAGGATCTCTTTCTTAGTAGCCCTTACAGTTTGCCAAGCTTCTATATCTAGTCTTTTTATCTCTTCGCTTTGTGCTAATACATGGTCTAGTACCATCTGACGATAGCTTGGAGGAGCGTGTGCAAGAAAGATGCCATAGATAGCATGTACATCGGATTCTGAGGTGTCTGGGCTAACAACTTGTATGCGACCTTGTAGAGATCTTAAATCTTCTCTTGTTAGGGGGCGGGTAGCGTGCTCTGTAAAGAAATTTTTTGATATGTTTAAAGCAGTGGTGCTTATAGAAGCGGTCGCCAGGCCTCTTTGGCAAGCTGCTGAGACTCCAGTTAGAATAGCTCGTATAGCCATAACACTCTCTATTAATAAAAAATTTAAGTATAGTATAACAAATTGTTTATTTAATTTTCAATAAATGTTATAATTATTTTCATAATTAACGGAGGTTTTATGGAGAATATAGAAAAAGAACTAAGATCGAAGATGGCCCTTTTAGAGAGCCAGCTTGATTTAATGGAGTCTGAGAAGAGCTACCTAGATAAGGTTTTAAAAGATTTGGGCTTTCCAGAGGGTATGGATAGCTTAAAAGCGACTATGGAAGATCTAATCGCCCATATGCCCCCTGAAGAGAAGGGATCGCTTTAAAACAGCTTTGCTAAGGCGAAAGCCTTAGCTTCTTTTTAAACTTTTTGTCAAAAAAGGCCATTTTTGCTTTAATCTTTAAGCATGGCTAAGATCGTATTTAATGATTCTGAAGAAAAAGAGGTCCCTGATGGGGATCCACTCAAGAGCCACTGCGAAGAGGCAGGGGTTCCTTTTGCTTGCGAAGAGGGTATCTGTGGTACCTGTGTCATTGAGGTAGAAGAGGGCGCGGAGAATCTCACTCCCTTTACCCAGGAAGAACTCGATTTTCTAGGAGAGCAGGAGTGTGAAAGGCTTGCCTGCCAATGTAAGATTAAATGCGGTATTGTAAAATTAAAATTTTAAGGGGTTCCTATGACAGAAGCTACAGTAAATAAAGAGATGACGATTTCTGATATCTTAGGGAACTGGCCCCATAAAAGCCAAAAACTTGCCCAAGAGATCACCAACATGGGCCTTCATTGTGTGGGCTGTGGCGCTGCGACCTATGAGACTTTAGAGGCTGGTATGCTTGGCCATGGTATGAGTGAAGAGGATGTCCAAGAGCTTGTGGACCGTTTAAATGAAGTCTTAGCTGAAAAGCAAGACCTCTCTTCTATCACCCTTACTAAAAGAGCTGCTAAAAAATTCCTCGAGATCTGTGCAGAAGAGGGCAAAGGAGACTTGGCCCTACGCTTTGGTGACAAGCCAGGCGGCTGCAGTGGCTTTGAATATGTTCTAGACTTCTCCAAAGAAGCCAAGCCAAATGATGCTGTTCTCTCTTCTAATGGCGTTACTATCCATATCGACAATAACTCCCTAAAGCGTCTTATGGGATCAGAGATTGACTTCTTTGACGGCCTTAATGGCGCCGGCTTTAAGATCAGCAACCCGAACGCAAAGTCTTCTTGCGGTTGCGGTAACTCTCAGTCTTATTAAGACCTAGCAGTTTCAGCAGCACGAGCAGCATCAACCCGACGACGTAGATGTTCTTCTCGAGCCCTATCCGCAGCTCTCACTTCTTCTTCTGTTCGCCCAGTATGTGGGACTGGAGAGGTTGCTACAACTACTCGGGTAGTAGAGGGAGGGGCTGCTGGAGTGGAAGGCTGTCTCCGAGAAACTTCTGGAGCCCCCATGCCAAGGAGAGATCCTAATATAGTTAATGCCGTATCTAATCGACCTTCCTCGGGTGCTGGGGCGGGTGGGGGTATAGGAGCTTCAGAGGCTTCTACAGGCTCTGATGCTATATCAGGTCTTAAGCCTGCCAAACGCTCAGTTACGCCTAATGTTGCTTCTGCGGCTGTACCTAGCGCGCGTCCAACTGTATGAAATGCGC
The DNA here is from genome assembly GCA_018240105.1 of Verrucomicrobiota bacterium. Lineage (GTDB taxonomy): Bacteria > Chlamydiota > Chlamydiia > Chlamydiales > 2-12-FULL-49-11 > JAFEGE01. Next base: position 17,970 of record JAFEGE010000094.1, on the reverse strand, counting down.
TTCTAGTTCTTTGGGTAAAAGATGCAAATCTTCCTCTAGCAATTGGGGCAGGAGCTGAGCTTTCCATGGGAGAAAGAATCCCTCCTCCTATTGATGCATTATCCTCATCATCGGAGTTAGGAACGTCTGCTCCCGATGTGAAATGTACTCTTAATCCAGGTGAAGAGGCGGGTACGCTAGGTTGTGGAGCTTCTCCTCTAGGTGGAGGAGGAAGTAGGGTTACACTAGCTGCTGAGCCAGCGCTTCCTCTTGGAAGGACCGGAAAATCTGCTAATGGAGTATCACCAAGCTCTTCTACTCGGCTATGACGAGGCCTTGTAGGGGGTACTGCTGATCCGACTCCATCTCTGGGTCTACGTTCAACGCCTGCGGCCATATATCTTGGAGAAGCTCGTCTGGGTGTCTCAGGGGCTTCCTCCATTCTTGGGTCACCTCTTCCTAAAATTAGATCTTCAAATTCGCGAAATCGAGAGTCAGCTGTTTGGTTAGAATCAAAATCACGGTTCTCAGTAGAGAGAGCTTCTCTTACAGTATCAGCTCCTCTCGTGTAGGAAATCCCTTCTCTATCAATAGCGCTGATAGGGCCAGAAATAACCGATTCGCGGGAATTGAAGTGATTCTTAACAGCCTTCTCTAAAGCCTCAAAAGCTGCGCTTTTCGTAGCCGCAGCTATCCGACGAAGAGCTGCAGGACTTCCATCAGCTGTAAGACCTATTACAGTCACTTTATAGCTAACGGGGGCCCCATTTACCATAAATGTCATAGTTCCTAGCTTTAAAGGGGCAGGCGGAGGCGGTGGGGGTAGGGGTGGAGAATCCGATCGTATTGGTTCAGGGGTGGCGCGAATAGGTGAGGCATCTATAGCCATAAATATCCTTAATGGTTCTAATTAATCTTACTATAATTATATAAAAACTAATTAAAAAAATCAATATATTGATGTATTTAATTAATATTCACATTAATTATTGATAATAATATAATTTTTTTGTTATAATATTATGTGAAAAAAGAAATTCTATAGAGGTGACTATTATGAGTACCATGACAGGCAGTATACCGCCATTAAGCCGTATGTTAGCTATAAGAAGCGATATAGAGGGCACAGAGGCTGTTGTTTTAGCTGGAAGAGGGTTTTTAGGAAGGCGTACCTATACGGTAGTTTTACCTAAGGGCTTTTCAGAGGCACGAGTTGGTTTAGAGATGCCTTATAGAAAAGCTGATCTTCTTGTAGACGGAAGGGTTGAAAGAGTCTCTTTTTTGGTTGATAAAGTGGGGCGAGAGGCTATTAAAGAGGCCTCAAGAGGCCCTATTTTAGTAAAACCTGCGAGTGCCTCTGTTGTTTATGCGACCTCCGACTTCCCAGGCGTTGCTGCCGCTATTGGCTACGTAAAGGGTGTAGAGTCTTTAGGTCTTTTATCTATTTTTAAAGTGAGCTCTATGGCTACTTTATGGACAGGGCTTGTGGCTGTGCAAAACGCCTTTGACGCCTTAAGAACAGCTCGAGCGATCAATGATTTTGCAGGTAAGGCTTTAGCAGGTATTGGCCTTGTCAAGGGAGCTCTTGAAACCATAAGCGGTATTGCGTGGGGTATGATAAGAGGTCTTGCGATTGCGACTTTTTTTGATAAGACAGGGTCTAAAACGCTTTTAGCAGCTGACAAAGTGGTAGGTGTGAGCGCTGGCTCTATTAGTTGCGTCTTTTTTGCTGTAATCTGTGGCTCATGTGGTTTTGCGATTGCCAAAGGGACTGCTTTTTTAAGAGCTATACCAAAGTTAGTAAAAGACTCTTCTGAAGAGGAAGTAAAAGCTGCTTATAAAACATTACGCGAACGTATCGATCTTACAGAAGATGATGTCAGAGAGGTGATGAAAAAATTAGAAGCTAGACCAAGAGAGGTAAAGCAAAGTACGGGTATTCTTACCGAGAACGAACAAGCAATGGTCAATGAATGGTTTAGTGAGATGCCAGACGGTACAAGCAAAGAGATTTTTAGAGATATAGCCATGCAGCAGTGCATTGATGTAAAGCTTACAAAAGAGGCTGCCTATAAAAGAGCTGCGGGCGAGGGATCGCTTCAAAGATTAAAGGCCCTTAAAGATCCTACGATAGAAGAGATGCGAGAAGTTATTGCCTTAGCAAGAAGTGAAGCTTTAAAAAATGTTTTTACAAATCTTACGATTGTGGCTGTTGCTATCTTAAGTATTGTTGCGATTGCCCTTTTGACAGTTTGCACAGGGGGAATAGGTCTTGCGGTAGGTTTGGCGCTCTTGTTAGTGATAAACATAGCATGGCTTCTTATCGATGGCTACTTTTTGAAGGTAAAGCTTGCCGGCTTAAAAGAGGCAACCCTCAAAGATAAGATCTTCTTAGGACTATTCCTTGCGTTAACGATCGCCTCTGTGGTAGCGGGGACTTATTTCTCTGCCGGGTTATTACCTCTACTTCTCATTGTTATCTTTGGGACACTTGGGATTGCTACACAAACAGGGACCTTTGTCTATGCTATGCTGTCACAGGAAGAGCGAAATCGGTTAGAAGAGAAGATGCGAGCTATAAGAGCTCGGATAGGCGGCATCAGTCACGCGGGTGAAAGGACGTAAAGGCTGTTGTTAAATGCGCCTTTGAGATGTGTGTATAGCGCTCTGTTGTTCCGATATGAGCGTGGCCTAAGATTTCTTGTATAATACGAATATCGGCGCCATTTTCTAAAAGATGTGTAGCGGCTGAGTGGCGTAATGTATGGGGCGAGACGTTCTTAGTGAGAAGCGCTTTTTTGGCAGCCTCTTTTATCATAAGAAAGACAAAGAACCTATCGATGCGTTTACCGCGTGGGGTTAAAAAAAGAGGAGGGTTGTTCTCTTGGGGAGAGGCTCTTACTGTCAGATAGGCATCAACTATGAGAGAAGTTCCCTCTCCGATAGGTACGATACGCTCTTTACCACCCTTACCCTTTACTTTGATCTGTGTGTCGTCGACATCAAAAAGATTTAAAGAGCAGATTTCAGAGACGCGAAGGGCTGCGGCGTAAAGAAGCTCTAGGATGGCTCTATCTCTTTTACCCATAAGAGTTGTTGTGTCGAGGGTGGCAAAGAGGCTTTTTATCTCTTCAAAGGTCAGTATATCTGGAATCGACTGCCAGATTTTTGGTGTATCTAAGAGAAAGCTTGCCTCTTTACTGATTTTATCTTCGCTTTGTAAAAAGCGGAAAAAAAGGCGTAGCGAGATGGCCATCCTGGCAATAGAGGTGCTGGCGTACCCTTTTTGTTGCAGATGTGATAGGAAGGAGAGAAGATCCTCTGGGGTGATTTGTAAGAGAGTTTTTTCGTTTGTGTAGCGTGAAAAAGCCCTTAAATCTCTTCTGTAGGCGCTTATAGTATTAGAGCTAATCCCTTTTTCTGCAGCTAAGACAGAAAAGAACTCTTCTTCGTACTCTATAGAGAGCCTCTCTATTTAAGTTTTTCTAAGAGCTTTGTGCGGACGAGGTCTGGTGGTGCTTTACCTTGGGTTGTTTTCATTACCTGTCCGATAAGGTATTCAAAAGCCTTTGCTTTACCGTTTCTGTAATCTTCGATAGAGGTTGGGTTATTGACGATGACTTGTTCTAAGACGGTATCTAAGAAAGAGGTGTCTGTGATCGGCTTGTAATCTTTATTGCTCTCGACAATTTTAGAAGGCGGTGTGCCTGGCGCTTTGACCATATCGTCGGCTACCATTTTAGCGATTTTGCCGGTGATGACATTTTCCTCGATGAGGTTTACAAGCTCTGCTACATGGGCTGCTAATATGCCGTAGGAGGATAGCGTTTGCCCGGAGTCTTTTATGCGGCCGATAAATTCCACAGTAAGCCAATTACAGAAGGCTTTTGGATTTTTGCAAGTAGTTAGCCCCTTTTCAAAGTCGTCAGAGAGTTTTTTATCGTTGATAAGGATAGAGGCGTTATAAGGGCTAAGACCCAGAGACTCTACATAACGCTTATAGCGGCTGCGTGGTAGCTCGGGTAGCTCTTTTTTAAGTTCATCGATGTAAGCTTGGCTGACTACAAGAGGGGGAAGATCTGGCTCTGGGAAGTACCGATAGTCATCAGCTGTCTCTTTTTTACGCATGAGGATGGTGCGTTTTCTTTCGAGGTCAAAGCGGTAAGTCCCGCTTGTAACTTGTTCGCGGGGATTTTCTAGATAGAAATCAATCTGGCGCAGAATCTCTGCTTCGATGGCGAGCTCCATATTGAAAAAGGAGTTCATGTTTTTGATTTCTGTCTTAGGTCTAAGGCCTGTTTCACCTTTTTTGCGTACAGAGATGTTTGCATCCATACGAAGCTGGCCCTCTTGCATATTGCAATAAGAGGAGTCAATATACTCCATAATCGCTTTTACAGCTTGGCCATAGGCAGAGGCATCTTTAGGAGAGTGCATGCAAGGCTCAGAGACGATCTCGAGAAGGGGGGCGCCGGAGCGGTTAAAGTCAACCCCTGCAAACTCTGGAAAGTGAATAAGTTTACCAGCATCATTTTCTAGGTGGGCATGGTGGATAGCAAAGCTCTTTGTTTCTCCGTTAACTTCGGTCTCAACGCTACCGCCAACAACGATTGGATGGTAAAACTGTGTAATCTGGTAATTGAAGGGGCAGTCGGGGTAGAAGTAGGATTTACGATCAAAATAAGAGGTGCGATTGATGCGGGCACCGATCGCAAGGCCAAAGTTAATCGCTTTTTTTACAGCAGCTTTATTGATTACAGGAAGAGCGCCTGGCTGCCCTGTATCTACATACCCTATATTGACGTTAGGCTCATCGCCAAATTGGTTTGGTTCACGGCCGAACATTTTAGATTCGGTATTCAACTGGACGTGGATTTCGAGGCCAATGACTGGCTCCCATTCATCGTAGGGATGACCGCTCATAGAGAAGGCTCCTTGTCAAAAAGAGGTGGGGTGTGAGTATGAAAGCTAGTGGCTTTAGCAAAATGAGAGGCAAACGTAAGGACCTCTGTATCCCTTAAAAGCGGCGCTTGGAGCTGCATGCCGATAGGCTTTTTCTTCTTCTCAAAGCCGATAGGCATAGAAATTGTTGGGATCCCTACAAGGTTAGCAGAGATCGTATAGATATCCTGCATATACATTTTTAGGGGATCTTGGATAGAGGCGAGAGGAAAAGCTGTCGTTGAAGTGGTCGGTAGGGCTATCATGTCGCATAGGGCAAAGGCACGCTTATAATCCTCTATCATAAGAGTGCGGACTTTTTGCGCTTTTTTATAGTAGGCGTCTTGGTAACCGGCTGAAAGAACATAGGTACCAAGGAAAATACGCTGCTTTACCTCTGCTCCAAAACCTTCGCCTCTAGAGAGCTCATATACCTCTTCAAGAGTTTGAGCCGCTTTAGAGCGTGTTGTATAACGTATGCCGTCAAAGCGGGCTAAATTTGTAGAGGCCTCTGCGGTTGCTAAGATGTAATAGACCGGTATACTGTATTTTAGAGAACTTAAGTTGATCTCTACGAGCTCGCAGCCAAGAGATTTATAAACTTTAAGAGCCTCTTCTATCGCTTCACGAATGACAGGATCAGCCTCTTCTAAAAGAGCTACCGGTACCCCAATTTTTTTTCCTTTAATAGGTGCGGAGAGCTCTTGGCGGTAAGCGGGAGGAGGTTCCTGGATACTAGTAGAGTCATTTTGACAAGGAGATGCGATTACCTCTTGCATCAAGGCGATATCCTCTACAGAGCGGGCAAATGGCCCTATCTGATCGAGAGAGGAGCCGAAAGCAACTAAACCAAAGCGAGAAACGCGACCATAGGTAGGTTTAAAGCCGTAGATACCGCAAAAAGCGGCGGGTTGGCGAATGGAACCACCTGTGTCAGAACCAAGCGCTAGAGGGGCAAAATTTGCGGCAACCGATACAGCAGAGCCGCCCGAGGAGCCTCCAGCTGTAAGGTCGGTATCCCAGGGGTTTTTTGTTGTACAGAAGGCGGAGTATTCGGTCGAAGAGCCCATCGCAAACTCATCTAAGTTTGCTTTTCCGAGGATAATACCATCTTCTTGTTCAATCTTATCGACAACGGTTGCATTGAAGGGGGCTTTATAATGTTCTAAGAATTTCGAGGCGCAGGTTGTCTTTTCATTCTTAATGTGCATATTGTCTTTTACAATGATGACAGAGCCTGCAAGCTTACCGAGGGGTTTGTTAAGGCGTCTTTTTTCATCTAAAGCCTCAGCTTTAGCCATAGCTCTTTCATTTAGAACGGTTAGAAGGGCCTCTACTTTTGGATTGAAGGCGTGAATTCTATCGAGAAAGTAAGAGACGATTTGTTTGGCGCTAGAAGAGCCTTCTACGAAATCCTGATGTAGTTCTCGTGCGGTTTTTTTATACATTACAGTTCATCTTTTATGACTTTAGGAACTTTTATCATGCCGCCCACATGCTCGGGGGCATTATCTAGGAACTCTTTCCTCGGAATGAGCCTTTCTGCAATATCCTCTCTTAAAGGGGCTGTCATAGACTCTAAAACGTGGCTGCATGGCTTTACCCCTTCTGTATCAACCTCATTGAGCATAGCCATGTAATCTAGCATTCGCTTTAAGTTGTCGCAAAACTTGCGCTCCTCTTCTGGGGTCAGCTTGAGGCGGCACAGCTTTTCTAGGGTATGTAATTGCTCTGAGGTAAATGAAGACATTGCAGAATATCTTAGGAAAAAATCCTCTTAATGTCAATAAAACGCTCTAAAAAAATATCTTATCATATTTATTTTAAATAACTTAAATATTTTTGCTGACTTAAATAAAAGCGTCATTAGGATCTGGCTCGTTAGAAACATAAATTAGGGAGTTATATGTTTATTGTTAATGTTGTAGCTTTGGTTCTAGTAGTAGCCGGAGCAATCAATTGGGGTTGCGTAGGTATTTTTAACTATAACGTCATCAATGCGATCTTTGGTGGCGAGCCTATGGGTGTATATACAGTTGGCGCAAGAGCGCTTTTTTCTATCGTTGGTCTTGCAGGTATTTGGGCTCTTAGCTTCTTTGGACGCGCTAAAGCTCTTTGCTGTTGCTGTAAAGAGGGTTCTTGCTGCTGCGGTAAATGCAAAAGACCAAGAGACTAATACAGTAGTTTTCGCGTTAAACCAATCTTAGAGAATGTATCTACATTTCTAGGATTGGTATTGTTTGAGTATTATTACGGGTCCGCATAAAATGGTAAAGCTATGCGACCTTCAAAATTTACAGCCCGCATCGTTCTGCCCTATACCAAAGAAGAGGTGTATGAATGGCATTTGAGAGAGCGGACTTTCTTTCGTTTTTTTCCTTCTTGGGAGAAGGCTACTTTTTTAGAGAGCATAGATTGGCCCGGTAAACAGACGAAGTTTTCTTGCTCTTTAGAGAGAGGTTGCTTTAAAGCATACTATCTCTTTCGTTGCCAATACCCTAACCATCAGCTTATTTTACGAACGAAACTAGAGAAAGGCCCTTTCCGCTCTTTTGACGTCACAACAGAGCTTCGCTCAGAGGGCAAGGGTGTAGAGCTACTAGAGACGGTAGAGTATCTTCTTTATTTGCCTTGGCTTTTACCCGAGTATAGAGAATCGAGGGTAAGAAACCGCTTTAAGCGATTCTTTGATCATAAACATAGTATTTTGCATAAGGATTTGGATCTTTTAAAGAGGATTGGTCGACAAAAAAGGCTTCGTATCCTTGTTACAGGTGCAAATGGTCTTGTAGGAAGCGCCCTTGTCAGTTTTTTAAAGGCGATGGGCCATGAAGTTGCCTCCCTTTTACGGAAAAAAGGCAAGGTCCACAATAAAGATGAACTTATTTTTGACCCTTTAAGTTTTCAGGGTGATCGCAGCCTTTTAGAGGGTTTTGATGCTATGATTCACCTCTCTGGAGAGTCGATTCAGGGGCGATGGAGTCGTAAGAAGAAAGAGAAAATTCTACGGAGCCGAGAAGATGTCACGCGTCACATTGTCAAGATCTTAACCTCTTTAAAGGAGCCACCTAAAGTTTTCCTCTGCGCCTCTGCTGTAGGATTTTATGGCGATTGTGGTGACGAAGTAGTAACAGAGACGCATCGTAAAGGAGAGGGTTTTCTTGCAGATGTCTGCCAAGCTTGGGAGTCTGCCGCTTCCTTTCTAAGGACAGCAGATGTTCGTGTTGTCCATTTACGGTTTGGTGTCGTTTTAAGCTCTAAAGGCGGCGCCTTAAGAAAAATGCTATCTTACTTTAAATTAGGGCTCGGCGCTCCTTTAGGAAAGGGGGACCAGTACATGAGTTGGATTGCTATTGACGATGTTTTAGGTGCTATCTATCACGCTCTACTTACAGAAGAGCTAAAGGGGGCAGTTAATGTTGTAAGTCCCTCGCCCGTTACAAACTTAGAGTTTTCTAAAGTGCTAACAGAGCGTTTATATAAACCACTTCTTCCAGCAATATCGGCGCCACTTTTACGCCTTATCTTTGGTGAGGGGGCCGATCCTCTTCTTTTAGCTTCTATTCGAGCGACCCCGAAGAAGCTTTTAGATACCGGTTATGTCTTTCGTTATCCGGATCTCACATCCGCCTTTTCACATCTAGTTTATTAACATGTTAATTATCAGAGTGAAAATTAAATAATAATTACATTGGCTTTTTTATTTGTTAAAAACTGAGAGTTTCAATAACTTTAAGTTAAAGGATAATTATAAAAAGTCGAAAATGAACGAAAATCAAAAAAAACAGCCTTTTCGTGTTATGAAAGACCCGCGCGGCTTTATCCGCAGGGTGCTTTTAGAAAAACAGCCTCTTCATTGGGTGCTTGCTTTTCTAGTGGGCGCTGTTTGGCTCTTTTCGAAAGCTTATACATACATTCTTGGTTTTAAATACTCTGTGGTAACTATAACCCTTGGATCTCTACTTCTTGCGATTCCAGTTGGCTTTGTTCTCATCTATTTGACCTCTTACCTTTTGTACATCACAGGTAAAGTCTTTAAAGGGCAGGGAACTTATCCAGAGATAACAGAGGCGTATGCATGGTCAAGAGTGCCGGAGCTATTTGTGCTTCTCTCTTGGCTTATTATGGTAGGTTTGTATGGACAGAAGATGTTCACGCCTATCTTAACAACAGGTGCTGTTCCTATCTTGGTCTTTGGGTTGCTCTTAATCCAGATCGTTTTTTGGTTATGGCAAAGTGTTATTCTCTTTCATACCTTGGGAGAGGTTCAGAAATTTTCAGCGTGGGTCGCTATTTGGAATGTGCTTCTTGCTTGGCTTATTCTTGTAGTTCTAGATAACTCGTTGGATTGGGTGGTAATAAAAGGGTTGAATCTTCGACCCATGGCTGTACGTTTTCTACAGTTTTAAACAGGAAGGAAGGGGTTCATGAAGCTAAGTGGGATGTCTATTACTAAAAAAGGATTTGCTACCTTTTTAGGGCTACTTTTGGTTGCAAAGCCAATGGTTAGTAAGCTTAGCGAGGCTCCAGGCCTTGTCGTTAAAAAGCAAGAGATCGCAACATCTAATGCGCCAAGCTATACCGATTGGAAAAAGGTGCGCTCTCAGGAAGGAAAGTGCTCTGCTGCTTTCCCGAAAAATCCTGACCACCTACGTCAAAAGCTTCCGATGAAAGAGGGTGGTAAAGAGCTTAAGTACAATGTATACGTAGCTGATCATGACCGCAAAGCTGTCTACATGGTCCTCATTGCCGAATACCCAGGGGTTGTTAATGAAGAGTACGCTGTAAAAAACCTAGAGCATTTTCTAAATACACTCTTAGCGCAAAACTCTAAAAACAAGCTCATGTACGCAAACCTTATGAAAGTCCAAGGTTTTCCAGGGATGGACTTTTTCATCTCTACAGAGCAAATCTACTTCAAAGGACGCGCCATCCAAGCTAACAATACCCTCTATCTTCTCGCCATGGAGTGTGAGATCCCCAATTACCAAGAGGGTAACTACGACTATTTCATCGGCTCTTTCGAGCTGCATCCTAACTAAAGTTATTGCAGGCCATTGTCATAAGGATCTAAAATCGGGTGAAAACCCGATTTTTTTTAGCTTGTAGCCGCAGGTGTTTTTGGCGCTAGTGTATCACGCTCTAGAGCTAGTCTTTCGTTGTAAGCACGTACTGTTAAGAGAAAATTTTCTACAACAACATGCCGAGCTCTTAAATCTACAAGAGCCTTTTTAACAAGCTCATGCTGCTCCATCAATTGTTTTCTGAATCCTTCTATTGTAGGAATTTTGTGTTTGAGAGTCTCTTTTAAACTTTTCTCTACAGAGTCCTTAGCACAGATTGCAAGCCCTGATGAAGAGAAAGAGGCTTTAAGTTCTGTAAAGGTTCTTATCTCAGATTCAATGATAGATCCTTTGCTTTTTACCATAATATTAGCCATAGATGAGATACCCTCGAGGGCGCAAGCTGCTTTTCTCATATCATAGAGATCAATGTCCATGGTAGAAATAAACGCTCTTGCTTCTTTCTCTAGACGCGTAGCAGTTTCCGTGATTTCTTTACTTAGGCGAACTACCTCTTTATGCATCGCTTCGGTGTCTTTAGCGATTTCTCGTAATGTTGCTGGAAGTGCCATTACTTCTGGGGGAAGGCACGCATCTGTTACGGGCTCGGGATTTATTCTTTTTTTGGCTCTGCAGGAATAGGTGGTGGGCTTATAACATCTACTTTCGGAGCGACTGGAGGCTCTTTAGGTGTTGGTGCAGCAGAAAGGCGTAAAAATATAGAAGCTACTACATACTCAACTAAGGAGACAAGCTGAGAAAGAATGGGGAGTGCTTCTAGAGCGGCAAGAGTTACATGGAGAAATCTAGAGCCTGTAGAGGAGCTCTCTGAAGCTTTGTCGCAGTGAGCGCGAAATAGGCCCCACTGTAGCGTGTTTTGTAAAGTATACCTTTCAGCAGCTAACATGAAGAACTCCTAGAGTTTTTTAGAAATTATACATGCTTATTTAGTTTTTTGTAAATAATTGCAATGTAACTCTATAATTAAAATTATAATAAAAAATTAACTACACTGTTAGATAAGAGCGCCAATTCTCTTTGAGAAGAGGTAGTGCGAAGGCAAGGAAAGCTTCAGGATCGGTATAGGAAGAGCTTAAAACGGATTGCCTCTTTTGCAAGAGCTCTGGATTAGCCCTGAACATGAAGCCCAAGAGCTGCTTTAGTTTGTTTAAGCGGAGTCTTGTGGAAAAGCTCTCTGGAGTATCTCTTATAAAAGTTTCAAGAAATCCAAGAAGATCTTCCCACTTCGGCTCATAAGGGATACCTGCGTAGTGCGCGCGAATTTCTTGGAAAAGGAAGGGGTTGATGATGCTACCTCGGCCGATCATGAGTCCATCACACTTTGTTGTCTCTAGCATAGTGAGAGCATCCTTTACCGTTAGAATATCGCCATTGCCTACGAGAGGGATTTTAAGAAGAGATTTTGCCCTGGCAATCAAATCCCAGCGAGCGGGTGGTCCATAGCCATCGACTTTTGTGCGTGGGTGTAGGGTGATGTAAGAGACGCCGGTTGCTTCTGCAGCCAATACATTCTCCTCAAAGAGAGAGATGTCTTCATAGCCAGATCTCATTTTTACCGTTACAGGAATAGAGACTGCCTCTACAACGGCTTTTGCTACTGTATGCAAAATATTGGGGTCTTTTAAGAGGCTTGAACCAGCACCGTTTCCTGTTACTGTATTAGAGGGACAGCCACAATTGACATCGATGCGGAGCGCTCCTTTTTTTACGAGTTCCACAGCCATGTTTGCCATTGAATGAGGGTCAGATCCCATAATTTGGGCTGCAAGGGGAATAGGGGATAACTCACTCGCAACATAGACCTTGGCCAAGCTTCTTACATGGGCGTTTGTGGGGACTCGAAGAAAGTCTCTAACAGCCTCATCAAACCCTCCAATAGATGCCATGGCTTTTCGAAAGGAGCGGTCGCCGACACCCTCCATGGGGGCTAGTTGGAGATAGGGGCAACCATTTTTGTCTTGGGGAAGAGGGCTCATCCAAATAAGATACAATACACTCCAATTTCACGCCGCTGAAATAGCCCTGTATTAGCGTGCAGAAAAAGATTGCAATAGCATATTCTGTAGCTTAAAAATTAAGATTACATATCGATGAGCTTTTTTATAAAAAAAATTCTACTTTTTGCTGTTTTTCTTATTATTGCCCCGGGGTTTGTAAATAAACAGCTAGAAGATAAAGGGGTTCAAGCGGATGTTAAAAATTTACTCCAGAAAAAACCTAAGGGTATTGTTATAAGCTTAGGGAGATCGTGTGGTGTTGCTCGAAAAAGTAAAAAATATGGTCTAAGAGAGTACTCTTTTCCCTTTGATTGGATCATCACGCCTTTTGAAGATCTTTGTGCGATTATACAAAATGACTTCGAAGATTTTTTTAATTTCGAGGTGTTTACAAGGTGGGTAGAGGAAAAGCAATTGATCAATAAGCGCTACCATCTCTATTTTCCACATGAGCCTATCAACATGGAAGACTGGGTGGAGAGTCCGCAAGGGCTTATCTCTTCTAGTAAAATAGCCGTAGAGGATTACCATAAAACTAAAGAAAAGTACGAGCGTAGAATTGCTAGATTTTATGCGGTTCTCAATTCAGGATTACGCGTTTATCTTGTGCGAGAAGATATTACAACTATGCAAACAATCGAATTATATAACCTCTTGAAAACGAAATTTCCTGAGGCAAATTTTACTCTTATCGGGATAGAAAAGAGTTTTAAAGAGGGTAATTGGTCTATAAATGAAGCTAATCTTAAATACTTCCCGGTAGAGCCAGATGAGAGGGAATCTCCTCCAGGCGCAGCATCTAAAAGAGTGATTAAAAAGCTATCTGCAGATTTAAAATAGCTTTTCTATAAAAGCTGTTTAAAGTCCTCTAAAACATCGACGGCAAATCTCCGCACGCCCAGGCTTCGAAGCTCTTGGAAAAGAGGTCGAGTATACTGTGTGTAATAGACAGCAAGGCTATGCTTTTTCTTGCGACATTTAAGTTCGCTCTCTTTGATGTACCAGTGTGGTAGATGAAAAGAGCTGGTTGGTTTCCGACTCTTTGCTAAAACAAACAGGACCGAATCAATACAGGAATTGGCCAAAGCTTTAGTAAAAAGGCTATCTACCTCTTCCAGAGAAGGGGCGTTCACCCAGACCTGTGTATGGATCGTAGGGAGAAGCTTTTTTGCCTCCTCTAAATCGGATAGAGAAGTGCCTGTTACCCAGCACTGTTTCTCTACCCGGTAGTACTCTATAAGAGGCAAGATCTCTCTTGTAAGAGAGGCTGATTTGTTATCGATAAAGATCTGCTTTTTGGGATCCTTCTGGACGTACTGTAAAACCTCTTCAAAAAGGGGAAGAGGTGGGGAGAAGCCCTTTAAGGTTGTCTCCAGAGTAAGCTCTTTAATCTCTTTAGATGAGATTTCGCTAAGAGGTCTGTTTTTTAAAGAAGAGGGGAGGTTTTCGACTGTTCTATCTAGGGTTTCATCATGACAGACAAGTAAGAGGCCATCGCTTAACCTCTGTATATCCATTTCAGGAATAGCCAAATGGGCCCAACTCTCCAAAAAAGCGGCTAAAGAGTTCTCTGGAAAGCGTTTACTGCCACCTCTATGGGTTGCGATCTCTATTTTTTCCAATTTTTCCAAAATTAAAATTATTTATAATTATAATAGCAAAAATATAGTTTATTTTATTGGTTTTTAGAGGTAATAATGTTATTATTTTTAATCGAATAATATAACCAAGGAGAAGCGGTAGTAGCAGTGGAAGTATTTTAATGGGAGCATTTACAACGACAGCTGTATCGGTTGCGGTTGCAACAGTTGCTGCCACTGTTTGTATGGTACGATGTGTAAACAGCGTAAGTCGTGCTGGACAGCAGTTTTTTGGAGCTGTTGCAGATGGTTCTGAAATCCTAAGACGCAAAATGGCTCAAACTTTAGACGAGCAACGTGGTCAATTAGGGCATCGAACTGTTCTCCAAATAAGGTAACTCGCTTAAAAAGGCTTATCTTAGGGGGCTTCTTGCCCCTTTAATTTTCTAAAAAACAAAATACCTGCAACTTCTTATTTTTCAGGTATTTGTATCTCATAAAGCCTGCTTTCCCTATGATAAAGATTGAGAAAAACGCATCTCTTTGCGTTATTACAGTCATGGTGGATTTATGAAGAAAATTTTATTTGCCCTTCTAGTACTTACAACGCCTTTAATGGCCGTATTACCCCCAGCAGCCCAGAGCAAAAAGGAGATGGAAACGGTCCTCTCTAGCCCTGAGCTTAATGAGCTTGTTCCTAGCGGAGACGTTATAGAACAGCTTTTAAAGGTGCCTGGTGGCTATATGCTTATCACAAATAAGCGTATCATACCTATCTCTGTTCATTACAAAAAGACCAAAGAGATCGGCCCTGCCAGATTTCGCCTAGAGTTTCATAACCCGATTCTCCTACAGCCGCAAAAACGATCTTGGCAAGAAGACTAGAGAATTGATCTCTTCAGACAGGGGGGCTCCTTATTAAGAAGTCCCCAAGTGTCCTGTAAATTTAGTGTCTATTAGTCAAAGAATTTCCATGAATTAAAGCCACTTCCAAGGGGGCATCGATCCGATCTATGTGATGTGTTTCATTAACTCTAGAAGTTTCTCGTTCAATAAGTTCTTGGGTGAGCTCTCTTTCTACTCCATTAGGATATCGATTAAGAAGTCTTTGGAACCTCTCGATTGTACTGGTTGGTGTTTGAGCTCTTACTGGTATTGCTTGCCTTATCAATACGGCAGCGATCGATGCGACCATAAAGCTGATCAATATGCAGTAATTTGGGTTAACGGGAAGCATTGAGCTAGAAGCTTCGTGCAGAGTTGAGGAATAGTCATGGAAGGCTGCTATTTCTAAAAAGTTTGGAATGTCCATAATCATCCTAGGTGATGGTTATTTTAAATTTACTTTTCACTACTAAAACAACGTCTGATAATAAACGTTATGTTGTTTATGCGGCATCAGGGGGAACAGAAACGACTGTTGTTGGGCTCGATTTTGTAGATTCGTCGTCTTCGGAACCTGAGCTCGTAGCTAAGATTAAGGTTCGCAAGGCTGTTATCTTTGCCGAATTATCACATATTCGGTCAGCTGCTTTAACTGCTGCATCCGCATCCTTTTGTTCGAAGCTTCGGATAGGATAAAGCAACCTTCCTCTGATGCCTTTTGGCAAAATATCCGGGTATAAAAGATTGGGGCCTAAATTAGGAGAAAGATCTTTTAATTCTTTTATAGCTTTTTCTACATCGGTTTTAGCAGCGCTATTTAAAAGCGTGACAAAATGTTTAAGCCAGGCAACCCCACTTGGCTTTAAACGGCCCTGACTTGCTTGCTCTTTGAGCCATAAAAGATTATGGACTGCTCCTGCGATTTCTAATGTCATAATAAAACCTATTATTTATTATATTAATTATAAATTATTTAGTATTAATTTTATATATAGAATTTTTAACTTACAGGCTTTTGCGGAGGTGTCTCTATTAATCTAAAAGAGATTATCTAATTGATATAGAGCGGCTTAATGGCTTTTAAAGCTGTTATAAGCAAGATAGGGCTTTTAATACTCAAATAAATTCAAAAATTGGTTTTTAGCTTCACTGGAATCTTATAATTTGCATTCGCTAAAGCTCGCCCTATATCCTATAGAGGCTTGCTTTAGCAGCGATTTCATCTAATGCAAATTATAAGCTCTGGTTTTGCCAAAAATCCAATTTTTGAATTCACTTGAGTATACAGAAAAACTACAAGAGCTATACCATCAAAGGGCACATGGCATACCATTTGGAAAAATCGGGAGGTTTTGCTATCATCTCACGATTCTTTTTTCGAAATAAAAGCCTCTGTGATAAAACAGGTTTTTTAGCATAAATAGGGAGACACATGGAGAAAGCAGTGCCTAAGAAAGAGCAAGGGTTATCGTTAACAGATTTAAAAGACTTTCGAAGTAAATTTTACGGATCAAGTGGCAATAAGATGGCCCAGAATGCCCTCTCTAGAACTGAGGGGCGCAATGTGGCCTTAAAGTGGGACGCCTTTGCGAATGTAACCCATGTCTTTTCTCATGTGGTCTCCTCTGAGATGGGAGTGACAAACCAGCAAAAAAGCGGTAGATGTTGGCTTTTTGCGGCATTAAACCTTTTACGACTTAAGCTTGCGAAGAAGTACAAATTGGAGAAGTTTGAGTTTTCACAGACGCACCTCTTCTTTTGGGATAAAATTGAAAAGGCCAACTACTTTTTAGAGAGCATTTTGGCGACTGGAAAGGAGCCGTTAGATGGGCGCTTGATGGCACATTTGCTTAACAGCCCTGTCCAAGATGGTGGCCAGTGGCATATGTTTCAAAATTTAGTCGAAAAATATGGCCTTGTCCCCCAGTCTGTGTACCCTGATAGCCAAGGGGCTCTAAACTCGCAGCAAATGAACTACTACGTCACTCACAAGCTTCGAGAAGATGCCTATATCTTACGTACGATGATGGAAGAGGGTAAAAGTCCGGCTCTTCTAGAAAAAGCTAAAAAAGAGATGATGGAAGAGATCTATAGAATTGTTGCTATCCATCTCGGAACGCCACCTGAGACCTTTACTTGGACCTTTCGGGATAAAGAGAAAAAATACCACACCTTTCCGAATGAGACACCCCATAGCTTCTATAAAAACCACGTACATACAGATCTAGATGACTATGTTTGTTTAATTCATAGTCCGCGTAAAGCAACCCCTTACTATAAGGCCTACACTGTTGCCCATTTAGGTAATGTCTGGGAAGGAAAGCCTATCTTGTATATCAATGTGCCGATGGAAGATATGAAAAAAGCGGTTGTCGATTCTTTGACAAACGATGAGTCGGTTTGGTTTGGGTGTGATGTTGGCAAGTGGCTTGATAGAGAAATTGGTGTTATGGATCGCAATCTTTTCGATTTTGAATCTTTGTTTAGCGTCTCCTTTGGCATGAATAAAGAGACTAGAATTAACTACTTTGATAGCCAGATGACCCATGCGATGCTCTTTACGGGAGTTGATGTGCATAGCTATCGCTACCGTGTAGAGAATAGCTGGGGCGATAAACTCGGTGAAAAGGGCTTCTTTGTCATGAGCGATAGCTGGTTTGATGACTATATGTTTGAAGTCGCTATCGAGAAGAAGTTTCTTTCAGAGAAAATCTTACAGGCTGCAAGAGAAAAACCGACTGTTCTCCCCCCTTGGGATCCTTTCGGCTCTCTTGCTTCTTAAGCAAGGGTCAAGTAGGGGCCGCTACCGCTTGAGGGACCACGCCTTCTAGGGCTTGGTGTTTCAAGCGTAAGGTAGCCTCTTGTCAACTCTAAAGAGTATCTCGGTAAATCTCTTATGCAGTGACAATCACGCATCCACTGAAGCGCGCTTGTGATAAAAGATCGATCCTCTTTTGGAATATCAGTTTCTCGATAAAAGAGTTGAAGCTTATCAATAATACGCTCGCCCGCAGCGCTTTCCTTAGGTGTTAGTGAAGAGTTTTTCTTTCGCTCTCGTGCCATGGCTTTTATTGTAAGAGCTAATTTGTCCAAAGAGCTTGTTTTTTGGAGAGTATCTCCTTCTACCTCTACCTTTACAACACGGCCGCCCCAGCGGCTGATACAAACGGTTGCTTCTTTCAGAAGTTCATCTGCAGCAGCAAAATCTAAGGTTTTGATATGGGCTGATAAAGATTTCATAATTTACCTTGCCCATATAATTTAGAGATTTAGAAGATTTTTTGGAATATGTATTTTTTTATAATAAAAAATCTCGTGAATACCCCGATTTAATTATGGCAGTCAACCCAGTTTGTTTGTGTAATGTTTTAGAAAAATAGGTAGTCCTCAACATGTAATGCTGGGACTTCAAAAAATCATTGGCGATCCATATAATAGGCGGACTTTTATACAATGGAGTCTCTTATGGAATGTAAATGCCCTGCGTGTACATCAAGCCTAGTC
>JAFEGE010000093.1 GCA_018240105.1 Verrucomicrobiota bacterium | reverse complement strand
GCTGCTTTATTATACTCTCAAGTCTGTCCCTATAAATAAAAGAATGGTTTCAAAAAACATCTCAAAAAAACTCAGTCGCATGCAATTTGCGAGCGCTTTTGTTGGCAACCTTTTAGAGCATTACGACACGGCTCTTTTTAGCTTTCTCTCTCCTTTTTTGGCGCCTTTGATTTTTCCAGATAAAGAGCCTCTTGTAGCTCTTCTTCTCACATACGCTATCATCCCCTTAGGTATGCTCGCTCGCCCCCTTGGATCACTTGTTTTTGGCTATATCGGTGATAAATATGGAAGAGGAGAGGCTCTTTTTTTAACGTTAACCGGTATGGCTATTGTATCAGGCTGCATTGCCTTAACGCCCACCTATAAAGAGATAGGCGTTTTGGCTCCTATCCTTTTTTGTTTAGGGCGCATTTTGCAAAATTTTCTCTCCGCAGGTGAAACGGTTGGTGGCGCTATCTTTCTTCTAGAAAATAGCGAGGAAAAAAAGCACGACTTTCTAAGCGGTCTTTACAGCGCCTCAACCATCGGCGGTATTTTGCTTGCCTCTCTTGGTGTCTTCTTATTAAGTTATTATAAAATCGTCGATTTTGGCTGGCGCCTTCTCTATCTTTTTGGCTGCCTTACAGCTCTTTTTGGCTCTTTCATAAGACGTCATACAAAAACAACCTCCTTTAAAACAAACATTCCCCTCTCTTTTAAAGCGCTCTGGACCTACCGAAAACCTTTTTTTCTTATCGCCCTTGCGGCTGGTTTCTCTTACGCTAATTACATAATGGCTCTCGTCCTTATGAACGGCTTTATCCCTCTTATATCGCCTCTTACAAAAATGCAGATGATGAGCGTTAACACAGCTCTCCTTGTTCTTGATTTTTGTGCCCTTCCTCTTTTCGGCTATTTAGCTTACAAAATAGGCCGAGAAAAAATGATGTTACTAGCCTCTGCAAGCGTCACTCTCTTTGCTTTACCTTTATGCGCTCTTTTAAAGGGAGCAACCCTTTTGACAGTGATTGGAGTGCGCCTTTTCTTTGTAGTCTCAGGGGTTGCCTTCTTTGCCCCCTTTTACTCCTGGTCTCAAAAGCTCCTGCCCCTCTCCCACCGCTATATGTTAATCTCTTTTGCTTATGCCGTAGGCTCTCAACTTCTCGGAGGCCCAACAGCTGCCATTTCACTACTCCTCTTTAAAAAAACAGGCTGGATTGCCTCTGTCGGTATTTACTGGATGGGGCTTGCCGTATTAACTAGTCTTGCCATCATCTTCCAAGGAAAAAATCATGACAACAGACTCTCTATCCGTTAGCGCTTTAGGTATTGCAAGAGGTGTGGTAGTCACTGTTTTTACACATCCCATTGACACAGTAAGATACCATCTACAAACCTCTCCTGAAAAATTACAATGCAGAGATGTCATAAAAACTATATGGCAAAGAAGCAGTTTTAGAGGTTTTTATGGAGGTCTTACCCCCCACCTAGGAAAAACAGTCTTAAAACAAGCCTGGCTTTGGCCGATGATAGCAGGTGTCCCTGCTCGTTTAGAAAAACATGGCATTGAAAGTCCTTACAAAGAAGTTCTCACAGGTATTGCGATCGCTTTTGTAGACGCTGCTATTACAACACCTTTTGAAAAAGCAAAGATTACCGGAGCTGCACAAGGGCAAAAAATCTCTTGGCAAAGTCTTAGAAAAGGCTGGACAGGCACTACCACCAATTTCGCACGACTCTCGGTAACAATGTCGACGTTTCTTGTCACGCAAGAGCGTCTAAGAAGACATTACTCTCAAAAATCTCACTCTCTTGCTTTTTCAGAATTAGCAAAAATTGGCGTCATAACAGCTATTGTTGTTAGCATCGTCTCTGCCCCCTTTGATGCTGCTAATACACGAAAACAAACCGATACCAAATCGATAAAGCTTTTTACAAGACCGTATCGTGGCTTTCCGTGCTATTTCACAACGCTCGTAATCCAGAATATGGCTTCGGCATGGTTAATAGATTATCTAGCAAGACGAAAGGTGTAAGACGATACAGTTCTTTTTGCCCTTGCTAACGATAAGAAGTTCTCCCTTTAAGAGATCTTCCTTTGTAATTAAAAGCTCTGCCTCTACAACTTTTTTGCCGTTTAAGTAAGCGCCACCACCAGAGATAAGTCTTCTAGCCTCACCTTTTGAAGTGACAAGGCTTGTTTTGGCAAGCACCTCAAAAAATTTTGCCCCTATAACTTCGCTTGTCATAAGCTCTTGGTGCGGTACGTTCTCTGCGATATCCAAAAGAGCCTCTTCATCAAAGCTATCGCTACCAGGCATCATCACGCGGCTTGATTTTTCAGCTTTTAAAAGACCCTCTTCTTTGTGAACAAGAAGTGTAAGCTCTCTTGCGAGTCTCTCTTGCGCTGTGTTTGGTATATACCCCTCTTCTTGCATCTTTTTTTCAATCGAAGAGATCTCTTCGATTGGCATAAAGGTAAGCATCTTCATCATCTTAATCACATCAGCATCAGCGACACGATAGAGGTACTGATAAAATTCATAGGGAGAGAAGAGCGTTGGATCTAGAAAAACCGCACCCTTCTCACTCTTTCCGAATTTTTTACCATCACTTCTTGTTAGAAGAGGAAATGTAAGACCGTAGACAGACTCCCCTGTCACACGTCTAACAAAATCAATACCGGCACAAATATTGCCATACTGATCGCTACCGCCAATTTGAAGAACAACCCCTTCGTTATGGTAGAGATAGTAAAAATCATACCCCTGGAGAAGCTGGTAGCTAAACTCGGTAAAGCTCATCCCATCTTCACTCTGGATTCTTTTGCGGACGCTCTCTTTACCGAGCATAGTCCCCATACGAAACTGCTTGCCTACATCACGCAAGAAAGAGACAACATTCATCTTGGAAAACCAGTCGTAATTATTGACCAAAAGAGCGCCATTTTCTTTGTCTTCAAAGTTCAAAAAGGAGCCGAGCGCTTTTTTAATAGAGGCAACATTACTCTCTACCACCTCTTCTGTCAGAAGAAGCCTCTCTGTATCTTTTCCAGAAGGATCGCCAATAAGCCCTGTAGCACCACCAACTAAGATAACAGGCTGATGGCCAAAGCGCTGGAAATGCATAGCGAAAACAACGGCCACTAAATTACCAAGGTGCATGGCAGAGGCTGTCGGATCTATGCCTAGATAAAATTTTCTTTTCTGCTGGAAAAATTCTCTCATAGCCTCGTAAGAGGCCGTGTGCTGGTCAATCAGACCACGCTCTTGTAAATACTCAATAATATTAGACATAGTTAATTTTTAAGGGGGACAAGGGATTTTGCTAGAGTAGATATTTTTTGACTCACTTCTGCTGTATTATTATTTTCATCAAAAAGAGAGATGGTCTTTTCCTTAAGAATAGCGCGATTAGAGGCGTGTCTAGCAATCCAGCGATGGATCTCTATAGATTTTCTCTCAAGCGCCTGCTCGGTCATCCTCTCCTGCATTTGCTCTAGCTTTTGCCTTAGCTTTTCTCTCGCTTTTTTTGTCTTCAGACTCTCTTCAGCAGTCCGTCTTTCCACTCTTTACCTCCAAGTTCTCAGAAAAAAGTGTAAATCTCTATCTTTTTCTCGTAAACTGGTTATTTTAGGAGGGAATAAAAAAATGGCCCATGAGGAGATAAAAAAACGCGTTGCTGAAAAGGCTTTAGAACTCTTAAAGCCCGGAATGAAAGTAGGCATCGGGACTGGATCTACCATCTTTTTTTTCATAGAAGCCCTGAAAAAGCAAAATGCTCTAAAAAAATTAGAGATTCTTTGTATCGCAACATCAGCAGGTTCAAAAAAACTTTTAGGCGATAGATTCTCTTTCTTAGACGACTCCCTTATTGACACGGTTGATATCACTTTTGATGGCGCTGACCGTATTGATCCAAAAGATTTTACTATGATAAAAGGCGGTGGCGGGGCATTACTCAGAGAAAAGATGGTAGCACTAGCCTCTAAGAAAAATGTGATTTTAGTCGATTATACAAAAGTTACCTCCCCTCTTGCAGGGTTTCCCGTTGCTGTAGAAATCGTCTCTTTCGGTTTTGAAGAGACCATAAGAAGAATTAAAAAAGCTGGCTACAAAGGAGCTCTTCGAAAAGGAGAGATGGAAAAGCCCTTTCTTACCGACAATCAAAATATGATTTTTGATATCACCTTTTCTTTACCTATTTTAGATCCAAAAGCTGATCACATTCGTTTAAAAGAGATTACAGGTGTTGTTGAGACAGGATTTTTCTTTAACATACCAACCGATCTTCTCATCGGTGAAAAAGATGCAACCATTCGCCATATAAGGAATAAGGAGTCTTTGTGAAAAATTTAGCTTTTTTGATTACATGTTACCTCTCATCTCTACAGGCTGTCTTAAGCGGAGAGGCTGGCCTCAAAGAGTTACTAGAGGGCAATCAACGCTTTGCAACAGGCAAAACAATCCACTCTAAACATCGCGAAAGCTGGCAAGTAGATGGATCCGAAACAAGCCAAACTCCTTTTGCTGTGGTTCTCGGCTGCTCTGATTCAAGGGTCTCCCCAGAGATCATTTTTGATCAAAACCTTGGCGATCTCTTTATCGTAAGAGTTGCCGGTAACATTGCAGGTCCTATAGAAGTAGCTAGCATTGAATACGCTGCCTCTCAACTAAACTCCTCCCTTATTTTGGTGCTCGGCCATGAAAACTGCGGCGCTGTAACAGCTGTCGTTGAAGGAAAGGCAAAAGATATAGAGCCGATTGCCTCTCTTATAGAGCCCGCTGTAAAAAAAGCCTTAAAAAAGAGTGGTGATCGTATCGATAATAGCATTAGAGAAAATGTCATGCTAACGGTAAGTAAACTGCAAAAACACCCAGCTCTCAAGCCCCTTATAGATAAGCAAAAGCTCCTCATCAAAGGAGGCTACTACGACCTTCACACGGGAAAAGTAGAGATCCTCGCAATCGATATACCCAAGTAACCTCAAAAATTGGAATTTTAGCAAAAGCAGAACTTAAAATTTGCGCTAGATGAAATCGTCGCTAAAGCGAGCCCCTATGGGACATAGGGCGAGGTGCAGCGGGTGCAAATTTTAAGATTCTGGTGAAGCCAAAAACCAATTTTTGAGTTCACTTGGGTATATTTCCAAAAAATAATCTGTTGCTAATAAACTTACCAAGCCCCCTCATAGAGGGCAAGAAGGAGGGGTGCTTGGCAGATCAAGAGGTTCATACTGTTACATTTAACAAAATCCTACAAGCTCGCAATTACACCGCATTCGTTTTAACAGCCCCTACAAAGGCTTTTGCGATCTACGCCTCTCCCCATATTGGTGAGGTGATCCAAAAGCACCTAGCCTCCCAAACATCACCCCGCCCTCAGACGCATGACGTTCTCTCTCATCTACTTAAAGCCGTGAACGTAAATTTCTTACATCTAACCATCACAGATGTAGCCGAAGCCGTCTTCTACTGCCGGCTATTTTTAGAGCAGGTAGGCAAAGAAAAGCAGGAGATCATCGAAATCGATATTCGCCCCTCCGACGGCCTCACGCTCGCCCTGATGCACCACATCCCCATCTACTGCACCCAGCAAGCCCTCGACAAAGCCAGCCCCTACCAAGACCCGTAAGCATTTACCCTCTCGTGCTTATCAAAAATTTACAGTTTTTGCAGGGCAAAAACTGTAAAAAATATAGAGAATAGAAAGTCGGCCAATTCTAGCTTTGACAAATCGCCTATCGTTCGGGCTCACGTATGAAATACTGTTTCACCGCCTGACGGCCCCTACGGGCTCACGATAGACGATTTCTCTTCGCTATAATTGGCTGCCGATTTGAAGTCACACTTACGGTGACTTTCAAACTAACAAAAGGTGGCTTAGCTAAAGCTGCCCTCTAATGGCAGCGATACTTCCGTTCGCTGCAGTAAAGAAAAAAAGCTCTCCAAATTTTACAGCCGACGTAGTACGGCTGTCGTTAGTGGCAGCTTTAGCTAAGCCCATTTTATTAGTTCTACAACCACTTTTGGTTGTAGCCTATAGCCAATTATAGCAAAGAGAAATCGTTCATCACGAGCCCGTAGGGGCCCATAGGCGGCGAAACAGTATTGTATACGTGAGCCCGAGTGATGGACGATTTGTCAAAGCTAGAATTGGCCGACTTTCTTTTCTTTTTTAATTTTGGCTGTTTTTGCAACGCAAAAACAGCAATTTCTCGGCTAGTAGTTCATGTAGAATTTGTTTTTGGCGAGCTCTATGAGGGCGGTGACGCAGGCTTGCGCATCTTCGCCTTCGGCTTCAATGCGGATTTTCGCGCCGCGAGCGGCTGCGAGCATGAGAATGCCAAGAAGTGACTTGGCATTGATCGAGAGATCTTGGTAGTGAAGTGTCACCTGCGCTTTGTAAGAAGAGACGCATTTGACAAGCTCTGTTGCAGGCCTGGTGTGGAGGCCCTTTTCATTGAGGACAACAAACATATCTTTGATCTTTTCTTTTTGGAGCATAGGACAACCATAAAGGTGGGGTGTGTAAAATACCTTTTTACCTGGAAGTTCGGATTTTCGACAATTCTTTTTCGAACTTTTTTACAAGCTCAGAAAAGGTCTCTATGCAATTTTCGATAATCGCTGTGCTTTCAAGATCGATACCGGCGCGCTTTAAAAGAGCCATAGGATAGTCGCTTGCCCCCGATTTTAATAGCTGTAGATACGCCTCTTTATCCCCTTGGTGGAGCTTCTTCGCACAAAAGATAGCGGTTGCAATCCCCGTGGCATATTGATAGACGTAGAAATTGTAATAAAAGTGTGGGATCCGGAGGTACTCGCTTTTAAGCTCCTCATCGATAATAAGAGAGGGGCCGTAGTATTTTTGATTAAGCTCACCATAGAGGGTCTTTAAGACAAGCGGTGTGAGCGCCTCCTCCTCTTCTACAAGCTCGTGTATTTTATATTCAAAGGTTGCAAAAAGGGTCTGCCTGAAAAAGGTATTTCTAATACCATCGATTTGTGACTGTAAAAGGTAGAGCCTTTTATCTACATCCTCTGTGATTTGAAGAAGATAATCGTCGGTTAGCTGCTCATGGACCGTAGATGCGATCTCGGCTAAGAAGATCGGATATCTTGCCTCGTGCCATTTTTGATTCTTATTACTTAGGTAGGTGTGCATGCTATGGCCCGCCTCGTGCGAGAGGGTCATAAGATCTTGCAAGGTCCCGTGAAAATTTAGTAAAATATAGGGCATACTGTCGTAAGAGCCGCCGGAATAAGCGCCGCTACGCTTACCTTTATTTTCATACACATCAACCCAGCGATCCTCTAAGAGCCCCTTTCTTAAGATCTCTTGGTACTCTTTTCCTAAAGGCGCTACTGAGGCGATCACAATTTCACAAGCCTCTTCGAAGGTAAATTTCCACTCGACATCTTGAATTAAAGGCACCCCCATATCCCAGTAGTGTAGCTCGTCTAAATCAAGGGCTTCTTTCCGAAGACTTGTGTAGGCGTGTAGAGCAGAGGTGTTTTTCTCAACTGTACTAAGTAAGTTCATGTAAACGCTTTTAGGAATCTGATTGCCGATAAGGCTCGCCTCTAAACAAGAGGGATAAGAGCGCGCCTTTTTTTGAAAAAGATGGGTTTGCAATTCTCCACTAAGGAGCTCCCCTATCGTATTTTCAAAGCCACGAAAAGTGTTATGGAGAGTGCGGTAGGTGTTTTCTCTTAAGGTTCTATCAAAACTCTTCATATAGACCTGATAGAGCCCATGGGTTAGAGGGTGTTTTTTACCTTCGCTATCTTCGACAGAGCCAAAGACAAGATCTGCGTTATTTAAAGCTTTAAAAGCTTCGTTCGGTGCTCTATCGAGACGGCTTGCATAAGACATAAGCTTTTCGCTCTCTTCTGAAAGAACATAGGCTTTTTGATCGATAAGGCGATGGATAAAAACGCGGTACTCTTTGAGAAGATCACTATCAAGACATTTTTTTAAAAAACTTTCGCTTGTAGCTAAGATTTTGGGCTCTATCCAAGAGACCGCCTCTTGGTAGCCTTGGGCAACCGCTAAGGCGAGCATGTAGGCATTTTTTGCCTCTGTGTTCGTAATGTCTTGGTCGAGCCAAAGGCGGACATAGGTAAAGAGTTTATCTATTTTGCGAGAGATAGCAAAGTGAGCCTCTATCAACCTTTTTATATAAGCAACATCTGGAGTAAACTCTTTTTTTAAAGTTGCGATCTCTTGCCAATCTTTTTCAGCAAGAAGAGAGAGCTCTGTAAAGTCTTTTTTCCACGCATCCACATTAATGTAGAGGGGTTCAAGATTCCATGTGTCTTTCTTTGCTACTTCAGCGCGGCTCTTCATATTTTTTTCTCCATAAAAACCTATCATCTAAATTCCTCTAGAAAATGGCAACAGGTTAATTTTAGCACTATCAAAGCAAAGTTGCTAAAACCTTGCCAAAAAATCCCTAGATCCTCTATGATATCTAGTGATGAATTGTACGTAAGTTAAATATTTAAAGGAGAAATAAATCGTTATGACAACAAATACGAAAATGAAAGTTCGCCCTCTTGCTGACCGCATCCTACTCAAGCGCATGAAACAAGAAGAGACTAGCTACGGCGGCATTCTTTTACCAGAGACTGCCAAGCAAAAGCAGGAGATGGGTGAAGTGATCGCTGTCGGTCCTGGCAAAAAAGATCGCGATGGCAAAATGGTAGAAATTACTGTAAAAGCTGGCGACAAAGTTCTTTGGGACAAATACTCCGCACAAGAGATTTCTGTAGAAGAAGAAGAGTTTGTTATCGTTAAAGCAGACGACCTCATTGCTATTATTCAATAATTGTAAAATTTAAATTTTATTAGGAGAAAAGCTCATGGCAGCAAAAGACATTAAATTTAAGGAAGAGGCGCGTCAACGAATCAAGAAGGGCGTGCAAACTCTTGCTAGCGCTGTAAAAGTAACACTTGGCCCTAAAGGACGTAACGTTGTTATCGACAAATCCTACGGCTCCCCACAGATCACAAAAGACGGTGTAACCGTTGCAAAAGAGATCGAACTTGAAGACAAGTACGAGAACATCGGCGCGCAAGTTGTTAAAGAAGTTGCAAGCAAAACAGCTGATAAGGCTGGCGACGGTACAACAACAGCAACTGTTCTTGCAGAAGCCATCTTCCTAGAGGGTCTAAAAGCTCTCTCTTCAGGTGCAAACCCTATCCTCCTTAAAAGAGGTATCGACAAAGCTACACAAAAAGTTGTAGAAGAGCTTAAAAAGAAAAGCAAACCTATCAAAAACCGTAAAGAGATCGCACAGGTAGCATCTATCTCAGCTAACAACGATCCAGAGATCGGTGATTTGATCGCAACTGCTATGGACAAAGTCGGCAAAGACGGCGTTGTTACTGTAGAAGAGGGAAAGACTCTTGAGACAGAATTAGAAGTTGTAGAAGGCATGAACTTTGATCGCGGCTATACAAACCCGTACTTCATCACAGATGTAGACAAGCAAGAAGCTGTTATGGAAGAGCCTCTTATCTTGATCTATGAGAAGAAGATTGCCTCTATGAAAGAGCTTCTTCCTCTCTTAAAATCTGTTGTAGAGAGCGGCAAAGGTCTTTTCATTATCGCAGAAGATATCGAAGGCGAGGCGCTTGCCACTTTAGTGGTAAACAGAATCCGCGCTGGCCTTAAAGTTTGTGCAGTAAAAGCTCCTGGCTTCGGCGATCGCCGCAAAGAGATGCTTCGCGATATCGCAACCTTGACAGGTGGCGAAGTGATCACAGAAGATCTCGGCCATAAACTTGAAAACACAACACTTGATCAACTTGGTAGAGCGAAGAAAATCGTTATCAAGAAAGATGATACAACAATCATCGGTGGCTTTGGCGCACAAAAAGATATTGAAGCGCGCAAAGAGCAGATCAAACGACAAGTGGAAGCCTCAACTTCAGACTACGATAAAGAGAAGCTTCAAGAGAGACTTGCTAAGCTCTCTGGTGGTGTCGCTGTTATTAACGTCGGCGCTGCAACAGAAATTGAGATGAAAGAGAAGAAAGATCGCGTAGATGATGCGCTTCATGCTACAAAAGCAGCCGTGGAAGAGGGTATCCTCCCAGGCGGTGGTTCTGCTTTAGTTCGTTGCATGGACAGTCTAGATGCGGTAATCGCCTCTTTAACAAACGAAGATGAGAAAATGGGAGCGCAACTTATCAAGAGATCGCTTTCTGCTCCTCTTCGTCAAATCGCTTGCAACGCGGGAGAAGAGCCTTCTGTTGTTTTCTATAAAGTCTTAGAAGGCAACGACAACTTCGGTTGGGATGCTCTCTCTGGCAAATATGTAGACATGGTAGAAGCTGGCATTATCGATCCAACAAAAGTGGTTCGCTCTGCCCTTCAAAATGCCTCTTCAGTTGCCTCTCTTCTTCTTACAACAGAAGCAGTTGTGACTGAATTGCCACAAGAAAAAGAAACGCCCGCTGCAGCTGCTCCTGCAATGGATTATTAATTTCTTTGCGAAAAAAAGAGCCTCTTTATATCACTCTAAGATATGAAGAGGCTCTTATTTATTCTCGGCGCTGCCGTTATTCTTTTTGTTGCGGCTTTAGGGCTAGCCTACATCTTCTCAGCCACCTTATTATCTAGATCACTCTCAAAACAGTTAGGCACTCGTGTTACCGTCGGCCAAGCTGTCTTTGGCTGGAATACCCTCTCCTTTCGTAATATTGTTGTCGCCTCTCCGAAAGCCTCTATGCCACCGGCTCTTACCATTAGCCGAGCCTACCTCACAGCCCCGCTTCCTAATTACCTTAAATCGATCACCTATATAGATAAGGTAGAGATCAATGATACAGTCTTAACAGTTGTCTTTAACCCCCTAAAGACTTCGAACAACTGGGATAAGATCACAAAAAATATGAGTAAAGAGTCTGACTCTAAGAGCCACAAATACGCTCTTATCTCTCTTTTAGAGTTTAACCGCCTCACAATACGGGTGTTAATCCCAGGATTACCTCCACAGGAGACCGTAATCCCACAGCTTACCTTTAAGAACATAAAATCTTCTGAAGGCGATGTGGCTAAAAAGATTAGCCAGATCATTATCTACCAAATGCTCTTCAACGCAAAGAACTTGCTAAACATCCCGCTACCGCTTATTGATCCCTCAAAGGGACCTTTTGACCCGCTCTCCCCCTTTAATCCTTTTAAATAAGAAAAGCTCCTTAGCCTAAGCTTTGGGCTCACGAAACCAAAAAGTAAGGTTATTGCTCTAAAAGCTCTAGATGGCGTTTAAAGGCTGTAAGAGTTTCAGGACTAATGTGATGCTCCATCCCTTCCGTATCAATCGTTGCTATCTCTTTAGGAACACCTAAAGCTATTAAGTACCGAAAAAGCAAAAGATGTCTCTCCTTGCTAACATAAGCAAGAGATGCCCCCTTTTCTGTAAGCTGGATTGGCTCTTCTTTGGTAGATTCTACATACCCTTGCTTTGTGAGACGGGCGAGCGTACGAACAACTGTCACATGAGAGACGCCAAGAAGCTCAGCAATGTCGCAGGTGCGAGCCTTCCCTTTTTGCACGAGAAGATCGCTGATAATCTCTACATAATCTTCAGCGATCTCGGAAAGGTGCTGCTCTCTTGTCACGGCAAAGGATTTGGCGCGCTCACAATTTTTCTTCATTATACCTCAGCAATCGGGCGAGAAAAAGGGGGTAAAAGTCTAGGGGTGAGAAACCGGCATGTACTCGCAATCATAGCCAGCTCCTGATTACCTATCTCTCGGAGTTCATTATAAAGAGCCTCCTCATTTTTTAAAAGATCGAGACAGCGTGCATAAGCATCGTAAGCAATCTCTAAAAACCCCTCATTTAAAAGAGCGCGAACCGCAAAAATAGAAAAAGTTTGAGCTGCTAAAATATTAAGGGGCCACTCGCCAAGGTGGCCTGTTTCGGCAAGCTCTTCACGCTTTATTAAGATGAGTTTAGCAAGACCAACCTCCCCTACAGCTGCAGAAATAGCCGTACAGGTAAAAAGAAGAGGAAAAATGCCACCAAAAATAACCGAAGCAGGTGTCTTGGGAGCCCTTTTTAAACATGCCAAAGAGGAAGCTTGCGATAAATCTAGAGAAATACCCTCCAAATGAGGTCGAACAGAAGGAGAAGCCTTCTCTATAGAAATCGTCGTATGGTTATCTGGAAAAAGGCGATGAGCATTTGCCGCTTCAAGCAAAGTTTGCTTATCAGGTGAAAAAGAGGCTCTAACCTCTTGCCGTAACTTTAAATACTCCCCCTCCCGCACAATACAATAACCGATAGCAGAGATCATCAGGAGGTCCACCAAAACTTCCGTTAACCATCCCCCTATATTCCCCATCGGAGCAAGGCATGTAACACGATCGGGATCTGTACAATTTCTTATCTCTTGCAGACTGTAATAAGCGCCTTGCACAAGAAAAGAGTCTGTCGCTAACAATGAGACAACAACTGCCAAAGAAGCCATCGCACTCGATGCAGCTCTACGAGGAGAGATTTCTAAAATCGTGCGAAAAGCACCAAAAAAGCGGCCTGGAAAAGAGAGAGTCTCTCTCGGAAGAGACATCCTAGAAGATAGAGGGGCAATAGTTGCCATAGATATTCCTTATGTTTACGTAGCATAAGCTACAATTCGCAAAAAATGTAGCATAGGCTACAAGATTTTGTCTATACTGCTTCCACTTCAAAGGCCCAGAAATTTCAATAGACTTCTTTCGAAACTCGCTTTGTTTGGAAAAATGAACTATTTTTGAGCAGGTTTTCTAAGGAATTTTGAGAGCATATGTGTGCATATGGTCGAAAAAATCCTTAAAAAAGATGTCAAAAAAAGGCATTTTAACAAGCAAATGGGGTTTTGAAAGAAGTCTATTGAAATTTCTAGGTCTTTGAAGTGGAAGGGGTATATAGCGCTTCTACCTGAAGAACACTCAAAAAGTGGATTATAAAATCTTTATTAGCGTAAACTATCTTTATGCGTTCTTTAAGACCATTATCTGATCAAGAAAGGCAAGAGCT
>JAFEGE010000092.1 GCA_018240105.1 Verrucomicrobiota bacterium | reverse complement strand
TGTGACAGCACATCCTGATTGTTATGGCTGAAATACCATACGTGAATCGTCAGCAAAACTGCTTGGCTGACGTTCTGACACTCTTCTCAGTAATGAGTAGATTTGTTCAGATTTTTAGTAGCGGTTTTTCTCGGTAGGTTTCCCTGCGCTAATGCTATCACAATGTTACCAGGATCGATTGGATTGATTGGGCTAGACATTTATATAATTAAAGATAGAAGTCAGGATATAAAGTGCCTAGAGAGAATGGGATCTGGTCAGAGAATTTAAGAGTTTTTTCTGCTTAAATCCTCTGGTAGCCCGAAATATCTCGTTCTAGACTGTGATGAGCTCTTCTTCTTTCACTTCTGCTTTAACGCGGACGATATTGGCGCCGAGGGAAGAGAGCTTCTCCTCGAGAGTCTCATAGCCACGATCTAGGTAGTGGATATTGCTGAGGGTGCACTCTTCTTTGGAGATGAGGGCGGCAACGATGTAGGCAAAGCCAGCGCGAAGGTCGGGAATAACGATATCTTTACCGTGGAGTTTGCGTGGTCCTTTGATCACGATAGAGTGGTGGTGGTTTTCTTCGGCAAAGCGGCAGGCACGAGGGCCGAGACACTGGGTAAAGACTTCAATGTCAGCTCCCATCTCTTTTAAGATCTTTGTATAGCCGAAGCGATTTTCATGGACTGTTTCGTGGATGACAGAACAGCCATCGACTTGTGTGAGGAGGGGGACGAGTGGTTGTTGCCAGTCTGTCATAAAGCCCGGGTGGACATCTGTTTCAATATGGAGGCCGCCTTTTAGAGGGCCTGCATAGAAAAATTCGATACCGTGATCATAGACACGAAAGCCGCCGTTTATCTCACGTAATTTATTCAAGAAAGTAAGCATATGCTCTTGCTTAGCCCCTTCTACAAAAACGCGCCCTTTCGTGCTAATGGCAGCAATACCGAAAGAAGCAGCTTCGATGCGGTCTGTAATAACTGTGTGCTCTACATCATAAAAGATTTTAGTCTCGCGAATATGGATAACGCGGTTCACATCGACATGGATATGGACCCCCATTTTTTGGAGGAACAAGATGAGATCTATAATCTCACACTCCATGGCAGCATTTTTAATAATCGTTGTACCAGAGGCTCTACAAGCAGCAAGGATCGTGTTTTCTGTAGCGCCAACAGAGGGATAGGGAAGTTCAATAACTGCACCGTGTAGACCTTCATGAGCTTGCGCAAACCAAGCGCCATCTTTTTTCATCTCGCGGTACTCAACTTTAGCGCCAAGGGAGCGGAGTGCTTCAATATGAAAATCGACAGGTCTTTTGCCGATCTGATCACCGCCGACAGTCGGGACAACGATATCAGCATCGGTACGGCCTAAAAGAGCGCCGATGATTAAAATAGGTATACGGTTAGCGCCAGAAAATCGCTGCGGCACATAGGTGCTTTTAAGGGTTTTTGTGACAACTTTGAGGGTTCTATTCTTTTTATCCCAATCGACTTCCATCCCGATCTCTTTGCAAAGGTCGACAGTGATTTCTACTTCGGTGATATTGGGAACATTACGGAAAAGGCACTCTTTATCGGAAAGAAGAGAGGCAACGAGCATCTTTGAGATCGCATTTTTTGCTCCGGAGGCGCGTACGGTACCAGTTAAAGGAGCGCCGCCTATAATTTTAAGAATTTCCATACTTACGTAGACCTCTTGTAAAACGTCATTATAAAATGCCTCTTTTTGACACTTTTTTTAAGCAAAGCGAGTTTCATAAGAGGTCTATACCTCTTCCACTTCAAAGACCCAGAAATTTCTGCCTCAGCATCTCATATTTTAAAGTCATTTCCATCGCTAAACTTTTTAAGTTTAGCTGCTTCAATGACGCTGCGCTACTTTAAACTCCGAGCGCTGAGATTGAAATTTCTGGGTCTTTGAAGTGGAAGAGGTATATACCGCTCGCGATTCTTGCATTACTCTCGCTATATTATTCTACCCAAACCCATACTTGAAAGGGAATTTTTTTTCCAGAAAGAAGAGGAATCCCTCTGCCAGAGGGGGCAAAAGTAAGAGTAACCTGCTCTTTATCGGGATGTTTTTCTAAGATTTTTAAACTAACCCATCCAAATGTTTTGCGACAGTTGATTTCACATAGGGGCTGAAGACGATTTTCATAGACAAAAGCATCGATCCCGATGTTACCAAAAAACTCCGTCTCCTTTTCTAAAAAAGGGCGTACAAAGGCGATATGCTCTTCTAAGAATGTAAATTGCTTACCAAAAAGCTCTTCTTCATCCCTCGCCACCTGTGAGCCTTTATAGCGCCCCCTCTCATCAGATAGGAGCACACAAGCGCCAAGATAGGTGACTCTACCTCTTTCACAAAACCACTGGGTGCTAAAGTCAAACGATCTTGTAACCCAAGGCTCTGCCAGGACAGGAAAAGGCAAGTGTGTGGGCTGGAAGCGGTGACCTTTTCCTGAAAAGCTCAAAAGCTCTTTAAAGACATAGGGGGGCTTTACCTCTTCTTGAAAGGCGCGTAGATCCTCCTCATTTTTTAAAATTTTAGAATGGGGCAAGGGCGATAGGTTGTGGGCCGTCTCTTTGGAATGGAGCCTTTTGACAACTTCCATAGGGGGGTGTTCATAAATAAGATTGTGCTTTTCTGCAAAGGCTTTTACCGAAGGCGAGGGGCCCCAGGCTTCTACACGATACCCCTCTTTGGGCTTCTCTGGAAAGACAAGATCGTGATCTTGTTTCCAATAGCTAGGTAGAGATAAAAGAGCCTCCTCTTTTTGTGTAAAGAAGAGCCCTGGAGAGCCACCTACAAGCTCTCTTTCAAAATTCATGTTAAAAAGATGATAGAAAAATACCATGGCTATAGTTATACACTGAAATATGTCATTAAGAACACGCTGTTTTCTTCTTATCTCGCTTCTTTTTTTAGTCTCGATCGCTGCCTCTACGCTCATTATCAGTATGGAGCTTAGAAAAAGCCTTGAGAGAGCTAAAGGTAAGATCGATTCCGAGATTATAGCGCTTGATCATGAGCAGCAAAACAATATTCTTACCTATTTAGATATCAACGCTAAAGGGATGGCTACACTTCTTAATTCTGCTTTAGCGCAAGTTGATGATATTGGTTGGCTAAAGCAAAGATTCTCCCCCTCTTCTTATAATTTTGAGACGCGTGACTGGGAGAGTGCAGGGCGCCTTCTGCTTATGCATGAGTCTTTAGATCTTGTAACCTCCATGAATGAAGGCTCTTTAACCTCATTTTTAGCGCTAAGGCCGCCCTTTTTTACCCGCTTTTTGCGCTTGCCGGTAGATGATTTTCTATCGGTGATCGTACAGATAGAGCAGGGTAAGGTCGACTGTTTTATAGGGGTTCCTTTTTGGACAAACCAGGCGATCCCGCAAGAGCTTGATCTATCGACAAGTAAGCTTCTCTCAGGGCGTAGAAGCGATACCGATGATTGGATTATGTTTACGGTAGAGCAGCTCTTAGAGATGGACACAGATCTTTTAAAGCATCACGTTGTTGTGCCCGAGGGGCCTCTACGAGATGAGATAACAGAGGCGGGTATTACAGTATATAAACAAATCATCGAATCTACTATAGAGTTTATCCGTCAAAGTAAAGCTCGGTTAGTCGCAAGACCAAAGCTTGTAGAGGCACTAAAAACAAGCGGCCTAAAAGAGAAGTGGGTAGAGGAGCAAATTACCAAGCTCCTACAAAAACCTTTTTCGATACAAAAATTTCTAAAAATCCAAGAGATAAAACAAAACAAGATTACAGCGCGCAATTGGGGCGATCGCTATGATCAAAATCGCATGGCGTGGGAGCTTGGGGCTCTGACAGGCGCGGGTATTTGGGATTACAATCCTTTAGCGCCACTGGCGCCTAAAGGGATTGTCTCTCTCTTACGCGGTGAGATTGTAGTCGATGGGAAAGTGCGTTGGGCTAAAGGATTTTTGGCAAAAAACATCTACCTTGAAAAACCGCTTCTTATAGACAAAGGCTGCAGCCCCCCTCCCACAAAGGGAGAGGTGACAACCTGCCTTGCTAAAAAATTACAGATCTTTGGCGAAGATCCTCTAGATGGCGTTTATCTTGCCAATACCCTTTTCTTTGCCGATTGGAAAGATACAACAAAGGCTCCGCGCTACGGCTCTTTAACAGTTGGCATCAATCTTATGCCGCTCTTACAAGATCTTGCCTTAGCCTCACCTGATGATGTGCTTTTTATCAGTAAAACGGGCAAAACCCTCCATTTTACAAGCGATGGGCAAATTATACGCATGCCTTCTATTCCCAAAGAAAAAGCTGTAGCCATGATACAGGAGAAGAGAGGTACCGTTAAAGATGTCGATGGTAAAGAGTATTTCTTTATCCATTTGGACACCCTTGCAGCGACAGGCGATAGTGTCTTTGTCGTCCAGATCCGCTCGAATGCTCTAGCAATGCTAAAGCAATTAAATGATTATGCGATGGTTCTCATACGCAAAGTAACTGTGCAGCACATTCTTATCTCTCTGATTGCTCTTATTGTCACGCTGTGGTTTCTAAATCAAATATTAAAGCGGGTGATAAGGCCTATTCGTGAGCTTGCCTTAGCGACAAAGCAGATAGGGGCAGGTAAGTATGATGCTGTAGCAATCTCTAAAGAAGATCAAGCACGCCAAGATGAAGTAGGTCTTTTGTGCCGCTCTTTTGATCAGATGGTGAAAGAGATGCAGCAAGCAGAAGAGGTTCGCGGGATCTTAGATAAAGTTGTCTCCAAAGAGATCGCTGCTAAAATTCTCAAAGAGGGGGTCCGCCTTGGTGGAGAGATACGCGAGGTGACGGTTCTTTTTTGCGACATCCGCCATTTTGCTAAGATTACAGAGACCATGGCGCCAGAGCTTGTCCTTGATATGCTCAACGGCTGTTTAACGGTTATCTCGCGCGTTATTGATGATCACGAAGGGGTTATCGATAAATACATAGGCGATGAAGTCATGGCCCTTTTTGGCGCCCCTCTCGATACGAAAGATGCCGCTTTACAAGCTGTAAGGTGTGCGGTAGACATACGCGCTGTTATGCTCGAGTGGAATAAGCAGCGCTCTCTAAGAAATCTCTGTACCCTGCCCATCGGCATCGGAATCCATACGGCAAAGGTGATTGCAGGGAATATCGGTGCGGAAAACCATCTAAGTTATACGGTGCTTGGCCATGGCGTTAATCTTGCCTCCCGCGTTTGCGATGAAGCGGGTGAGATGGAGATTATCATCACCAAGGCGACTCTTGAAGCCCCGAAAGTGAAAGATCACATCAAAGTAGAGCCTCTCTCATTCACACAGCTCCGAGGGCTATCCACCCCCGTCGAGCTCTTCAAAATCTTGTAGCCCTAAAGATGGAATGCTCCGATGTTGATCTAAGGAAACCGTATGCAATAAAGATAGGGTTAAATAATTGGGGAATTAGCAGCCGCTATAATTCCCCAAACCCCTGATAAGGCAAGATCTCGATGCAATAAACCACTTTTTATCATAACCGCGAAGCGGTTATTTGGCTCGTCACATGTACAACATAGTTTCCTCGCCATAAAAAGCGGTTTCTTTTTTCGATATCTTGCCAATGGCTGTCACGTCCGCTAAGCGCTCCCATGACAGAATTAATATAAAGGAGCGGCTAGAGCGCCGCTAGAAGTTATAATTAGTAATTCGGGAAAGAGAAGGAGAAGGCGGTGCCTTTGCCAAGCTCTGAGGTGACAGTTGTTTTGACTTGATGCTGGTCCATGATCATTTTTACGATGGAAAGGCCAAGGCCGGCGCCACCAAGCTTTCGCGAATGGGCTTTATCTACTGTATAGAAGCGCTCAAAGATGTGATCTAGATCATCTTTTTTCATCCCCATGCCGCAGTCCTTAATAGAGATAAGAGTTGTCTCAATAGACCTCTCTAACTTGATAGTGATATGCTGCTTATTTGGAGAGTATTTAAGCGCATTTCTTAAGACATTTGAGAAGGCAAGCTCTAATAGGTGGCTGTTACCATGGACAATGATGTGGTCTTCGTTGTGGAGAGCCTCAAAATGGGCTTCTGGGTGGAGATTGAGCAGATTAGTACAGATGTTTTCTAAGAGTGGAACAAGATCGCAGGCGACATGGACATCGGCTCTATTGTTTTCAAGGTCGGTTAAGATAAGAAGGCTTGCCACTAAATTTTCCATCCTTTCGCAGTTACGAATGATCTTCTCTAAAATGGAGTCAAACATGACATCAGAGACTTCAGGTAGATCTTTTAAGGTCTCGGCAAAGCCACGGATAATAGTGATCGGGGTCTTCAATTCATGGGAAGCGTTTGCAATAAACTCTTTACCCATATGAAGCATCTGGTGCTGCATAGCGGAGTTACTCCGTCTTAAAGGGCGTACATAAAAGAGAAAGAGTAGCGCTAAAGAGGAGACCCCTCCGACCGTGAGCAAGGCTAACATTTAACCCTCACCCATGGTAAAAAGATAGAGCGGCTCAAAATGGAGTAGGTCACCTGCTGTGCAAAGGTAAGTAGTTTTATTGCGCTTAAAGTTTACAGGAGAGCCCTCTTTCAGGTTGTGCACATGGCCGTAGAGGCAGTAGTCAATCGCATACTCATCGCAGATCTTTGTAATGGCGGTCTCTTTTTGGCTTGGATCTGTCGGAGGATAATGGACCATGACGATGCGTTTCGATGCTTTGGGATCCAATTGTTTAAGGCTCATAAGGAGTCTTTCTATCTCTTTTTTATAGATCTTGGCATCTTGCGCTCTGACGGCTTCTGTATCTACATGAGGGTGGACATGGACGGTAGAGGGCGGCTTGATATACTCTATGTACTCTTCAAAGTCGATTTCAGGATTTTCCCAAAGCCTTGTCCCACCGATGGTGACGCCTTTATAGGTCACAGCATCGTTGTGGATAATTTGGACGGAAGGTGGCAAAATGGCGCGTATTTTATTAGCAGAGCTCCACCAGTAGTCGTGGTTCCCTTTGATCATCACCTTCGTCCCAGGAAGCTCTTCTAAAAAGGTCAGATCAGGAAGAACCTCTTCTAAATGTAGTGCCCACGAGATGTCACCGGCTAGTAAAACAAGATCCTCTTTTTGGACCTTTTCTAGCCAATGCTCCTTGAGCCTTTGGTGGTGGCGGGCCCATCTCGGCCCAAAGACATCCATCTCCTTGCCTTTAACGCCAAAAGAGAGGTGTAGATCTGCAATAGCCCAAACTTTCATAGATGGCTATCATAGCAGGCTCCTCTTTTGCGGTCTATACCACTTCCCAGCTAGCGATTAACGGGTAGTGATATGATAAAAAATATTTTAAATCGGATGCTACTTTGGCGTCATCTTTTGTTGTGTGGTCATTGATGCAAAAGGTTTTAGGCGCCCTCCAAAGAAGCCAAAAGAATGAGACCTTATTTAGAAAGGTTGCATCTTGTAAAGATAGGAGGCTATTTTTAAATTTTTTATGCACAACTCTATTTTGGTAGTACCAGTTGTATTGGAGAAAGCCATTAGTAATCGGGTAAGAGTCTTTATCACGAAAGGGTTTAGAGGAGGTTGTAGAAAAAACAAAGGGGTATTTAGCTTCACTCTCTTCCATGTAAGACTTTCGGAGCGCATAAGGAGAGTGGCGCATCTGGTAGCGCTTCTCTTCGCCATAGAGATCATCTAAGAAGATCTTAAGATTGCAAAGAGGGCCAAGATAGCTGTGAAGAGGATGATTGCACTTAAGAGTCGTTTTTGTAAACAGGCTAACTACTTCTCCCGCGCCTGTGAAAAAATCGAAGGGGGTAACGGGAGCGCCAAGAAACATATCATCGTTAAAATAGATGAAATGTTCACTGAGGTTAGGGATCCGGTGTAAGTTACTCTCAATGGCATTGGAATTAAACGTTGGTAGGTGCGTTTTGTCTTTGAAGATCTCTGTATGGTCTACGATTGTGATTTGAGGGTGGTCTAAGAGCCATTTAGGTCTTTGGCTCATAGTGACGATATAGATGTGATGAAAAAAGGGGGCAAACTTGAGAAGAGAGCGGAGTGAGTAGCGAAGCTCTTCATGGTCTTGAAAGCGAATCGGGCTGATCGCCTCTTCGGGAGGGGTGTTATTTATCTTTGAGAGCCTCTTATTTTTTTCTAAAAGCCAAGCAGGATCGGAGCCATCAACCCAAAGATAGACAATATCAATAGGATAGCGATTGTGATCCCATGTGGGGGTAGCCTCTTTCTCTCTCATCTTCTCTATTATAATAGAAAGAGAGATCGACTTGTAATCGCTTTGTTTTTAAGGTCTTATATAGAAAAATTAGAAGGCAAGCGAGCGCCTGCTTTTACTACAATGATGCCATCTTGAATCACAAGATCCTTAGATTCAAAAGAGCGCTCCTTCTTTTCATTCAATAGGCGCACATGATCGCCAATGTAAGCCCCCTCATCGATGATCGCCTTTTCAATCATGCAGTTTTTACCGATATGTGTTGGGGGATAGGGGCTTAGGGGAGAGCTTCCCATAATAATCGAGTCTTTAATAGAGGTTCCCTCTTCTATCAGAGTCTTTCTGCCGATCATAGAGTGGGTGATAGCTTTTGCTGCTATGATAGAGCCTTCGCAGACAATAGAGTCAAAGATTTCAGTATTGCCTATATGAGCTTTGGGTAGCCTATCTGTCTCGATATGAACAGTGGGGTGGTTCTTATAGAGGTTTAGAGAGGCGGGATTTTTAGTTAACTTTAGCGTTGCATGGTAGTAAGAGGTGATCGTGCCGATATCCTCCCAATAGCCGCTAAAGATGTAGGCGTAGGTCTTACCCTTTTTTAATTGTGTCGGTATGAGATGTTTGCCGAAATCTTCTCGAGGATCTTCTTCTAAAAGATCTAGAAGCGCTTTTCTTTTAAAGATATAGATTCCCATGGAGCCGAGAAAAGAGAGGTCATGGAGCGCTTTATGCTTACGAGCGATTTCTGGTGCGATAGCGTATTTAAGAAGAATCTCTTTTGTCGCGGGCTTTTCGAAGAAATCGACCACCTGAAAAGTGCTATCTATCTTCATAACTCCCATACGCTTTGCTTCCTCTTCGCCAACAGGAAGCGTTGCAATGGTAACATCAGCATCGGTTTTTTTTGCAAAATCGAGCATCTCCTTAAGATCCATGGAGTAGATCTGGTCCCCAGACAAGATGATAAAATATTCGGCCGGGTGGGAGGCGAAGGCTTGTAGATTTTTGCGGACCGCATCCGCTGTTCCTTTGTAGAGGGGCTCTTTAGTAGGAGTTATTTCTGGAGATAAAATCTCTAAATGAAGAGGCGCATCCCTATGAGAAGGGTAGGTTTTCTTAAGATAGTCGTTTAAAGAGGCGGCTAAAAATTGTGAGAGGACATAAATTTCATTAAAGCCAGAGTTGATAGCGTTAGAGATGGCAATATCTATGATCCGATATTGACCGCCAAAGGAGATAGCAGGCTTACAGCGGGTCTCTGTTAAGGGGCGTAAACGTACTCCTTCCCCGCCTGCTAAAATAAGGGTAACTACTTCCTTCGACATATTTTTATTTATATAAAAATATGTGGATTAGTTAGCAATTAGTAACTTTAATTTTTATTGTTTTTCTAATGCATGGAAAATATTTGAAGTGTCTTTATTTGAAATAAACTTATTATTTTTGTATAATCTTTATAAAAAAAATTACAGGATTATTATGGCAGTCGTTTCAGTTTCAAATGCAACTTTTGAAAAAATAGTGGGATTTTTGCCCCTACCTGATTTCCTGTCGACTGCTAGAGAATGTGCCGTGGCTCTGAAAGTTCTGCACGAGAAGGCTAGGGGAGTCAATTTTTCTGATGAAGAGAAGGCGGGCATATTTGATTGGAGCTGGCAAGTAATTCGTGAGGAAGCTTACACGCAGATTGATAAAGGAATTGAGGCTGTTAAGAAGAGTTCTGATAGACCCTTAAGCGAATATGATTTAGCTTTCTTATCGCATTTATCTAAGCTTAGGGGTGAAAAAGTTCTTGTAGAGATTGTACAAGATTTAGTTGCTCTGCCTCTAGATCCTATGATTAGTTGCGAAGTTCCTAAGAGTTCTATACCGGATCTTGTGGGAGCCTTTCTTCCTGTTTATGCTGTCAGAGCCTTAGAAATTATAGAGATTATTACTGATGGATCCTTTAGAACTCCGGCTCTTAGGTTGATTGCTACAGCTTTAGTAGCTGCAAGATATTTTGGTAGCGCCTTAGACGTTGCTCAGGCTATTGCTGAACCAGACTTTCGCCATCGGGCTATGGTTAAGATTTTAGTGCAGGGAGATGCCCATGAAATTGAAAGAGCTTTAGATCTAACAAGAAGTATTTCCAACAATACGCAACGCTATATGGCTCTTACAGATGTTGCTTTAGCGAGAGAGTCTCGAGGAAGAGATATTCATGCCGCAGTACAGATTGTGTGGACTATTCCTTCGGTATATCGATCCCGAGCTCTTAAAGAGTTGCTTGCTCGTTATGAAGTTTTTAGAAATGCTTAAATCCGTAGGTTCTCTTAAGAGCTCTCTGTAAGACAGAGGTTTTTAAGAGAGCCAGCGTGGTAACTAGATCTCACGAAGGGGCCTGCGTAGACGCGCTTAAAGCCTATAGCATAGGCTCTCTCTTCATACTCTTTAAAGGTCTCGGGGGTGATAAAGCTCTTCACAAGAAGTTTTGTGCGAGAGGCTTGTAGATATTGCCCGAGAGTTAGGATGTCTACGCCAGCCTTATGAAGATCTTTGAGGGTTTGTAGGATCTCTTCTTTTTCTTCACCGAGACCGAGCATCAGGCCTGATTTGACAAAAGTTGGCATCTTGCTTTTTTTAGCGTGAGAGAGAATCTCTAGGGTGCGCTCGTAGGTAGCTTTATGCCGCACGCGAGGGGAGAGGCGCTCTACGGTCTCAATGTTGTAATTAAAGACTTCAGGTTTTTCTTCTAAGACAAGATCTAGGGCAGAAAAGTTCCCGGCAAAATCAGAGGTGAGAAGCTCTATAGAAGTATCGACATTTTCTTTACGAATCGCTCGGATAATAGCGACAAGATGAGAGGCGCCGCCGTCCAAAAGATCATCTCTTGCAACCATTGTTATGACGACATGCTCTAGGCCAAGTTCTTTAGTGGAGAGAGCGATACGGAGAGGCTCATCGACCTCTGGTGGTTTGGGTGTTTTAGAGAAGTCGATCGCGCAAAAACCACAAGCCCTTGTGCACTCTTTCCCGAGGGCTAAAAATGTGGCCGTATGGTTAGAGAAGCACTCTAAACGGTTTGGGCACTTAGCCTCTTCGCAGACGGTATTGAGGCGATATTTTTTCAGTGTCTCTTCTGTACTAGCTAGGATGTCACCCTCTGGAAAGGGGCGATGGAGCCAGCTTGGAAAACGTCCCTTTGCTTCTAAATCGGGGCTTTTTGGTAAGAGGGGGAGTTTGGTGCTCATTTACCAGCTTTTTGTTTGGGAGGTAGATGTAGAGGCGCATCGAGGGCTAGGTGTGCCACTTCCATCCACCCTTCTGCCAGTGTGGGGTGGGCATGGATTGTGTGGGCCATAGACTCTAGAGTTAGCTCGTTTTGGATAGCAAGCGTTACCTCTGCAATGAGGTTACTT
The DNA here is from genome assembly GCA_018240105.1 of Verrucomicrobiota bacterium. Lineage (GTDB taxonomy): Bacteria > Chlamydiota > Chlamydiia > Chlamydiales > 2-12-FULL-49-11 > JAFEGE01. The sequence continues at coordinate 2,251 of JAFEGE010000092.1, read as the reverse complement.
GCCTCATGGCCGATAACACAGCCGCCTAAGATGCGGCCCGTCTTCTTTTCGCTGATAATTTCTACAAAACCCTCTGTATCGCCTGCGGCTTTGGCTTTGCCAAGGGCCGAGAAGGGGAATGTATCACTTCTTGCATCAAAGCGCTCTTTTTGTGCGGCTTCTAAGGTGTAACCGACAGTTGCAATCTCTGGGTGGGTAAAGATCACAGCAGGGACGGCATTATAATCCATTTTGCTTCCATAGCCGGCAACATTTTCGGCAGCGACAATCCCTTGATGTGAGGCGACGTGAGCTAGCATTGCCTTACCTGTTACATCACCGATTGCATAAATACCGGAAACATCTGTTTGCATTCTATCGTTTACAGAGATGTAGCCATTTTGTGTGCCAACGCCGGTAGCAGCTAGGTTTAACCCCTCTGTGTAAGGTCTTCTACCGACAGCAACAAGGGCGATGTCTGCCTCTACTTTTGTGTTGTTGCTTAAATGTACTAAGACGCCATGCTCTGTTACGTCGCATTTTTCTGCTTTCACGTTGCAGTGGAGGGTGATGCCTTTTTTCTCAAAGGCGCGCCCTAGGAAGTTGCTCACTGTTTTTCCTTGCGCCCAGACAATGCCTGGGAAAAACTCTACCATAGTCACCTTGACGCCAAGGAGGGCAAAGAGAGAGGCAAATTCACAGCCAATGTAGCCAGCGCCTAGTATAACCATCGACTTAGGTAGTTCTGTTAGCTCTAAAATGGAGGTAGAGTCGTGGATTTTATGGCGATCAACAGGAGCAATCGGTAGCGTGGTAGAGACAGAGCCCGTTCCGATCACAAAGGATCGAGCTTCTAGCTTTTTATTTTCTTTGCCGAGAACTTTTATTTCAGTTGGCGAGAGGAAGGAGGCTTCACCCTCTATGAGATCAACACCATGACTCTTTACAAGGAAGGTCACTCCTTGCCATAGAGATTTTACCACATCGTCTTTGCGCTCTTTCATCGCTCTGTAATCGATGTGAATCCCATCGACTTTGATGCCAAAGTTTTTTGCTCTCTGAATAGTATCAAGAACAGCGCTACTAGCTACGAGAGTTTTTGTTGGAATACAGCCACGGATAAGGCATGTGCCGCCAACTTTTTCCTTCTCTACTAGAGCAACCTTTAATCCAAGCTTCGCAGCACGTATGGCGCCTACATAACCGCCAGGTCCGCCGCCAATAAAAACAATGTCATACTTCATGCTTTACTCTCCTTCACAAAGATAACACGATTCGAGGATTGGAGGAAATTGCAAAAATCGCTAAGATGTGATACGGAGAGAAGTATGCAAACAAAAGAAAAAATCAAGATGTGTCCATTTTGTGAAGGCAGTATGCCGATGGATGCGACAGAGTGTACCTATTGCGGCTCCTCTCTTCTAAAAGTTAGAAAAGCAAAGCTTACATACCCAGCAGCAGAAGAGAGTCTTGCCTCTCTCTATGAGCCGCCTTACTCTCCAAATAGACGGTTGGTCACACCAGCGGTCGAGCAAGAAGAGATTCTCCCACCTCCAAGAAAAGAGGAGCGAGAAGAAGTTGCCAGAGAAGAGACAAGTGAAGCTGCTAAAGAGAGTCTCAAAGAAGAGGGGCTTGGCGCTCTTTTACTTCTATCTCTCGGAGGTCAGCTCTTTACCCTCTCATGGCTCCTCTTCTTCTTCTCCCACCATGGCAGATTGATTCTCGAATGGAAGAGCCGCTACTGGATGGTCTATCTCGGTATTGGCATGCTCTTTCTCTACCAGGGCTACAAGAAGCTTAAAAAGGTTTAGCCACAAAACGCTATTTTTCGGTAGTCCTAAGCATGTAATGCTGCAATTTAAAAAAAATGGGGAATTAGCAGCCGCTATAATTCCCCAAACCCCTTATAGGGCAAGATCTCGATGTAGTAGACCCCTTGCAAAGCTCCATTTGCTTATTAAAATGTCTCTTTTTAGCATTTTTTTTTCACCGATTTTTCGACCATATGTATACATATGCTCTCAAAATCCCTGAAAAAATCTGCTCAAAAATAGCTCATTTTTCTAAGCAAAGCGAGTTTTACAAGAGGTCTAATAAACCGCTTTTTACCATAACCGCAAAGCGGTTATTTGGCTATTCGCATGTAGAACATAGGTTCCTCGCCATAAAAAACGCTTTCTTTTTTCGATATCTTGCCATAGGCTGTCACGTCCGCTAATCGCTTCCATGACAGAAGTAGTAGAAAGGGGCGGCTAGATCGCCGCTAGAAATT
>JAFEGE010000091.1 GCA_018240105.1 Verrucomicrobiota bacterium | reverse complement strand
TTCTTAAAAGCTGTAGAACCGCATGAAGGGCAACATGTACGCATATATCTAGAAGACCAAGTTCAATGGGAACTAAAGATTATACCATCAATTAAAATTTAACCTAACTTCTTTTCCACCGCCGTGATCAGAGGGTTGGCTAATCTATACAGATTAGATCTTTCGGAAAACAGAATTTCTTATGTAACACGTGAAATCACATGCTTAACAAGTCTTAAATTTCTAGATCTTTCTGAGAATAGTATAAAGGTTTTAGAAGCTCTTCCAGGTTTATTAAAATCTCTTTATTTAGGGTATAATCCGTTATCAGCAATTCCAGATTGTCTGGCTTTTTTACCACGCCTTAAGTATCTAAACGTTGATGGTGTCGATCTTGCTTCCATACCTAGCTGGCTTCATCGTAGAGAGGCTCTTGGAATAGAGGGTTTAGAAGAGAGTGTAATAGTTGTTGATACTGAAGTACCAGCTCCTCCTACAGGTGGATTGCCTAAAAATCCTCTTGATGTTGCTGTCCCAGGATACATACCGCCGGCGGTATGTAGGAAGCGCCGGGGCTGTTAAAAGAGGCCCTCCAGATGCAGAAGAGAGAGAGTTTAGAAGACGAAGAACTGAGGGGTCTAGCCCTTCATGCGCATCCTTCTGCGCTTGATTTAAGCGATTCTGTTATAGAGGCTTAGAGATATTGATACTATCGGTTTAGAAGAGGCGAGAAGAGCTGAAGGTCCTATGGAGCCAGCAACACCGCCACCTGAACCATTTGATATACTCAAGTGAATTCAAAAATTGGAATTTTGGCAAAAGCCAGAGCTTACAAGTTGCATTAGATGAAATCGCCGCTAAAGCGAGCCTCTATAGGATATAGGGCGAGCTTTGGCGAATGCAAATTGTAACGCTCTGATGAAGCCAAAAACCAATTTTTGAGTTTATTTGAGTATAGGGTAAGCTTACTCTTTTAATAGCTCTTTAAGGAGCGTTTGTGTCCCTCGGTAGCCAAGGAAAAAGTAGTGAGAGGGGGCTATTTTGGGATTTTGATGGGTGCAAAAAATATCATAAAAAGAGGCAGAGGGTAGAAGCTGGAGCTTATAAGCAAGAGCCGCTAGAGCATTTTGCTCAGGGCGCGGGGAGAGGTAGGGGTCTAGATCCTCTGCCGCCTTGTACCAAAGGTCGAGAAGCTCTTTACCGATTGGATTTTCTAGATCTAAGCCTATAATAGCAGCAAAGAGAGGTGTAATACTTGTATGCTCCTCTTCCGTAAAACCAAAGGAGAGGCGAAGCTTTTCGCTGCTTTTTTCTTTGAAACAAGAGTCTCGTCCCTTAAGGAGAAAATAGCCCTCTTTTTCTATTTTCTGAAAGATCTCATCAAAATTACGAAGAGGGACACAGCTGGTGTCAAGCCAGAGGATTTTTTTGTAGCCGAGTCTTTCAGCTTCTTTAAACATACAGACTTTAAAGGCATAGGGGACATGGACAAGTCTAAGAGAGCCCCCTTCAATATTCGGCCAGCCGCCAAGGCGATAAAGAAAGTGGCCTTGGAATTTTACTCTTTCTAAATGATCTCCCATAGCGAGGAGATTTTCTCTATAGCCCGGTATCTGGTTCCATGAGGCAAAAGAGATCACGCATCTCTCTTTTTCTTCTGGGGGTGTAAAAAAAAGCGCTTGTAGTGAGAGATCGAAGGGGCCTTTTGGGGGGAGAAGTTGTATTGTGCGGGCTCTTAAGTCGTAGCGAAGCTCATCTCTTGGACATTCAGGATAAAAAGTATTTAGCCACTTAAGATATTCCCGGGGTGCTTTATTGAGATAGCTTTGGATAAGATGAAAATCCTCTTTTGTCGGGGCGTAAAGACTCGAGAGGTTTTGGTATAGCTCTTCATACTCTATTCCAAAGAGGATCTCTTTGCTAAAGTAAATAAAAATTACATAAACAAGAATTTTTTTTGTCATCATTTAGCCTTTCCTTATAATGGAAAACAAAAATCGATTCGAGGTGATTTTGAAAACTTTTGCTCTATACTCTTTTTCTTTGGCCTGTCTAATGTTGCAAACAGGCTATGCAGAAAGGCTGCCGGTTCCGGCTAAGAAAACACTGCCTGTAGGAGCGCATACACCGATACCATTTCCGAGTGTAGAGCCATGTGAGAAGTATTACACACCTTATCAAATCGGTCTAAGACATATCGAACCAAAGGGTATCGGTTACTCCAAAGGTTACAGCACACTCGATCTTTTTTTTACCTCCCTTACCTTTAACCAAGATATTGCAGGATTTTTAGATTTACGAGGCCATATCTTTGATAATAGTTATCTTGCCGCTAATGCGGGGGTGGGGCTACGTTATGTGGGCTCTTGGATTTTAGGGGCCAATATTTACTACGATTACAGAGAGACAAAACACCATAACTATAATCAAATTGCAGCCGGCCTTGAATGTTTAGGCGAAGTTGTCGATTTTCGTCTCAATGGCTATTTTCCCTTCGGGAGCAAAGAGAGTGGTTATTATGGGAGCGCTTTTGACTATTTCCAAGGCCACTACCTTTATATAAAACAGAGTCGCGAGTTTGCACTTCTTGGCGCCAATGCAGAGGTTGGCTTCTCTTTTAACGCTTTAGAAGAGGCGCCTATTTACTTAGCAGGAGGCGCTTATTTCTTAAATGGTAATGGCCACACAGCATGGGGTGGTAAGGCAAGAGCCAGCCTCTCCTTTATGGAATATGTAAAGTTAGAAGGGTCCGCCTCCTACGATACTATCTTTAAATGGATAGGACAAGGAGAGCTAACCGTTTCGATTCCTCTTGGTCGCAAAGCAAAAGTACAGCCTACTAAAAAACGTTCTTGCGCTGATCAGGCGATCTTACTCAATAAAGCCGTCTCTCCTGTGAGCAGAAGCGAGATTATCCCTGTAGACACAGAGAGCCATGTAACGGCCGCGATCAACCCAGCAACAGGTCTACCTTACTACTTCTTGTTCTTAAACAATCTTAGTGGGTCACAAGGAACTTTTGAAGATGAATATGCACTTACAGCTTCTATAGAAATTGTCTATAAAACTTTTGATCAAATCTATGCCTATCATGGTAATGGTAATGCTTATCAAGGGGGTTTTAGAGCTCTACGGGGGCAGCGTCTTCTCGGTGCTAGCATAGAGCAGAGATTACCACTCCCGGGTGGTGATACTGTAGTCATTCCTCCGCAAGACCCAAGTGGAGAAGCTCCTATATTTACAAATGATCCGGCCACAGCGGTTTTAGCTCTAAACGGAAGTAATATTGAAGTGTCAGGGATCCGTATAGAAGTGCCAGATAGCGGCATCGGTATTGCAGATACGGGCGGGCAAAATAATCTAGTAACTGAAACAGAGTTTGATTTTAAAGGCGATAATAGCTTTAGTGTAGACCTTACAAACACAGCTAACTTCCGATTGGAAGAATCTGTTGTAAGAATGGCCCGCTCTGGAAATAGAGGTGTTAGAGCAACCGGGACAGAAAATACCACAATATCTGGAAATAGGTTCGAAGAAGTAGATGGCGCAAATACTTATGACTGTGTCTACACAGTAGGATCTCGTAAATCGGTTCAAGTAGAGGCTTGTGAGTTTGTCACACAATCCGATACAGGCGTTGGTCTTAGAATAGAGGATACAACACCTGATTTAAGTTATGCGGTTAGAGGCTGCTTCTTTACCTCTAGGTTAGAGACTAATTCTGAAGCAAATGGCATTATCATAGGCGATGGGCTAAATTCTATCAGTGGACAAGCTCTCTATTTTGAAGGCAACCGCTTTAGAAATATGGGAGGAGCTTTTACGGGCGCACCTATATTCTTATTTTCTTCGATTGCTTATCAAGAGCTCTATTTTAGATACAATATATTTGACCGCTGTCAAAATATTTCTTCCGCTGCTCTTGTCTCTTTAAATATAGATGATGACGCTATTCCTAGATTTTTAGCTGTGGTAAATGAAAACATTTTCTTCAACTCGGTGGATAAAACGTTTACATCGTTTGCACTAAACCTATCTGGCGCTACCTATAATAAAGAGAGATTTATTGAGATGATGCGAAATAGTAGTGATGTGGCCCCGATTGCTTACCAGCTCAATTACAAAGAAGGGCAGACGATACTTTTTAGAGTGCTATATAATTTAGGATACGTCTATATCTATGCTATGCCTATATCTATATAACAAAGAATAGCTAGAGAAAAAGGATTAAAAAAGGAATCTATGATCATTACAAAAGAAGAACGTGAAGGTAAAGTAATCGTTCGCTCTGAGGGGAGACTCGATGCTATGACTGTGTCACAGCTTGAGAACTTTTTAAACGATTTAGTAGAGCGTAAAATGTATGAGATTGCGCTCGATTTTGGCAAGATTGAGTATTTGAGTTCAGCCGGGATGCGTCTTTTGCTTTCTATGTCTAAGCGGTTGAAGAAAAGTAACGGACATCTTATGCTCTTTGCGATCCAGGATGATGTGATGGAAATTATTCGCATGGCTGGGTTTGAGCAGATATTAAGTATTTATCCCGATGAGAGACAGGCAATAGCAAAGCAGTGATCCCCCTTGCAACGAACAGTGAGTTTGTAAAAAAACAAAATGGCCTCGACCCTAAAGAGGAGAGATGCCCTCCAAGAGATGGTCGAAAAAGAAAAAAGGTCCTTGTTATTGCAGGGCCAACAGCCACAGGTAAAACGAGCCTGTCGCTCTCCATAGCAAAAGGGATCGGGGGAGAGATCATCTCTGCCGATTCGATGCAGATCTATCGCGGTACAGATATCGGTTCTGCCAAAGCAACCAAACAACAGCTTGCTAAAGTACCTCACCACCTTATCGATATTCGTAATATCGATGAGCCTTGTAACGTCGTAGATTTTTATGAAGAGGCAACCAATGCTCTAGAGGAGATTCTCCTTCGCGATCGTGTGCCCATCATAGTAGGCGGCGCTGGTTTTTATGTGCACTCTCTTCTCTATGGTCCGCCAAAGACGCCCCCGTCCGATAGCGAGATACGTGCAAAGCTAGAGGAGGATTATGAGAAGTTTGGAGCTGAGCTCCTCTACGAAAAGCTAAGAGAGATCGATCCAGACTATGCAGCCTCTATTACGCTACAGGATCGCCATAAAATTATACGTGCCCTCGAGATCATTACTCTCTCTGGCCGTAAAGTTAGTGAAATACCAAAGCCCTCGGAAGAGGATATACCTGATGATCTAGATTTTCGCTGTTGGTTTATCTACTATCCAAGAGAGATCTTGTACCATCGTATTGAAGAGCGGTGCGATCGTATGGTAGAGGAGGGGCTTTTAGATGAAGTTGCTATGCTCCAAGCTAAAGGGCTTGAAAAAAACCGCGCCGCCATGAATTCCATTGGCTATCGCCAAGCATTAGAATTTTTTGCCTCTCCCAAAACAAAGGACGACTACGAGACATTTCTGCGTAACTTTAAAAAAGCCTCTCGTAACTACGCTAAACGCCAGTTTACCTGGTTTCGTAAAGAGCCCTTATTTCGTTGGCTCGACCTCAACACAGCAACACCCGAAAGGGCGCTTGAAATTATCGTACAAGATATAGATCACTGTTAAAACCGCTTGTGTAATTTGTGAAGGTTTTATAGAATCAGGATTTTACTATTACTTCTAAAGGGGAAGAAAATGAAAACTTGTTCTAAACTCGCAGCACTTGTGACATTTGTTTCTTTGTCACTTGCGCATGCAGGGGCCTCTGCACACAGGAATGGATCGCATAGTAGCGACTGTCCTAGCTGCTATGGCTCTTCTAGTAATGCTATGCCGACCACACAGTATAGTAGTGGCGCACAAACAGTTGTACGTGCTGCTGTTCCACCAGCGGTATATTGCAGAGATACAGATAGTCCTGTCATGACTCTTGATGTTGCCTATACACTATGGACAGCAAGAGAAGAGAGCCTTGCGGTTGCTGTATCAAACTGGTATTTAGTTCCTGTAGCAGCTGCTGCTGCAAGCCAAGGTAGCGTACATTACCCAAGCTGGAAACTCTGCTCTGGCTTTAAAATTGGTGCTGGTTGGTTCTCTGAGCACGACTGCTGGGATGTGAAATTTTTATACACTTGGTTTTCCAATAAGCATAATGGGATGAAAGAGGCTTCTTTTACAGCAGGCCAAGCGCTTCCTACATGGGTTAACGATGGTTTTATTCTGGATTCTGCTTCTAGCAGCTGGAGTAACTGGTTTCAGAGACTCGATGCACAAGTGGGAAGAGATTTTTACGTAGGACAGTATATTGCTTTAAGACCATTTGCTGGTCTTTTGGGAGCGTGGGATAAGCAGTGGTTTGATATTGACTACGTTCGCGCAGCAAGTATCGCCTCTTCGTGGGAAAACATGCAGAAGTGGTGGGGTATCGGGCCTTATGGAGGATTTAATACAAACTTTATCTTCTGTAACAGCAACGATACAGAGTGGTCGTTTTTCTTAAACAGCGGCTTTGCTCTTACATGGTCACACTTTCAAACAAGCCAACAGTATTTAAATGCCGATGGTCTTTACTTAGCAAACTATGGCAATAACTTCTGGCAAGTCTCGCCTATGTTAGAGGTCTCTCTTGGTCTTCGTTACGAGACAGATTTTGCTTGCTGGTGCCCAAACAGCTTCTTAACATTAGAAGCAGCGTGGGAAGAGCAAGTGTGGTTTTCTCATAACCAGTTTATGATCGTGTCAGAATCTCAATCTTTGAGTGGCAACTACGCTATGCAAGGATTTACTCTTAAAGCCGGCCTTGCTTTCTAGTGAGAGTTGGTATATTCGGGGGTAGCTTCGATCCGGTGCACAAGGGTCATCAGACTCTAGTGCACCAGTTAAAGAAGGCCCTTTCTTTAGATAAAGTCTTTATTATTCCTGCCTTTGTCTCTCCTTTTAAACAAAACAACCCACCGATTGCTTCGCCTGAAGAGAGAGTCGCTCTTTTAAAAGCTGCTTTTGGAGACGATCCTGCTATAGAGATTCTTCTTTTAGAGATAGAGAGGGGAGGCCCCTCTTTTACCATCGATACCATTAAAGAGTTAAAAAAACGGTATCCTAACGACACTTTCTTTCTTCTTTTGTCGGAAGAGATGATCCCGACACTCCCTTTATGGAAAGATATAGAGGAGATAAAAAATTTAGTTACCATGATCTTTGCAGGCGTTAAAAAATCCTCTTGTCAATATGGGGAGATTTTTCCTGTCGCTCAGCTCCCTATATCTAGTACTAAAATTCGGAGAGAGGGCCCTCACGCCTCTATAGAGTATTTAGATCCAAAAGTTATGGACTACATAGAAAAGTATCATTTATACTATTAGGGTATGACACAGAACTCACGAGAAATAGTACAAAAGATTTGTCAAACAATTTTTGACAAGAAAGGTTTGAATCCTCTGGCTCTCTTTATAGGGGATTTTTCAACGGTTGCTGATTACCTTATCGTCGCAGAGGGTAATGTAGATCGGCATGTGATCGCAATCGCACAAGACATCGTCAAAGAGCTTAAAAATGAAAACCTCTCTCCACACCATGTGGAAGGGCTTCAGACGGGAGATTGGGTGCTTCTTGACTATAACGATATTATCGTCCATATCTTCATGCCTGGGGTTCGAGAAAAGTATCAATTGGAGAGACTTTTCTCAGAGGGGAAGATCCTGCCACTAAACTTTACCTCACAAATGGTATGACGAAAAAAAGAGTTGTAATCACAGGAATGGGTCTTGTCTCTTGTTTTGGACAAGATATCGAAACATTTTATCAAAATCTCCTTGCAGGCAAAAGTGGCGTTAAAGAGATTACGAGCTTTTCTGTTGCCGATTTACCGACTAGATTCGGCGCCCCCGTAGAGGATTTTAATGCGGAGGCGTATCTTGAAAAGAAGCAGGCAAGAAGAGTCGATCCTTGTATTGCCTATGCAATGGGAGCTGGTAAGCAGGCAATCGCCCACGCTAAATTAGACCTCGATAAGATTGATAAGCAGAGAGCGGGCATTCTTTTAGGCTCTGGTATGGGCGGGATGAGAGTCTTCGTCGATGGCGTAGAGACGATGGTCGAAAAGGGAAGCAAATGGGTGACGCCTTTTTTTGTCCCCTATATCTTAACAAACATGCCGGGCGCTCTTTTAGGAATTGAGCTTGGTTTTCAAGGGCCGAACTACTCTATATCGACTGCTTGCGCCACATCTAATTATAGTATTTATAGCGCTGCTGAGCATATTCGCAAAGGTGATGCCGATATCATGCTCACCGGTGGCGTGGAAGCCTCTATGAACGAGATGTGCTATGCAGGCTTTAGTTCTCTTAGAGCTCTTTCTCGTAACAACGAGAATGTAGAGGGGGCTTCAAGGCCATGGGATAAAAATAGAGACGGCTTTGTTATGGGTGAAGGTTGTGCTATTTTTGTCTTAGAGAGCTTAGAGCACGCGTTAGCTAGAGGTGCTACCATCTTAGCTGAATATAAAGGCGGATCGGTTACCTGTGATGCCCACCATATGACAGAGCCAAGACCAGATGGTAGAGGTGTCGCTCACTGTATTGAACTTGCCTTAAAAGATGCTGATTTAGAGCCGAAAGATATCGACTATATCAACGCCCATGCGACATCAACGCCTGTTGGTGATCTTTGTGAGATAAGAGCTATCAAAACGGTCTTTAAAGATACGCTGCCACGTTTGCGCGTAAACGCTACTAAATCGATCATAGGCCATGCGCTTGGCGGTGCAGGCGCCTTAGAACTTGTAGCCACGATCCAAGCGATACAGACAGGTAAAATCCATCCAACGATTAACGTACAAGAGCCCGAAGAGGAGCTCTCTGGTATCGATATCGTAAAAGATAAAGCGCAAGATTTCGTTGTGAATCATGCGATCTCAAATTCGTTTGGCTTTGGTGGACACAATAGCGTTATCGCTATTTCTCGCTATGCGTAAAGAGTCTTCCTACGGCATTGTGCCAATCCGTTTTGATAATGGTTCTCCCTTCGTTTTCTTTGTAAAACATAAAGCAGGCTGGTGGGGTTTCCCAAAGGGCCATAAAGAGGCTCAAGAGACCGATCTTGAAGCTGCTAGCCGCGAACTTCTTGAAGAGACGGGATTAGAAGTAGAATCTCTTCTCTCTGAAAACTCTTTTCTAGAAAATTACCGCTTTTTTCGTAATAATGAGTGGATCGAAAAAGCAGTTTACTACTTTGTTGCGACTGTAAAAAATCCAGATAGCATCACGGTAGATGGACGCGAGGTTGTTGAAGGAAAATGGGCGCCTCTTAGAGATGCAGAGAGGATCTTAAGTTTTCCAGAGTCTAAAGAGATCGTAAAAGAGGTTAGAAGGAGCCATACATGGTAGCTATAGCTATAAGAGAAGAAAAAACAGTAACTAAAGATATTGCCATTGCTTTTGGCGCGAGCCTTATTTTAGCGCTTGCCTCTCCTTTTGCCATTCCTCTTCCCTTTACACCGGTGCCATTAGTACTACAGTGTCAGCTTGTCTTTTTTCTCGGAGCTTTTTTAGGATCAAAGAGAGCCGCAATCGCGCTTCTTTTTTTCTTAATCGAAGGCGCTATGGGATATCCGGTCTTTGCTATGGGAGGGTCAGGTATCGCACGTCTTATAGGACCCTCTGGAGGGTATCTAATAGGATATCTTGCTGCTGCCTACGTGGTAGGTTTTTTAGAAGAGAGAAGCAGCAAAAAAGGAGCTATCTCCTTATTTAACCACATGGCAATCGGTAATCTAATCGTCTACCTATGCGGCGCTAGCTATCTTGCTACGTTCGTCGGCATAGAAAAAGCCATTTTACTAGGTGTGGCTCCTTTTATACTAGGAGACCTATTAAAACTACTTTGCTTTACGCGACTCGCGCTGTTCTTCCGGAAAGAGAATTCGAGGTATGTCCTCTAGGATTACCGGTTACACGGGCAACTATTGTCTTACAGCGTGAAGCAATACGAGTTGGATCTCCCACAGAATAATGGGCTCTTTGTCTACCCTCTGGGGCTCTGGATGTTGCAACTTTTGCTTGAGAGGCGCGTAATGCGTTAGAAGCAACTCGTGTCTCTGTTGCTACTCTATTACCTTTTCGACTTGGTTTTTCACCCTCTATTCTATGCTTCGGGCCTTCGGCTCCGGACTCTGGATTGACTCTCATGATAACCTCCTAAAAATGTATCAATCAAAAAAAAACATTCGTTTTAAGTAATCTTTATAAGAATGATTTTTTTAAGTCAACAAGGAACTCTTAGAAATTTTTTAATCTAGGAGGTAGATTTGGTTAGGGTATTGGAGGAGATGTAACCCTGGCGCAGCTCTTCGCGGTGGATGAGGAAGAGTCCTAAGATAACAATCGGGGATGATAAAAGAATGGGGAGGCTCGGTGGTTCACCAATTAAGATCCAGCTATGGAAAGAGGCAAATAGGGGTGAGAGAAGGCCGAAAAACGATAGAAATGTAGCTGTATACTTCTTTAAAAGGTAGCCATAGAGGTTATAGCAGAGAATATTCGATATTAAAGTAATAACTAGGAGGGTGCCAACAAGTGGAAAAGTAGCGCTAGAGTCGAAGGGTAGAGGGTTCCAAGAGTCTGTAAAAAAAGAGGTGAAGAGGGCTAAGGTGCCACCGATAAACATGCTGATACCATTGGCAACCGGTGGGGAGATTTGGTTATCTTTGACAACAAGGCGCAGAAGAATCCAGCCATAGGTAGAGAAGAAGACCGCACCAAAGACAGCAAGCTCAGGCAGACTAAAGAAAAATATCGTATCAAAAAGGCTCTCCGTGCCACTTTTATCGAGCAGGACGGGAATAAAGCCAAGGGAGCCGATCAACATCCCCATCCACTTGCCAGGTGTCATCTTCTCTTTGAAGTGTATATAGGAGAGAAGAGCCGCTACAAAGGGTGTTAAGCTGTAAAGAAAGCAGGTCTTGGCAGCAGAAAGATGAGCAAGCCCCCAGAACTCTAAAATATTTGTAATATAGATGCTAAAGAGGGCTAATAAAAATAAAGAAAAGAGTTGTTTCTTTGAAAGCGGCGGTAGTTTTTTGCGAAAGTAGAGGTAAGCCAAGAGCAAAAGCCCTGCAAAGGTCATCCTCGCGCCCGTAATAAATATAGGCGAGCTATAGAGGAGCGCATACTTTCCTAAAGGAAAGACTACAGACCAGACCGAGAAGAGGAAGAAAACAAGGAAAATACCCATGGTAGTAAGTATAGCATGGGTCAGGAATAATCACAAAAACCGATCTTTGTATTTACTGGCGTGTAAGTTTATATAAAATTTTATTTGATAGGAAAAGATTAAATGAGGAAAATCGCTATCGGATATAATGTTTTAATGGGTAACGGGATATTAAACATACCATGGTTTAAGTGGGTGCAGGCTATAGGGCTTGCGATCTTTTGTGTTTGGGCTCTTCTTGCAGCTATCAAAAGCTGGAAACAGTTAAAGGTATTTAGAAAAGAGAAAAGATCTGGTAGTTTACAAAAGGGGATTTTTAATCTAAGTTTATCTCTTTTATGTGCAGCGCTTTTTATCAAAACTGGAGTCTTCGGGGTAGAGTTTTTTGCGTCAACTTTTAGAGCAGGGTGGTCTCTGTTAGGGGTAAGTAGCTTTTTAGCTACAACTCCTTGCGGCACGCAATCGGTATTGGCATGGACCTCTCACCAAAAGCTTAAAAGCGCTTTTCTAGGAATAGCCGCTATCGTTTGTTTTCTTACAGCTATAGCTCTTTTTTAAAAAGACTATTTTTGAATCCACTTGAGCATACATGTAGGAGGCGTGGCGTGACACCAGTGAGAAAACAGCAGCTCTTTTACGTAAAAAGAAGAAGATCATGGAAATCGATGATAGAAGAGAAGAAATTGCTTTCGATAACTCCTTCATCAACGCCATTGACATGGATTAAAACAGGCCTAATCGACATGTTTTTAGGAAGATCTAGGCTTTTGATTTTCTGTTTAACCTCATCGATAACACTTTTTGTAATCTCTTGTGCATTAAATTTAATTTCGCACAAATAAGAGGTTCCGAATTTTGTTTGGATCATGTAGTCAATTTGACAGCCTTGACGACCCTGGGCTTTTCGTTGGAAAAATGGGTTGTCATTTATAATCTCTGAAGGATCGATACCAAGTATTTTTTGGACCGATTTTCGATTACCAAGGACAAGGTTTTCAAATTGTAATCCCATGGCAGACTGCCATTGGGGTAATAGCTTTAAGCCTTGTTTTTCGATCTTCTTTTTATTTGGCTCGATATATTTGAGATAGAATCTTAAATAGTTATCTTTGAGTCGATAGTGGCTCAATTTCGAATCTAATCCTGTCTTAAGGTGCCAAGTAAAGTCCCGGGAGACAAATCCTGCTGTTACGAGATCTTCCATGTATTCGGAAACGAGGCTGTTTTTCTTAATAGCCAAGGCGGTGTAGATATCTTTAAGCTCGCAAGGCCCTTCAGCAAGCCTCTCTACAATGCTTTTGTAAATGGCGCTCCTTGAAGAGAATAAATCGGAAAAAATCCGCTCAAACTCGTTAAAAAGAAACCCCTCTTTTTGAAAGCATAATCTTTGGATATTTGTTTCAGCACTCTGGTGTGGTAAAATCTCTTCAAGATAGCGTGGTACACCTCCGATCACAGAGAGGACTTTAAACTTATCAAAAGCAGAGACTCTATCGTGCTCGGCATGCCAAAATTTGTTACATTCATGTAAAGGGAGCTCTTCTAAAACAATGTCTAAAGAGATTCTTCCTAAAAAGCCGGTGCTACTAAGAATGTTTTTTTCAATCCAACTTGAAATTGAGCCGCAAAGAATAAGAATTAACTTAGGATTATTTTTAAAATAAAGATCCCAAGCTGTTTTAAGCTTTCCAAGGAATGTGGGATCCTTTGACCCCATCCAACTAATTTCATCTAAAACAAGAACAATTTTTCCCTGTTGCGATTGCTGCGCTAGCTGCCAAAATAGATCGCCCCAATCGTCGGCTCTCGGTAGGGGTATTTTCATTTCACGCTGTAATTGGCGTGCAAACTCCTCTTTTTGGTCGAGAGCTGTGATCTCCTTGCTTGGAGGAATGCCAGAAAAAACATAATGGGGAGTTTTTTCTCCAAATTCTTGTGCTAACCGGCTCTTTCCAATGCGCCGCCTTCCTCTAATAACCACAAGGCTAGCAGACTTTTTCTTAAAAAGTTCGCCGAGCATCTCAAGCTCTCTTTTTCGGCCTACAAACGAATGCTGCATCGTAAAGTCTTTTTTTGGTGATGTGCTTATTGTAGCATTTCTAAGTCACCAAATCAAGAAAATACGATTTGGTGATTTTTCGTATTAAAAAACTCTACACTTTATCATTTAGGATATCTTCGCGCATCTCTTGCATGAAGTTGACCATGAAGGCTAGGTTGTGGACTGTGGCGAGCTGAAGACCCACAAGCTCATTTGCCCGGAAGAGGTGGTTTAGATAGGCAAGAGAGTAGTTTTGGCAGGTGGTGCAGGAGCAAGTAGGATCGGGAGCTTCATAGTTAGAAGCATTGGTCTCTTTGACAATTTTTAGAGGGCCGCTCTTGGTGAGAAGAACCCCGTGGCGTGCGGCTTTGGTTGGGTAGGAGGAGTCGAAGGTGTCAATACCGAAGGGGATAAGGCGGTTGAGGGAGGGGAGGTCTGCGATACCGAGAAGGTGGTTTGGTTTGTCGGGAGGGAGAAGGGGGGTTAGCCTGTCGAGCATGATAGCCATTTCATCGCGTGTTTTACCAAGGCTACCGCCGATGGAAAAGCCATCGAAGGGGTGTTTACGTAAAAAGGAGAGACTCTCTTCTCGCATGGCAGGGTCGATGCCGCCGTGGACAACCGCGTACATCGCCTGCTCTTTTGGGTTAGCAAGGTGGGTCTCTAAAGAGCGAATCTCCCAGCGGTGGGTGCGATCGAGCGACTCTTTAAGAGCTGTCTTTGAGATGTGATAGGGGGGCAGTTCATCAAGGGGGATGATGATATCGGCGCCGAGATCCTTTTGCGTCTCTACAGAGTTCTCTGGTGTCAGAAGAATCTTTTTGCCGTCACGATAAGAGCGAAAGGTAACACCCTCTTCCGTAATCTTAAGAACTGTGCCAGAGCTTTTTTTCATCCCTTGGCTTTTAAGTTCACTTGCAACAGAGCCGTAGGCAAGGCTAAAGACTTGAAAGCCACCAGAGTCTGTGATGATCGGGCGCGAGCGTTTCATAAACTTGTGAAGCCCGCCAGCCTCTTTGATCACCTTGGGACCTGGTTGGATAAGAAGGTGGTATGTGTTACAGAAGAGAAGATCTAGTTCGAGTGAGTTCACAGCTACGCTGTCGAGCGCTTTGATAGCGGCGTTCGTGCCGACAGCCACAAAGCTTGGGGTGTGAATGATGCCATGAGGTGTGTGAATTTTGCCAACACGCGCTCTCGACTTCTTGGAGGTGTGGACAATTTCGAACTTCATGCGGCTTTTCTTTGTAGAGGTGTTAGTACTGTCATAGAGACAAGGGTGATCATCTTGATCGCATAGCTAAAGAGCATGATCGATGTAAGAGACGGAACAACTTTATAGAGAGCAAGCACTGAAAAAAGAGCTGTATCTAGAGCTTGTGTAACAGCTAAAGAGCAAAGCATAGCCGTTCTAAGCGAGAGCCTTTTTCTAAGGTAGCCGAAGAGCTCGATATCGACTCTTTGTGTCACTAGGAAGGAGATGATAGAGGAGAGGGCGATCCGGGGCGTTGTCATCAAAATGCTTCTAAAGGCGCCATCCATCTCATCTAGAGAGGATGGTAAATAACCTATTTGAAAGATGGACATCGCAGTAAAAAATAGTAAAAGGACAAGGCTGATGCGAAGGCTTTTTTTAGCCTCCTCTCTGCCAAAATACTCTTGTAATAGGTTTGAGCCGAGGAGAGAGGCGATCGCATAGGCATCGGTTGGGGTTACGTGAAGCGAGAATAAAACAATTCCTTTAGTCACAAAAAGGTTTGCCAAAACCCATTCTAGCGCACATAGAGCCAATAAAGCCTCTCTACCGACTCGTAAAGCCAAGTAGGTGAATAAAATTAAAACTAGAATGTGTATAAAAAAGATTGCTTCATTCATAAAATCTAAAGATTATAAGGAATTACGAATCTTTTTTGAAGGATTTTCTAAACTCTTCTTGCTGGCGGGTTGCGTGGATACGCCGCTCTTTACGAAGGGCTGCCTCTTCAAAACGCCTTTTTTCATCGTGAGTTTTGGGCTCGAGCGGTGGTACCGAAGTAGGCTTTCCCCAGTCGTCTACCGCAACAAAGGTAAAGTAGGCCGATAAAATATGCTTTTGATCTTTCGAGAAGGGGTTTTCTGCGGTCACCTTTAGGCCGATCTCCATGGAAGAGTTCCAGCTACGGTTGATCATACCTTGGATAATAAGGTTATCACCACTTTTGGCTGGCGCTAAGAAGTGGACTGCATCGATAGAGACGGTCACACAGGTTTTAGAAGAGTGGCGCTCTGCGATCACTAGAGCAATTCTATCTAAAAGGGCTGTGATAGTCCCACCAAATACGGTCCCTTTGCTATTAAGATCATTTGGAAAGATCTTATAGACATAATCATTAACAGCGGATTCTTGTGGTGACTTGCCCATACCCTCAGTTAGAGGGCAAGGTTATTTAAAGACAATAGTCTTATTCTTATCAACAAAGAGGCGATCTTCCGATGCGTATTTTACAGCTTCAGCAAGAACAAGGGCCTCTACATCGGCGCCAAAGCGCGTAAGATCAGAGGCGCTATGCGCATGTGTCACAGGGATAGTTGCTTGAGAAATAATCGGCCCCTCATCAAGATCTTCTGTCACAAAGTGAGCGGTTGCCCCAATCACTTTTACACCGCGATGGTAGGCTTGTAGATAGGGGTTTGCTCCTTTAAAGCTAGGGAGGAAGGAGTGGTGTATATTGATAATCTGGTCTTTAAAGCTTTCACAAAAGCTAGAGGAGAGGATCTGCATGTAGCGCGCTAAAATGATATAGTCGACTTTGTGTTCCTTTAAGAGCTTTTTAATTTTAGCCTCTTGGGCCTCTTTATTTTGCGCATTGATCGGAAAGTAGTAAAAGGGGATCCCGTACCAGCTAGCCACTTCAGAGAGGGTCTCGTGGTTCGAGATAATAAGAGGGATATCGACCACTAAATCGCCTCGCTTCCAACGACTTAATAGATCGCCAAGGCAGTGGCCTTGTTTAGAGGTAAAGAGGGCAAGTTTATAACGCTCAGCGCTACTTCTTAGCCTTACAGTCATCTGGAACTTTTTGAAGATCGGCTCTAAGTCTTTATAAAGCGCTTTTTGGCTTCTTGCGGTATCGAGAATAAAGGTGCAGCGTAAAAAAAACTGCTTTGTATCGGGATCAGAAAATTGATCCGAAGAGGTTATAAACCCTCCAAGATGAAAGATTTTCGTTGTGATCTCTGCAACGATTCCTTTGGCATCTTGACAGGAGGCGGTAAGGATAAACTTTTTTTCTTCCATAGAAAGAAAAATTCTACCAAAACGGAGGTTAAAGGTGAAAGAAGATACATGAAAAAGGCTATTCATATAGGTGTGACAGGGGGTGCTGGGCAGATTTGTTATAGCCTACTCTACCGCTTAGCAGCAGGGGATGTATTTCCATCTGATCAACCTATCGTATTGCATATCTTAGAGTTGCCGCACGCTCTCTCTGCTTTAAAGGGGGTTGTGATGGAGTTAGAGGACTGCGCCTTTCCTCTTCTCTCAGGTATTGTGATAGGCGATGACCCACACCGCGTCTTTGATGGGGTTGACTTTGCGCTTCTTGTGGGGGCTAAGCCGCGCGGCAAGGGGATGGAGAGAGCCGATCTTTTAGAGCAAAATGCACAAATCTTTGTAGAGCAGGGCAAAGCCCTTAGCCACAACAAGAAGGTTAAAGTTCTGGTCGTTGGTAATCCCGCTAATACGAATGCTTTAGTCTTAAGCCACAACGCAAAGGATCTTCCGCGTGAAAATATCAGATCTATGATGCGCCTCGATCAAAATCGCGCTATTACGCAGCTTGCAAAAAAGGCTGAGGTCTCTGTAAAGAGCGTTAAAAAAGTTGCCGTTTGGGGAAACCACTCCGCTAGCATGGTGCCTGATTATGACAATGCCCTCATTGGAGGTAAAAGCGCTAAAGAGGTAATTCACGATCTTCCTTGGCTCCAAGGCGAGTTTATGAAGACGGTTCAGGAGAGAGGCGCTGCCATCATTGCGGCTAGAGGCTTCTCCTCCGCCGCTTCAGCTGCCCATGCAATTATCTCTAGTATCAGAGATTGGATTTACGAGACGCCCGAGGATGACTTTTATGTGGCTGGTATCCACGCTAAAGGAAATCCCTACCACATACAAGAGGATATCTTTTTCTCCTTCCCTTTAAGTGGTGGTGAAATCGTACCGCACTTAAAAGTCGATAGCTTTTTAGAGGCAAAGATAAAGGCGAGTGAAAAAGAGCTTATCGCAGAGCGCGATGCTGTGAGAAAGTGGCTATGACAAAGATCATCTTTGAGGTAACAGAGGAGAATTTAGACACAGGGCTTCGCGGTTACCCCGTCGGCCACTGCCTTACCTCCCGCGTTGATCCGATGCTCGGCCTTTATTACTACGATAAGCCTATCCGCGATCTTGCTCATCTACAGCCAGAAGAGGTGATCTACTTTTTAATGGAGGGAGAGCTTAAAAAAGGCGAGGGGTTTGAATCCTTTTGTAGAGAGCTCCACAAACGAGCGCCGGTCAGTAAAAAGGTGATCGATGCCATTTTAGCTCTGCCAAAAGAGATGCATCCGATGCATCTTTTCGTCTCCTCTCTTGTCATTCTAGGGGCTTTAGAGGGGACAGGCGACTATCCAGAGGATTGTCTAAATATTATCGCCAAAGCGCCTGAGATCGTAGCTACCATCATCAACCACCACGGCGGTTGGGGTAAGACGCCAAAGTCACAGCCAGAGCTTGGCTACATGAAAAACTTTGCCGCTATGATACGCCCCCCTAGCATCAAAGATCCTAAGAAGTTAGAAGAGGCGCTACGCCTTTTTAACATCTTACACTATGACCACGGCGGTGGTAATCTCTCTACCTTTGTCGGTAAAGCAGTGGCCTCTAGCTTAGAGAGTATGTATGGCTCGCTTGCCTCCGCCATGTGCGCTCTCAATGGTCCAAGACATGGTAGAGCCAATCAAGATTGCCTTGTTTTCCTACAAGAGGTACTCCACGCCGTTGGTGAGAATGCTACCGGAGATACCGTAGAAGAGCTGATTCGCAATCGCCTTCTGAATAAAGAGCTTGTCTTTGGCTTTGGCCATGCGGTCCTCCGCGTCGAAGATAGTAGAGCTACCATCTTCTATGAGGCGTTTGAAAAGCTCTTCCCGAACCACCCTTACCGTAAAATTGCAAACTTCCTACGAGAGCGTGGCCCCAAAGTCTTAAAAGAGAACCCAAAGATCCAAAACCCCTATCCGAACGTCGATGCCGTCTCCGGGGCTTTTCTAGCTGCCAGTGGCTTTGACTATCCTTACTACTTCACTCTTCTCTTCGGCCTCTCTCGCATCGTTGGTATTGCGCGCCAAATCGTCTACGAGAGATGCGAGGCAAGAGAAGGCAAGGGGGTTCCGATCTATCGCCCGAAATATATCTATGCGCCTCACATCCCGAAGTAGCGCTTAGAATTTAGCGCGTCTTTAGCCATTCTAAAAGGAAGAGAGCCTCTGCTTTAACGTCAAAGTCCTTCTCTCCTTCGGCTAGAGAAATGATCTGTTCTAAATCAGCTCTACAAGAGGCTTCATCGCCACTTAGAAGATGAACAAGCCCTCTCTCTAAATAGTAAGAGAGCTCCTCTTCTTCTCCAAGAAGAGCGTCGTATTGAAGAAGCGCTTCTCCATAGTTGCCCTGTAGCGCTAAAACAAGGGCGCGATAGCGATCGATGGGGGCTACTGTTTCTAGGATCTTGTCATACTCTTTGTTTAGTAGGCAAAGCTCTTCAAAAGAGAGATCTTCGAGATCATCCGGATCTTCTAGTGTCAGAGTAAAATCCTCTCCGAGGACTTCTAGGAAAAGAAGTGTCTTTTCGGGCTCACTTGAGAAATCGGCTCTCTTGAAACGCTCAATAGCCGCCGCTCTATCTCCTAGGGCGAGTTCGACTAGCCCCTCAAAGTAAGCGTCGCTTCGCGAACTTCTAGATAAAAATTTTTTTAAAAATAAAGCGGCCTTTTGGACATCATTTTTCTCGGTCAAAAGAAGAATGGGTAATTGAGAGAGCATAGACAAAGTGTAGTCAGGGGCTAATTGCAGAGCGGTGTCAAACTCTGTCGCTAAAAGCTCTAGTACGTAGATGGTCTCTTCGATTTTTCCGGAGCTGTAGAGAGATTCTAGTAAATGAATAAAAAGGCCAAACTTACTTATGACAGCGTTGAGATCATTGCTAGGCAGTGGCTGACCATCGATAAATTCTCTAATATCTCCTATTTCTAAGGGATTCTCCAGGTGTTCAAAGGCATATCTTATTGCCTCATCTAAAACAGCACTTAAAGCTGTAAAATCAGGGATTATACCTTCTGGCACCGTAGCCTCATCTAAGCCATAGGTAGTCTGTAACCAGGGGCCAAGAAGATGGGCTATCGAAAAAGAGGGCCTTCTGTAGAGATCGGAAGGAGATGGAGCGCGACCAAACTCTTTTTCAAGAGCGGCTGCTATAGCAAAGTCTTCTAGGGCTTTTTCTAGATTGCCTTTCAGGAGGTGTAAAAGAGCTCTCTCTGTATAGTGGTCTGAGGCTGGTCCTAGGCCATCTTCCTTTATTCTACGGCTCATATAAGCAATTGCCTTTTCATAATCGCCAGAGAAAAGAAACCGCTCTTTAACCTGAGAAAGATTTTCGATTTTCTCCATTAAGGGAGAGTCTTCTCCAAAAATATAGAGCTGTAGAAGGATCTCCTCTACAGAGTAGTTTGTCTCTTCTTGTATAGATAGAAATCTCTCTAGTCCTTCCACTCCTTCTAAAAAGAGCGTAGCGGCTATTTTTTCTGTGGTAAAGCCATCTTCTTCTAACAAGAGATAAGAGGCTGCTTTTTGTAGGTCGCCAAGGTGACAGTGGGTAACAGCAAGTATCATAGGAAGGTTGTCTAAAAAACGACTGCAGCCGCATTCTGCTTCCAGAAGAGATCTATTTTCATAAAAGAATGTAAAGACCTCTAAAGCCTGATCGTAGGCTTTTTTATCTAAAAAAGATACCCCTAGAGATCTGTACATATCGGCAAGATCTTCGAGCTCCTCTTTTTGTTTTATAAGATTGATTTCGTCTTGTGTTAAAGGCTCGCCATTTAATGTCTCAAAAGCCTCTAGGCATAGATTTTCTAAAACCTCTCGCATGTCACAGGCAGCATGAAAGGTCTTGATAGCATGGTCGCGCGGTAAGGGAGTGTGCAGTTCAGTTCTAAGCCTTCTTTGGCCTCCTCTAAAGGAGCTCTTTGGCTTAGAGCCAACGGTTCTTTCAAGGCTATAAGAGGGATTTTCTTTTAAAGCTAAAAGGGGAGCTCTCGCAATTTCGTCAGTAATAGGATAAACCATAAACAAACCTCCTGTGATTTTTTGAGAGATCCATAATAAAATAGGCGCGTTATAAACAACAGTCCGCAAAACTATTTTATTCTTAAATATATGTAAATTAAGTGTTTATAAATTTTGTTTGTTTTGGTTATGTATAAAATAATTTGATTTTAAATTTTATTTTGTTGTAATTATCAAATATTAAAAAATGTTCGCTTAGCTTACGGATGTCTTGGTAGTCCTAAAGATGTAAGGCTGGAATTTTTTAAGGTTTATCATAACTATAATTGCTAGCGGCGATCTAGCCGCCCCTTTTATTACTTCTGTCATGGAAGCGATTAGCGGACGTGACAGCCTATGCTTTATGACACATGGTCTCTTTAAATTGGGATTGCAGCATTACATGTTTAGGACTACCGATGTCTTAGAGAGAACATGCGGATACAAATAGGCGATGTTCTAGATTAAAGCTCTTATACCGAGAGTAATTGAAGAATCGGTTTTGGCATCGTCGGTAGCTCCTAGTTTTGAAATTGCCAAAATTTAGCCAACTTTTTAAGTTTGGCTAATTTTAGCACCGGCTTTGCCTATTTCAAATGCAAGGTACCTTCTTGCCACATCCCGATTTTTGAATTACTCTCGGTATACACCTCAAAGCTCGGAAACAAAAATAGAAGAGTCTTCTTCATCGTAGCCATCGAAATCTACAGGAAGAGGCCTTGGGATTTGATTAAAGAAAAATTTTGTTATACGGCGCTCGTGGGAATCTGAAAATAATGCGGCGGCGTCAATACCAAGGTCGAAATTCCATGTGTCGAAAGCCTGTTTGCAGATAAGCCGAAGGTAGCGATCTCGCATTTCGCCTTCTGGAAGATAGGTTGCAAGGGTTGGGGCTCGGTGATTGAATCTTATATCTCTTGTTAAAGCAGGTAACAAAACCACGAGTAAACGAAAAAACTCTCCTGCACCGAGAGTTTCAAGAAGGCATTTTATAGTATCATAATCGTTTGCAAAATAGGTGAAGATGCTTTCTAAAGCGTCTAGTCTTGTGGCTTCTGTTCGAATTCTAGCGGCAGTTTTTAAAGATTTTTCTAAAGATAAAACATTGCATCTTAATTGTTCAGCTCTAGAAGAGGATCGCGGCAAATGTTTGCCCTTAGCAAAAGCATCGGATAGAACTTGCAAAGCTCTGTCTCTAAGATCAGTGTCTGGCATTACATAAAGACAAGTAGTTATTGCTGGTGCATTTGTAGCGATCCAACCGAGAAGAATGCGCTCCAGAACGGGTGTGGGCATTCCTGTCGAGAGGGCAAGAGAGAGCCCATCTCTATAAAATCCTCTGTTTCCAAACTCTTCGGGAATCAATGGTTGTGCAAAAGAATTAAAGGCAAGCGGGCCTTGTAGAACTCTAAGGCATAGCTCCTGATGCCGCGCTAAAGTTCTTGCAGTCTCCCCAGGGCATTTTATTACCACAGTATGGCGAGAGAGCTCCTTAGCAGCGATCTGGAAAGCAAAATCTTTATAAGGACCTGGATGTAAGATGAGGGAGCAATTCTCTACAGTAAGAGACATATTATTTTCCTTTTTGTTTTATAAAGAGTTAATTTTGGGTTCAGCGTATTTTCGCTAATAGCTTTGTGTAATATCGACGGGCATGTGATAGCAATCCTTTGTTGGAAAGGTTTTCCATGGCGCGACTAAAGGCCCATCGATCTTTTTTGAAGTAGGCTTGTCTGCAGATACCAAATAAAGCTCTGTTCCTTTCGTGCTTCTTTGAAAAAAGTTCAGCAAATTCGACTGCTATCTCTAAATCATTGTCTAAAAAAGCCTTCTGGCACAAGGGCATAACTAATTGGTCGCGCCTTTCACCTACGGGAAAGCAGCTCGCAAGAATTGGCGCTTCACACTTAAGCTCTACTCTATTAAGTAAAGCAGTGAGTAAGGGTGAGGCTAGTGCAAAAACCTCTTCAGAATCATAGTTTTCAAATAAGAACTCTAGCGATAGATCGTCTTGAAAATAGGTAAAAATGTATCTTAAGGAAGTTTGTTGTAGTCCTATGTTTTGGATCGTAGCAGCTGTTTTTAGAGCTCTTTGCAGCCATACCATGGTGTGTGCTTGACGCTCTGGTAAAGAGAAGTAATTTGGTAGGGGAGGTTGACTGCAAAAAAAGTAAGTTAATCCAGAGAGAGCTACATCTCGAAGATTTACATTGTCTAAGGTATAAACATAAGTTGTAGCAACTACTGGATTTGCTTTGAACCAGCCAAAAAGAATCGATCTTGTAAATTCTATAGAAAAGCCTCTAGAAAGAGCTAAAGAAAGACCATCTCTATAAAAACCGAGAGCGCCGAGGTCTCTTATCGCACGATGTATAAGAGGATCTCGCATAGGCGAAGAGGTATTAGTTGCTTCTAGGATGCTAGTGCATAAAGTATGATAGCGCTTTAAAGCTTCGGGAGCCTCTCCTGGAAGTTTTACTACAACGGTTGGACGCGCAAGGCCCTTGGCTGCAACTTGGAAAGCAAAATCTTCATGAGTGCCTGGATAGGGGATAAGAGCTCCAGTTCCTACAGACGTGCACATGAAATTCTCCTCTTTTTATCATAAAGCTATTTTTACAAGAGAAGTATCTTAAGGATTTTACAGTTTAATAGCTCATTTTTTTAAAATAACAGAAAAGGTGAAAAATGAGAGAAACAAAGTTTTCAGAAAAAATAGGCCTTGTTGTTGCCTGCAGCGACAAGTATGCACCTATTTTATATGCAAGCTTACAGCATATTAGAAATAACCTTAACTCACGGCTTGCCTGTGAGATATGGCACGCTGGTAATGAACTCTGCGAAAAAATAAAGCGGCAGTTTAAAGCTATACCGGGCGTTGTTATTAAAGATGTTCTCGATTACGCGCCACCACCAGCTTCTCTTTATTGGGGCTGGCAGATTAAGCCTTTGATTATAAAACTCTCCTCCTTTGAAGAGGCGATCTTGATGGATGCGGATATCTTCTTCTTTGAAAAACCAGAGGTTTTACTCAACCATCCTGGTTATAAAAAGACGGGGGCTTTTTTCTTTCGCGACAGGCGCCTCTTTTTAAGGCCAAGAGAAGCCTCTTTTACAGAAAATTTCGGTAAATGGGCAGATCCAGACTTCTATGAAGAGCAAAAGAAGTTTATGCGAGAGATCATTCTAGCCCCCTCCAGTTATCTTCCCAAAGAGTGGGGTTTTTTTTGGAGAGAGGATAGCCCTTCAAAAGAGCGCCCCTTCCTTGTGCACTGGCAGGAGTCTGGGTGCGTTGTTTTTGATAAGGAAAGACACAAAGAGGGGCTTAGACATATCGTAGAGCTAAATAGAAATCATAAAAAGGTGTACCAATTTGTCTATGGAGACAAAGAGACCTATTGGATGGGGTTTGAGATGGCAAAAGAGCCTTACTACGTGAATAAGGATTTTCCTGTCTCTCTTATGAATGAAAAAAAGAGGATAAAAACGGATATTTTACAGCATGTGGACGGCTCTCTTTTTTATCAGCAAAAAAAGACACCTCATCTAGGGGAAAAAGATTACTTTTTTGAAATGTTTGAAGGCAAAAAAGAGCTCTCTCTTGAGGAAAAAGAAAAAATAGAGACCATCTATCGCGCCCAAGGATTGTATAAAATTCGCCTGCCGTTTTGGAAGAAGCTCTTTCACACTCTAAAAAAGCTCTGGGAAGCCCTGAAACAACTGCTTTTTAGCTCCACAAGGAAGAAGCGCTCTCTAGATTGAAGAGATCAAAGTTTCCGATCTTCTGTGTCAGATCGCCTCCATATATGAGGGCTCCTCCTTGGGCTCTTTCTCCTGTTTCTTTATGAAAATAGTTTAATCCCTCCAGAAAAGAGGGGGAGAAGGTTTTGCTGCTCTTAATTTCAATCGGGATAAGGCGGCTGCCTTGCTGTAGTATGAGGTCGACCTCTTTTCCCGATACATCGCGATAAAAGTAGAATCTAGGATCGAGCGCTTGATTGTAGCGAGCCTTCATGAGCTCTAGAACAACCGCATTTTCAAACAAGTTCCCATAGATGGGATCTTTTACTAATTGTACGACGCTCTCTATTCCTAGGAGGTGGCATGCAAGCCCTGTGTCCACAAAATAGAGCTTGGGAGATTTAATAAGCCGTTTGCCAAAATTTTCAAAATAAGACTCTAGCCGTATTAAAATGTAGGTTGCTTCTAAGACAGTAATCCACTCTTTAATGGTAACGGAGGAGACACCGACATCAGCGGCAAGGCTGGTGTAGTTAACGATCTGGCCGATACGGCTGGCAACTAATTTGATGAACCTTTCAAATTGCAAAAGATCCTTTACCTTTAAGATTTGCCGAATATCTCGCTCTACATAGGTTTGGAAGTAGCTGCTATAGGCATTTGAAAGGGGTAGGTTTTCTTTGTAAATTCTAGGATAGCCACCTTTTAGAATAATTTCTTCTAAGGAATCTTCGATTTTTGCTTTTCGGATCTCTTCTACACTTAAAGGAAGTAGTCTTAAAAGAGAGGTTCTTCCGGCTAAAGATTGTGAAATAGCGGAGTGTAGAGCCGTTTGGTGGCTACCGGTAAGGACATAACGTCCTTTTTCGTTCAAAGCATCTGTTTCGACTTGGATATGAGATAGTAGATTTGGGGTATTTTGGATTTCATCAAAAATGGCGCCTTTGGGATAGCGGGCCATAAAGCTCTTGGGATCTAAGATTGCAAGCTGTTTATTATCAGAATCTTCCATGTTCACATAGGGCTTATGCGGGAAGGCTGTTTGGACAAGGGTGGTCTTTCCAGATTGGCGTGGTCCCAGAAGGGTAACCACGGGATACTTCTTTGCAAGCTCTTGTAAATGAGGATGTAGCAATCTTTTGAACATAACTTTAGATAATCTTAAGTACAACTTTAGATTATCTAAAGTAGACTTTAGAGGCAATCAAGATTTTAGGTTCTTTCGAAGGGGGCGGCTTTGTGGGAGAGCTTTGCTGGGATCTCGATATCTAAGAGGATGTCATTGCCTTCGTAGTCAGAGGAGATGATGCGGCCTTCTCTCATGAGCTCAGCAGCTAGAGCAAAGTTACTTTGGGGTATTCTTAGATGCATGACTTTGCGGAGCGCTGATATAGCCTCTATCATAAGGGCTAGGAGCTCATCAAAGCCTGTTTTGTGTAAGGCTGAGATGGCAACTGTACGTGGGTAGGTGAGGCGAAACCGATCTAGCATCTCTGGTGTTGTACAGCGATCTACTTTATTAAGAACCGTGATGATGATCTTATCTTTTATGCCAAGCCCCTCTAAAACTTGTAGGGTCGCCTCTGCTTGCTCTAGGGCGGCCGGGTGGGAGACATCGACAAGATGGAGGAGGATATCGGTATAGAGAGACTCCTCTAAAGTGCTACGAAAGGCTGCTACTAGAGTGTGGGGGAGTTTGCGTATGAAGCCGACTGTGTCGATAAGAAGAATCTTTTGTTTGTTAGGAAGTACATATTGGCGAGAGGTTGTGTCAAGGGTCGCAAAGAGCTTATCTTCCATCAGCACTTCTGCCTCTGTGAGGGCATTGAGAAGCGTCGATTTACCAACGTTTGTGTAGCCTACGATCGCAAAGGTCGGAATACCGGTAGAGAGGCGTAAACTTCTTTGGATATCGCGTACTTTGCGGATATCTTCAATCTCATGCTCTAGACTTGAGATACGGTCTTTAAGGATACGTCTGTCAACTTCAAGCTGCGTCTCACCAGCGCCGCGCATAGAGCCTGATCCAGCACCACCGCCTGCGGTACGTTGTCTCTCTAAGTGAGTCCACATACGACGTAGTCTCGGTAGTAAATAGCGCCCCTTTGCTAATTCGATTTGGAGCGTCGCTTCATTACTGTGGGCTCTTTTGGCAAAGATCTCTAAAATAAGCTCTGTACGATCGATAACAGGTCGTTTGATTACCTCTTCAAGATTCTTCTGCTGGTTAGGGGTGATCTCATGATCGAAGATCACAATTTCAATATTTTCCTTTACAACTCTCTCGGCAATCTCTTCTACCTTGCCTTTGCCGATAAGAGTTCTCGCGTTGAGCTCTTTAATCGGGCATGGGAGAGCGGTTATCTCTAAAAAGCCATAGGTTGTTCCAAGCGCTTTAAGCTCATCTAAATGCTCTAAACAAGTGTCCATGCTCTTCCCTGAGGGGTAGATACCGACAACAAGCGCGCTTTTCGGGGTGCCGAGTGTAAATAGACCTTCTTCCATAAGAGATATAATACAGAAGAGGGAGAAAAAAATGTAGCTGAGTTATTTGTTAAGAGAGTGAGCAGGCCAAGTGAGCTTTAGCCCATCATAGGCTATCTCTACATTGGGGGGGAGTTTACGCGAGAAGCTCTCTCTATCAATATCATGAGAGATGTGGGTAAAGAAGGTGCGTTTTGGGGAAACTTTTTCGATAAAGGCGAGCGCCTCAGCAAGGGAGAAGTGCATGGGGGCACCTTTTTCGTGGATAACGCCAAGAACAAGTGTGTCGAGATTTTGTAAGTGGGAAAAGATCGATGTTGGATACTCTTTAATATCGGTTATGTAAGCGATAGGGCCTATGCGGTAACCTGTGACTGGCATGTCAAGTTGGTGGTAGGAGAAGTAGGTGATCTGTACACCAGCAAAAGAGAGCTCTCCTTCCGTTGTTGGTAGAAAGTGCGGCAGAAACCGGTCGATAGCGTAGGAGAATCTCCTATGGATAATTTGATAGGCGTGCTCAGAGGTGAAAAGGGGAAGGGGGGTATACTCTCGAAGCGTGTAGTAAGGCCTTAGGTCGTTCATGCCACCGATGTGATCTTCATGGCCATGGGTGATCAAAAGAGCATCGACAGAGGTAATGTTATAGCAAAGAGAGATGTGGCGAATATCGGGAGAGGCATCGATAAGGAGTTTTTTACCATCAATCTCTACAAGGGCTGAGGTCCTGAGCCTTTTATCTTGTGGGGAAGAGGAGGTGCAACTCTTACAAGCGCAGCCGATAGCCGGTGTGCCAAGCGAGCCTCCGGTACCAAGAAAAAGAAAGCTAGTATCCATAGAGATTATCCTACCATTTCTGCTAAAAGGCGTCCATAGAGGGCATGGTAGAGAAGGCCACGAGAGCCGAGCCCCGTGTAAATAAAGCGCTTCTCATCGAGTTTTGTTAGATAGGGGAGGTAGCTACCTTTTTGTGCCACACGGATGCCACTTTTGGCTGACAGGGGTACAAAGCTATCAAAGGAGGGTAAGAAGGTAGAGAGCCTTTTGCGGAGAAGATTTTGTGCGCTCTCTAGGTCAGGAAGATCATCTGTAAAGTGGTGCTCATAAGTCGATCCTAGAAGAACTTTACCCTCTCCTAGCGGGATAAGGTGACCATTGCCAAGGATCGGCCTTTCGAATTTCTCTGCCGTAGAGGCAATCAGCACTTGGCCTTTAATGTACTGCAAAGGCAAGTCGATCCTCTCTTTTTGAAAGCCACCTCCGAGTGCAAAGACAACAGAGGAAAACTCTGGCAAGGGATCGCTTAGAGAGACCTCTTTTTGGGTAAAGGTAAGATCCGGTATAGCAAGAAAGAGCGCCTTTAAATAACTCTCCATATCAAAAAGAAGGCCAGAGTGGATAAGAGTACCATCTTCTACTTGTTCTAAATCGGGATAGGAGAGAGGTATCTCTTTATTTTTACGTAAAAAAGCGATCCGTTTAGCGTGAGAGGTACCGCTTACTTTTTCAACGTGCTCTAAAAGAGCCGTTGTTTCAGCGAGAGCTTCTTTTGCAAATTTGGAAGGTTTGCCATCGCGGCCAGGGTATGGGTGGCAAAGACCAGAGGCAACGCTGGAAGCGCTTTTGGGCAGGGCATCTTTATCAAAGAGGGTTACTTTGTAGCCTTTTTGTGATAGAAAAAAGGCGCTACTAAGGCCGGCTAGGCCTCGGCCTATGACAGCGGCACGCATTCTTCTTCAGAGAGAGCGGCAGATCCTTTTTTCTTTTTCTGCAAAAGGAGGAAGCTCTCTGTTGCAAAGTTAAAGAAAAAGATAACAGCTGGTGTCAGTAAGAGTGAAAAGGGGACCATGATGAAAAACCACTCAAAGGAGATGCCGATTAAGGACTCGCCTGTGAGGTATTTCATATCGGTTACAATCGCGGCAAGGGTTAAAAACCCTGTGCTTAATACAATCGGCATTAAACCTAAAAAGAAGAGGAGTGTATTAGAAAAGATACTTGCCTTTAGGCGAGAGAAGATCTCTTCAGCAATAGCGAGGTGAATTTTGCCTTTTAAAGCGATGTGCGGTGTTACAAAGAAGAGTGATAGAAGGCTAATCACAGCGAGCATCAGAAAGCTAGAGACTAGCAGAAAAGGGCCAAAGGAGAAGAGGATGCTCATCACACCGCCGATACCCGGGATCGCACGTAGTAGATAGAAGACGCCAAGAAGCGCCCATAGGCAAAGGTAGGCGATAATCAGCGGAATCGATAGGTAGGAGGCCTCTAGTAACTGCTGGAGGGATTGCTGTAGAAGTTTCCAGAGCTGCAAAGGCTGCTCTCTAATCTCATTATAGTAGATACGGGTGATAAAGACCCCGCCTGCTAAAAAGACGCCGGTAATAAAAAATATCGGGAGGAAGGCTAAGCTTAAAAATATCCAAGAGTGGGCCTCTAAAGAGGCAGCTCGGCAAAAGACTACGAGTAGACCAGAGGCTAAAAGAAGAGGGGAGATAAAGAGAAACTTCTTTTTAGAGATGGCGTGTGTCAGGGCGCGGTGAAACGCTTTTTCAACTTCTTGCCACTGCATAATTGCCAACAACTTCCGATCTAGGTGTTTTATAAAAATTATCTTTTACGAGGTTTACAACACCCGAAGAGATCATCTGGACAGCGATCAGAGCGATTAATAAACCACCAAAGCGTTCAAAGGCAATAAGGCCCTTCTCTCCGACAAGATAACGTATATAAGAGGCGACCAAAAGAATAGCAAGAGAGGGGAGCCAAGCGAGGAAAATCACAAGAGCCACTTCCATAGGAGAGCCGAGCGTCTCCGCAAGCAACATGACAGCGCTAATACTGCCAGGGCCTGCCATACAAGGTGTTGCTATCGGAATAATAAAAGGCTCATGCTCCGGAATGCCACCTGTTGTATGTTTTGGAAATATCATCGTCAAAGAGATAAGAAAGAGCAGGATACCACCTGCAACTCCGATAATCCCTTTGGTGATGCCTAAAAAATGGAGGATGCTATCACCGGCGTAACCGAAGAGGAAGAGAATGCCTAGGGCAATCAACATCTCACGAATTAAAATAATTTTTTGTCGTTTAGCGTCATAAGGCTTCAAAATTGCAATGTAAAATGGAAGATTTCCCATCACATTGTAGACTAAAAATAGGGAAAAAGCAGATCCTAGTATCGACATGGATGCGATTCTATCCTATTTTTCTATTTATGCACAAGAATCGTTACAAGATGGGTTGTATCCAGGTGCGTTCAAAAATAACGAAAGAGAGCTTTTCAGATGCGTTCTTTGATTACGATCATGAATCGATTTACCCCCTTTACCCATAGGCCAGGCCTTCCTATGCTCTTGCCGGGTACCTCCTATCTTGTTGAGGCGTTTCCAACTCTTCTAAAAATTTCTACTAATCATAAGAGCTACCATCTCTCTTTTTCTCTTACAGGACCGATTGAGGGTTTTACGACGCTACAAAACCAAGAGAAGGATCGCATCGAAATCTTTGGTAGAGCTAAAGAGGGTTTTTTTCTTTTTTATCTACAAGAGATAAATGGATCGCTTCGCCTTATTCTACGCCGCGGTGTAGAGGTAAAAGGTGAGATAGATGACGCCCCTTTTTCATTAACGCACAAAGACTCTTTAGAGATTGCTGTAGGGCGCTCCTTAGCTCTAAAAAAACAAGAGAGACTCTCTTTTGGCTGCCACAAAAAGCTTGATTTTGCCAAAGTAGAGAATCGCTTCGAACTACAAGAGCTCTTACCACTACTTTTCTTTCTAGGGCAGAAGTATCCTTTTACAAAAGAGGTGCTTCCTCTCAAAGAAGAGAGAGAGTTTAAAGAGGCGATTCAGCTCTACTTTAACCATCTTCTAGTGCCTGAACTAGAGGATAAGAAATTTCTAGGTCTTACGAGAAGAGCTCTTCCAGAGAAGACCTCTAAAGAAGAGATCCTCGCTTCGATGGCTTCTTCTATTCGCGCCCTTTTCTTTAGAGAATCAGAAGAAGAGATCTACCTTTTGCCAGAGCTCTGGTCTTCGCTCCCATCCGGTCGCTTTATTGGCATAGAGAGCAGTTGGGGTGAATTTGCCCTCGATTGGACGAAGCATAAGCTTCGTCGCCTCCACTTTACCGCTACAAAAGATGGCCTTCTTACGATTAATTGGCCTAAAGAGATTGTCTCTTACCGCTTAAAAAGGCACCTTAAAGAAAAAGGGGTCGTTAAAGAGAGAGGGGAGAAGCTTCTTGTAAAGGCTGGCACAACTTACCTTTTAGATCGCTTTGAGAAGTAGGGGTTAGGTTGCTGGAGCGGCATGAGGCGCGGGTGTAAGGCGCTCGCCTCTTGTGTAAGTGACAACAGTACAAGAACCTTTAGCTGCTTTTTCGAAGTCTGCTTGTGATATTTCCTTTACATACCTATCGCTTGTGGCAAAGAAACGAGGATGGCCTTCGGTATCTGTTCTACGTACGTAGGCAGTGTAATGGCCGCCACTTCTAGAGCCTGATTGGATGACAAAGCTGTTTAAACCATATTCGTAGCGAGCCTCTCTAATCGGGACTGCTTCTGTGCGCATAGGACAAGTCAAAATTGTAGGAGGTGCGGATGGATCTCTGAAGGCTAATTCAAATCGTATAATACGAGGCGCATGGGTAAGTTCCCTTTGGCTTCCTGACATTCTATATCCGTCGCTATTTGGAGCTCGAGAAGGTCTAGTTTCAGGAGATTCACGTGCATTACGAGCTGTCTCTAGTAGTGTATCCAAGTGTACAGGACCTGGTGGAGTATATAAATGAAACATAAAAGCTGGGCCTACTTGAGAGTCATGCTTCCTATATTCTTTATTACCTATAGCTGTAAAGTCATCTCTTATTCTTGGATTACTTCTTGCTTCTTCAAAGATAGTATATTTATGTTCGATGTTTGTACCATCGAAGTCTGTAAGCATATTGATAAAATTGTGTCTCTCTCCATTAGATCGAACTATGTTTGTGCGGCTTAAACATTCTTCTAGCCATTGTGCGGCTGAATCTTGCGCCCATCTAGATTCGAGGCCAGTACGAGCTCTCATTAAACAAGCAGTTGCTATAGCAGCTCCATTTTGCTGCGCTGTTCTGTAAGCCTGAACAATCCCTTTAATAGCATCCATTTCAGTAGAAGCGCCCACAGGACAGTTGTCAATTGCTTCTAACATTGACGGATCTGCCATAATCAAAGCTTGAAAAGCAGATGCTATAAAGCAAGTGTTACCACTATTAGGTAGGCCTACAACGCGCTGGTCCGCTGCTAGAGGGATATGCGCATACGGTAAGTTAGGATTTGAAGGGGCGATGCGTCTAGGAGGTGGGGAAGGTACATCGGCTCTTATAGGAGGTGGGGGAGGGTTAGCAACAGCCCGAGGAAAAGGAGCGTCAGTAGCAGGAGGGGGACTAGGTAGTGATGGCGCCCTTGCTCTTCTAACTTCTATGGTTCGTTGGGCCCAGAGGATGGGGCGGATGGCGAGGAAAACTACAGGGGTGACAAAGATAGCGACTAGTATTTTTTTGACAACTTGCCAGATACGGGCAGAGAGAGGAGGGATTGTGACGGCAGGGGGAGCTGTAGGCGAGAGGGTCTGTATATAGAATCGATCAACAGCTGCGAGAGAGAAGTTCGCCATGTTTATACCTTCTTATCTAAGATAGCCAAGATTATAGCACAAAAAGAGCGGTTTGTCAAAAAACGGTAACTTTTAAGTTTTTTGACACTAGTTAGTTAAATAATTTTTTTATTAATCAGAGGCGAGGGCTGCGTGGTTAGTTTGATAAGTTACAAAAGATGCTCTGCGGGCCGCTTGTACAAAAACGGCTTCGTTTAGAGGAGCGACTTGAGGGCCATCTATCTGGAAGTAGCTATCGATTCCGCTAGCATCAGTTTTGCGGACGTAGGATACGAATTTAGGAGTGTCTTCGCTGCCTTCAAGGCAAACAAAACTTCTTAAACGGTATGGCGCTTCTGTTTGAAGTAGAGTTGAAGGAAGGTCAAGAGGTACGAGAAGTTGGCATGCATTGCGATCGGTGTCTTGATCATCAGATGCTAGCCAGTCGATTACACAAAAGAGTGTATCGGGTGTCGAGTTAAGAGGATGTTCTTCTTGCTTTTCTTGTAAGAGTGTTTCTAACGGTTTGGGAGGAAGATCTTTCATATCTATCCTTAAGAAAGCTGCTGCAAAAGTAGAGGGGTGCTGGCGCGATCCATCGGTTGTAAGAACTTGTATCTCTGGTAAATCCATAAGACATTCTAAAAAAAGCGCACTATAGCGTTCTGTAGGACCTTCGAAACGGGAGTCTATAGAGCGAGCTCTTTCAAGGGCTCCGTAAGATGGAAATTGATCAGTACGTAGAGCCATAAATATTTCACGAACAGCTACGATACCTGGGGTATCAGATGCACTTTCTATAATAGCCTCTTCTAAAGAAGTCCCTCTTATGGCTTGTAAAGTCG
Organism: Verrucomicrobiota bacterium; assembly: GCA_018240105.1. GTDB lineage: Bacteria > Chlamydiota > Chlamydiia > Chlamydiales > 2-12-FULL-49-11 > JAFEGE01. The sequence goes on along the minus strand of JAFEGE010000091.1, from coordinate 6,421 downwards.
CTGCTACAAAAGAGGTGTTACCTTCACGGGGAAGCCCTCCAGGTCGTCCGGCAGCTAGTAAAGAGGGGTTAATGGGAGCGGTTGCAACGCTTGGCTCTACAGCTCTTGGAGGAGGGGCTTCTCTGGTAGAGGCAGGGGGGAGTTCGGGTGGAGGTATAGCGGGAGGCTCTTGTGCTGGCGCTTCTTTAACTTCTATAGTTCTTTGGGCCCAAAGGATGGGACGAACGATAAGGAAGATAACAGGCGCCATAAAAGCGATTAAAAATATTTTTTTGACAGCTTGCCAGATGCGAGCTTCTAGAGGCTCTTCGTGGGTAGAGGTAAAGAGCGGAGGGGTTGGCGTCTCTAGAGTTTTTATGTAGAAGTTATTAAGAGATGTTAGAGAAAAACCGCTCATTTTTAAACCTTTGCTTACCAAGATAGGCAAGAGAGTAGCATAAAAAGAGGCGGTTGTCAAAAGTAATGGCCCTCTAAGAGGGCCAAAAAGAGATCTGCTTAAGGAGAATTACTTACTTTCGTACGTAAATAAACTAATTTTTAGTTAAGCAAGAGACCTGGCAAGAGCTGCGTCGGCCTCTCTTTCCGCTAATCTAAGAACTTCTGCTTCTCTATCTGCCCGTTCCACGGCACGCGCAAAAGCTTCATTAGCTTCTATTTGCGCTACTCTGGCTGCTTCTGCTTCTCTATCTAGATTTGCCTGTATCTCACGGGCCACAGCTTCATCACCGCTAATATGAGGAGTAGCTGGTACATCTCTTCTCATTACAGGTTGTACTCTAGCAGCTGCAGCTCTTGGAGCTGTGATCGGACGCAAGCCAGCTAAAGGATTAAACTGATATGTTAGCATGACCGCTTGGCTGGCAGCTCGTCTAAACTGCTCTTCTGCGCTACCTAGTCCGCTTTCTGCGTCGTCTATTAGAAGAGTTAACGTGCTGTCGTTTGCAACAAAATAACTATCATGACCTTCTCTATCTGTTGTTCGCATGTAGGCGACATAATGGCCCTCACTACCTGTGCCCAAATAACGAATAAAGCTTTTTAAGCGATAGTCCTTTGGGGCTGTTGGGCAGAGGGATGATCTAAAGTCCATAGGAACTCTGATATCAGGCATGGTGGGATTAACGTCAGAGTGTGATAAGACTCCATCTCCTGCTTCTGGTACTACGCTCGGTCTTACTTCAAAAAAGAGGGTGTCTGGATTCATGTTGAGTTGATAAGCCGCTCCACTTCCAGGAGATCTTTGCCATCTTGCTATTAGGGTTTCTAAATCCGTGGGAGGAGAAGTTGTATCAACAGAGAGACCAATTGTAAAGGTTCTCATTAAATCTTTAGAAGCTCTACCGCTTACCTCTCTTAACATAGGGGCTCTTGAGTCTCTAGCTAATAAGCCCACATCTACTAAATCTGCAAGAGTTCCTAAAAACTCAGCGCTGGAACATTCTCCGCTTCCTGCAAAGCTCAGAGCTATAGAGCGGGCGCGTGTTAGTGCACCGACGGGGGCTTGGTGTCCATCACGTTGAGATAGCAATATCGCACGAACAGCATCAAGGCCTTCGTTCCTAGAAGAACTAGCGAAAATAGCCTCTTCTAGAGTAGTGCCACTGATTGCGTGTAAGGCTGAGGCTATAAAACAGGTGTTACCTTCGTTGCGGAGGCCTATAGGGTCTATTGAAGTCGTTAAGGCTGATGAGATCGGAGTGGATGGAGAAGGTGACGGAGAAAAGGTAACTTGCCTTGATTCCATGGGTTTTGTTGCTGTTTGTGGGCGAGAGCTTACTAATCTAGTTACTAAATAAGAGATCGCCATTAGGAGAGCGCCCCCAACCATTATTGCGCAACCCATAGTGGATGACATGTTAAAGGGGTTTGTCCAAGAAAAAGAGCTTGTTGGTGTTAAATCCATATTAGTTCGACCCTTAATTATTATTAATAAATTAATTATACACTAATTATGGTTAAAAATAAATATTTTATTTTACTTTTTAAGTGTCTTGTAATCAATCGTTTAATGGCAAATCTCTTTCCAGACTTTTTGCATTTCTTCGGAGAAGTAGCGGGTAAATTCTGTTAGATCAAGCTGGCGGTCAGGATACTCTGTATCGATGAAGGCAAAACGGCCGCTTTTGGTATAGGGGACGTTTTTAGTAAGGCCGGTAGAGGCAGAGCCTATTTTAATGATAGCGAGGAGCTCCTCTAAGTGTTCTTTTGTCACTTTATGCTTCCAGGCCGAGGCGCTCTCTGTAAGGTTTAAGATTTGCATATCGGTTGCCAGAAGAATATAGAGGGGATAGGCTTTGCTAGAGTAGGGGAGTTCATAGAGCCATTTATCCGGGACAGTAAAGAGAGTGCTTTGTCTAGATTTGAGGAGGTCTCTAATTTTTTTCGCGCCACGGCAGCGCTGTAAGAGGGTATGGTAATTGCTAGTGGCTTCATCAGTTGTGGCTGGAAGAAGGTAGAATTTGAGTACGTAGCCCGGAAGGGTTGGGTGAGTACCGATGAAGAGGGTGCCTTGCTTTTTTAAGGCGATTGCTTTGAATCCTTTTTCAAAGAGCTTTTCAGGACTCTCTAAAGGCGATGGATCAAGAAAGAGCTTTGTAAGAGGCTCTCTTAAGGGATGGTTTTCGGGAAGAAGGTAGAAGGCTTTTAGAGGAAGAGTGAAAAAAATGAGGGAGAAAAAGAGAAGTTTCATACTTTAACAGGGTCTGTTGACAAATTCCCACTTTTCCGCGTATAGCATAATAGATTGGAGAAGACAATGCAAGGCACCGTTTCTTTAGAAGACGAAGTAGAATGGCTCTCACAGGGAAGGCATACAAATCCACACCGCTTCCTTGGGTTACATAAGATTTCAGAGGAGGAGAAGGTCATTCGCCTCTGGGCGCCTCTTAAAAGAGATCTTCTCTTTGAATATAGAGGCGAGATTGTTCGACCAAGACTTGTCCATGAGGCAGGGCTTTTTGTTTATCATGTCCCTTTAGAGACAGAGAAGACCGATTATCGCGTCATCCATCCAAATGGTGTCATCGGCTTTGATCCCTACTCATTTGCGCCTCTCTTTTCTCCTGTCGATAGCCATCTTTTTAACGAAGGGGTCCACTATCGTCTTTATGAGGTTTTAGGGGCTCATATACGAGAGGTAGATGGAGTCGAGGGGGTGCATTTTGCTCTATGGGCGCCAAATGCTACCCGCGTCTCTTTGATTGCCGATTGTAACTATTGGAAAGAGCATGTAACGCCGATGCGCAAGATTGAAGAGAGCGGCGTCTTTGAAATTTTTATGCCAGGGATTAAGCCTGGTATGAAGTACAAATTTGCGATTCGTAACCGCGATGGTCACAGCTCTTTTAAAACAGATCTCTTTGCCAATGCGTTTGAATTAAGACCGCAGACAGCTGCGATTGTAGCTTCTAATCATGAAGAGTTTTGCTTTCGCGATGGCGAGTGGCTAGAGGAGCGCAAAAGAAGCTGTAGGCTAGATCTTCCGATCAACGTTTATGAAGTGCACCTTAGCTCCTGGCGTAAAAAGAAGGGGCAATTTTATAACTATAGAGAGCTTGCCTCTCTTCTTGTACCGTATCTCAAAGATATGGGATACACCCACGTAGAGATTTTACCAGTGACAGAGCATCCCTTAGATGAGTCGTGGGGGTATCAAACAACTGGCTACTTTGCGCCAACGAGCCGCCATGGCAACATGGAAGATTTTCAATACTTCGTAAATCACCTTCATATGCACCATATTGGTGTGATCTTTGACTGGTCGCCTGGCCACTTCCCGCGCGATAGCTTTGCCCTTGCTTACTATGATGGAACAGCGCAGTTTGAGCGCGACCACCATGTGATGGGAAGCCACCCACAGTGGGGGACAAGTATCTATGACTACGGTAATAAAAAGGTAAGTAATTTTCTTATTGCAAGCGTCCTTTTTTGGCTGGAGAAGATGCACGTCGATGCTATCCGTGTTGATGCAGTGCAGTCGATGCTCTTTTTGGATTATGGAAGAGAGTGGAGCTATTTTGAGCCAAATCGTCATGGGGGTAAAGAAAACCTCGATGCGATTGAATTTTTAAAGCATCTAAATTCCATCGTCCATCAAAACTTTCCAGGCGTTCTTATGATTGCAGAAGATGCCTCCATCTACACCGGGATCACTAAACCTCTAGAGTGGGGCGGCCTTGGCTTTGATCTCAAGTGGAACATAGGCTGGATGCATGACACTTTAAAATTTATTACGAAAGATCCGATCTACCGTAAGTACCACCATGAAGATCTCTTGAAGAGCTATGAGCTTGTTTTACAAGAGCGCTATGTGCTTCCTATCTCTCACGATGAGGTAGTCCATGGCAAGAAGAGTCTTTTACAGAAGATGCCAGGGGACCACTATCTACAGTTTGCCCACATGAGACTTTACTACAGCGCCGCCTTTTGCCACCCTGGCAAGAAGCTCTTCTTTATGGGAGTAGAGATCGGTCAAAGAAATGAGTGGTGGTCGGCTGAAGAGCTCCATTGGCACCACTTAGAAGATCATATGCACATCAAGTGGAAGAAGTTTGTCCGCGATGTAAACCACTTCTATTTAAAACACCCCTCTCTCTGGCAGATAGATTTTCACAGGAAAGGGTTTGCTTGGATTGACAATCGCGATGATACAAACTCTGTCATCTCCTTTTTTAGACGAGGTGTAGAAGAGGAGCTTATCTGTGTCCATAACTTTACACCGACCCACTATGCCGAATACATTATTAAATTAGAGGGTCTTAAAGAGATTACAGAGCTATTTAACTCCGATGAAGAGAAGTATGGCGGCTGTGGTAATACTAATCGCTCTATCAGAATTTTAGAAGATGGCTCCGGCTTTGTGATAAAAATGCCGCCTTTAGCCACGATGATTTTTAAGGGAGCCTTTGTATAAATATATACTGCTTCTTTTTCTCTTACACCCTCTATTAGGCGCGCCGCCTCCGGTTCCTTCTGCCGGTGTCGTAGAAAGAGAGATAGAAAAAGAGTATGAATCAAAGCCCTTACAGCCAGACAAGCAAGTTCCTTCTGTCCAGATCGATATTCCAAAGCAGCATCTAGAGATGCCGATCGGTAAGAAAGTACGGGTTGATCACATAGAGATTGAAGGTAATACGGCTTTTTCAGAAAAAGAGATCACTTCTTGGATCTCTACCTATTTGCATAGAGAGCTCTCCATGAAAGACATCTACGGACTCTGCGCCAAAATTGATGAGGAGTATGCAAAAAGAGGCTACTTCTTAGCGCGCGCTTACCCTCCTCCGCAAACAGTTGAGAGACGTACCTTAAGGATTGCGATTTTAGAGGGCAAGCTTGGTTGTATTTCGGTTATCGGTAACAAACACTACAGTAAGGAGTTTATCGCAGGCTACTTTGCGCCTCTGCAAAATAAGCCGCTTCGCTACGATAAGTTTTTAGAGGCGCTCATGCTTCTCAATGAAAATAGTGACCTCGCTGCAGGAGCTGTTTTTGAGAAGGGGCAAGATTTAGGCTGTGCGGACGTTGTCGTCCGCGTTTATGATAAAAGACCCGTTCATCTCTATCTCAATGCCAACAACTACGGTAAAGACTTAACAACCAACATTCGAGCTGGTGGACGGCTCGATATTGGCAGTCTTTTAAAACAAGGCGATAAGTTCTCTTTTGCAGGTGTGATCGGATTCCCTGTGGAGGCTCTCTACTTTACAGATGCGATCTATAACATCCCTCTTAACAAAAGAGGTGCCTCTTTAGAGTTTGCTTACCTCTTTTCAAAGTTTCATATTGAAGAGCTTACAAGCTTACACCTCAAAGGCCGCTCCGACATAGCAACTGTTAAATTTAACCAAGCTCTTACAAGAACGCGCGCTCTTAGTCTCGATTTCTTTAGCTACTTTGACTACAAACAGATCCAAAACATCGCTCTCGGTGAGACAGTCTCTTTCGATAAGCTAAGAGTTCTTACAGCCGGGCTCCTTTTTGACCATTTTACCCCAAAAAGTGGAAGAGATTATCTCACACTAGAGGTGGCCGCCGGTATTCCTGGTTTTTTAGGAGGGTTAAAAACCGTTGACTCTAGATGCTCTCGGATAGGGGGTGGTGGTAGATTTTTCATTTTTAATGCTGATTACGATCGGCTGCAACATTTACCTTACGACACTTACTTCTATTTTCACGGCTCGGGTCAGGTGAGCTTTAACAAGTTAACTTTACCAGAGCAGCTCTACATAGGCGGTGCGGATACAGTTCGAGGTTATCCACTTGCGGTAGCCTTAGGCGATAGTGGTTACTACCTAAACTTTGAGTATCGCTTTCCTCTGCCAAAGATTGGTGAGAGCTGTTTTTTTAGAAGCGGTAAAAAATGGAAGGATATTTTGCAGTTCGATCTCTTTGTCGATCAAGGAGGCACGTTTCTAAATGAAGG
>JAFEGE010000090.1 GCA_018240105.1 Verrucomicrobiota bacterium | reverse complement strand
GAATTCGTCTTGATCCTTCTGCACGTTTTTCTTCAACCTGCGGAAGTAGCGAGGGTGGCCTGTACCGGATGGCATTTGCTGGCCTGTAATAATATTCGATTTGAAGTCGAGAAGGTAGTCCACTTTTCCTTCGCAAGCTGCATCGGTAAGAACACGTGTTGTCTCTTGGAAAGAGGCCGCAGAGAAATACGACTCTGTTCCGAGAGAGGCTTTCGTGATACCAAGAAGTACAGAAGTTGCCTGTGCAGGTCTTCCGCCTTCTTCAAGAACTTTCCGGTTTTGCTGGTGGAAAGCCTTCTTATCGATATCTTCGCCGTAAAGGAATATTGTATCACCTGGCTCTGTGATGCGTACCTTCTGAAGCATTTGACGTACGATAATTTCAATGTGTTTATCGTTAATGTCAACACCCTGCAGACGGTAAACTTCTTGTACCTGGTTAACGAGGTATTTTTGAAGCTCACGTACACCGCAAATCTCAAGAATTTCTTGTGGTTTAACAAGACCTTCTGTGATCTGTTGGCCTTTTTCTACGCGGTCGCCACGCTGGACGATAAGGTGTTTTGTTAGAGGGATTAGATGCTCCTCTTCCATACCTGTCTCTTCATCACGCACAGCAACGATACGCTTGTTCTTCTGCACACCTTTGAAGTCTACAACACCATCGATCTTAGCGATTTCTGCAGCATCTTTAGGTTTACGTGCTTCGAAAAGCTCAGCAACCCGCGGTAGACCGCCCGTAATATCCTTCGTCTTTACAGCCCCTTTCGGTAAGCGTGCAAGCTGCGTTCCAGCAGCAACATAGCTACCCTCTTCAACAGAGAGGTGCGCCCCTGACGGGATAGCGTAAGTACCTACAAGCTCTTCATTGTTCGCATCAGCGTAAATAACGATTTGTGGGTGCATCTCGCCACGATGTTGTTTTACAACAACTTCCGACTGACCTGTCTGCTTGTTGATAGTCTTCTGCGTAGAGATACCCTCTACTAAGTCTTCGTATTTGACATAACCTGCTTTTTCGCAAATGATCGGGTAGTTGTGCTGCTCAATCGTTGCGATCTTCTGGCCTTTTTTGACATGGTAGCCATCTTCCAGAAGAATCTCAGTACCAAGCTCTACAGCGAATGACTGGATAGGCTCGATCGACTTGGTAGAAAGAAGTTTCTTATACTCTACAAGAGCTCTTCCTTCATCTTTAACAACATGAAGACGTCCGTTTTTATTTAAAACAAGGTGGACGCCCTTTTCATTTTGCACAGTACGTATGTCTTGGTAGACAAGAATACCGTCCGACTCACTCTCAAGTTCTGGATTTAGGCTAGCAGAAGCAATACCCCCAAGGTGGAACGTTCTCATCGTGAGCTGCGTTCCAGGTTCCCCGATCGACTGCGCTGCAATAATACCAACGGCTTCACCCATCGCGACCTTACGGCCATTAGCAAGGTTAACCCCGTAGCACTTAGCGCAAATACCTCTCTCTGTCTCACATGTAAGAGTAGAGCGGATTCTGATACCTTCGATACCAGAATCATCAATAGCTTCAGCTTGCTCAATTGTTAAGACATCCCCTGCATGAGCGATTAACTTAGAGCGATCACCTGGCATATAGATATCTTCACAAACAGCTCTACCAAAGATACGATCTTTTAGAGGGAGCAATTCTTCTTGCCCTTGCTTAATAGCAGAGACTTCGATACCACCTAAAGTACCACAATCCTCTTCGTTAACAAGAACATCTTGTGCCACGTCAACAAGTCTACGTGTCAAGTAACCAGAGTCAGCTGTTTTAAGAGCTGTATCGGCAAGACCTTTACGAGCACCGTGAGAGGAGATAAAGTATTCTAGAACGCTTAGACCTTCACGGAAGTTAGAAGTAATCGGGTTCTCGATAATCTCACCTGACGGTTTAGCCATAAGACCCCTTAGAGCTCCAAGCTGGCGTAGCTGTGATTTGTTACCACGAGCGCCAGAGTCAATCATGAGATATAATGGGTTTAACTCGGCGTTTGGCGATGGCTTCATGATCAAGTTATAAAGGACATCAGATAAGAACTCTGTTGCTTCTGTCCAAATAGAAATGATCTTTGATTTACGCTCACCTTCTGTGATCACACCATCTTCGTACTGCTTTGTGACAAGAGCTAACTTATCGTTAGCATCTTTGATGACTTTGCCTTTCATCTCTGGGATAAGAACATCGGCAACACCCATGGAGAGACCAGACTTAGTCGCCTGATCAAATCCTATGTGCTTTAAATCATCCAAGAAGCGAACAGCTTTTTCAAGACCTACTGTTTTATAGATCTGTAGAACTAAATCTCCAAGTTTTTTCTTACGTAGAGTGTAGTTTTGAAAGCCGAGCTCTTTAGGGACAATCGTATTAAAGAGAACACGTCCTGGCGTTGTTTCGATCAGATTACCATCGATACGAACCACGATTTTTTCATGTATAGGAATACCGCGTCCGATATCATCAGAGCGCTCACCCTCTTTAACTTTACCGTTGTACCAGTTGTAGCTACCGCTAGCGCCCATCGCTAAAAGCACCTCTTCTGTCGAAGCAAATACTTTTGTTTTACCTTGTTTTCCAACCATTTCAACAGGTTCGAACATGAGGTAGTATAGACCTAAAATCATGTCCTGGCTAGGAATCGCTACCGGTTTTCCAGAAGAAGGCAAGAAGATGTTATCAGGTGCCATCATCAGAAGTTTAGCTTCAATTTGAGCCTCGATAGACAAAGGTACGTGAACAGCCATCTGGTCACCGTCAAAGTCGGCGTTAAACGCTGTACAAACAAGCGGGTGAATACGGAGGGCTTTCCCTTCGATAAGGACAGGCTCAAAAGCTTGTAGACCTAGTCTGTGAAGCGTTGGAGCTCGGTTTAGAAGAACCGGGTGTCCTTTAATGATCTCTTCGAGAACGTCCCATACCTTCGGATCTTCCCTTTGGATCATCTTCTTCGCAGAACGGATTGTATAGACATAACCGTAGTCTTTAAGTCTTTTCACAATAAATGGCTCAAAAAGTTCAAGCGCCATTTTCTTTGGAAAGCCGCACTGGTTAAATTTCAGCTCTGGACCTACAACGATAACCGATCGACCGGAGTAGTCAACCCTCTTACCAAGAAGGTTTTGACGGAAACGACCGTGCTTACCCTTTAACATCTCAGAGAGAGATTTTAAAGGACGGTTACCAGCACCCATTACAGGGTGGCCATGGCGTCCGTTGTCAAATAAAGCATCAACAGCCTCTTGTAGCATCCGTTTTTCGTTACGAATGATAACTTCTGGCGTCTTTAGTTTTAAGATAGCTTTTAAGCGGTTATTTCTATTGATAACGCGTCTATATAGATCGTTAAGATCGGATGTCGCAAAACGGCCCCCATCTAATGGCACGAGCGGTCTTAGATCCGGTGGTGTTACCGGTACGTTTGACATGATCATGCAATGGGCTGAGTTTTCAGAACTTGCAAAGGTCTCTACAATTTTAAGACGCTTTGCAATCTTCATTCTCGCTTGTAGAGATTTAGTTTTACGAAGCTTATCTTTTAGATCTACAACAGTCTCTTGTAAGACTTCTGCCTCTAAAAGCGCTTTGATAGCATCGCCACCCATAGTCGCTTTGAAAGAGCCGACGCCCCATTTTTCTTGCGCTTCTCTATATTCACTGTCGTTTAAAAGCTGTTTTCTCTCTAACGTTGTACGACCTGGATCAATGACTACGTACTCTTCATAATAGATAACGCGCTCTAGATCGCTTGCAGACATACCGAGTAAGTTTCCGATACGAGAAGGCTGTGTTTTAAAAAACCAAATATGCACAACAGGCACAGCAAGCTCAATATGAGCCATTCTCTCACGTCGCACTTTTGAAAGTGTTACTTCGACGCCGCAACGATCGCAGACGATACCTTTGTGTTTAATTTTTTTGTATTTTCCGCAAGCACACTCCCAGTCTCTTGTAGGACCAAAAATCTTTTCACAAAAAAGACCGCCTTTCTCCGGCTTGAAAGTTCTGTAGTTGATCGTTTCTGGTTTTTTTACTTCACCGCAAGACCAAACATCACGAATTACCTGATCGGAGGCAATCCGAATCGATAAACTTTCAAAGTAGTCATGTTTAAAACTTTCTTGTTGTTGTGTTTCTTCCATTCCTTAACCCTAAAAATAAGTTATTGTCCTCCCTCTCCCACATCCGTAGAAGAGGGCACATTCACACCCTTAGTCTGCTGCAGTTGTGGCTCTCACATCTAAGCAAAGCCCCTGCATCTCTTTTATAAGCACGTTAAACGATTCGGGTGTGCCCGCGTTAAGTAAATTGTCTCCCTTGACGATAGATTCGTAAATACGAGTACGGCCAGCCACATCATCTGATTTGACTGTCAGCATCTCTTGGAGAAGATTTGCAGCTCCATACGCTTCTAGAGCCCATACTTCCATCTCCCCGAAACGCTGTCCCCCCATCTGCGCCTTACCACCGAGCGGCTGCTGGGTGACAAGCGAATAAGGACCAATCGCACGAGCGTGAATCTTATCTGCAACAAGGTGAGAAAGCTTCAACATGTAGATGTAACCTACGACGACAGGGTTATCAAATCTCTCCCCCGTTCTTCCGTCATAAAGGTACATCTTACCGTCACGTCTAAAGCCATTCTTCTCTAGCATGTTCCAGATTTGCTCTTCTGGGAAGCCTTCAAAAACAGGACTCTTTACATAGATACCGGATTTTTTAGCCGCAAAACCTAAATGCGTCTCTAACATCTGGCCTAAGTTCATCCTAGAAGGTACCCCGAGAGGATTCAAGATAATCTCGACAGTCTCACCATTCGCAAGGAAAGGCATATCACACTCAGGAACGAGTTTAGATACAACCCCCTTATTACCGTGGCGACCTGCCATCTTATCCCCTACTTGCAACTTCCTCTTTGTCGCAACATAAACCTTTACCTGACGAATAACGCCGCTTTCTAACTCGATATCCCCTTTTTTGAGATATTCTGTCTCAGATTTATACTGCATTTGGAGAGTCTCAAGAGCTCTTTTGTGCTCACGTAGGATGTCTCTCATAGTTTCATACGTATCAAGCGCAGGAATGATTAAGTTTTCGAGACTTTCTTGCTCTAAAACTTCTATCATCTCTTGCGTTACTTCTTCGCCTTCACGAATTAGAACGTCCCCTGTTCTCTTATGCATAATAGACTCAGGAGCCGGCTGATCTAAAAGAAGAGCGCCGAGTTTTTCATGAAGCTCCATACTGAGCTCCATCTCTTTCTCTTTAAATTCTTTTTGAATGTCTTGGATTTTGGATCTCTCTTCTACAAGTTCATCGTCTGTTTTAGAGAGGCGATCTCTACGAGAGAAGACCTTTACATCCATGACAATACCCTCTGTTCCCGGAGGCGCTGTAAGAGAAGCATCTTTTACATCAGCTGCCTTCTCTCCAAATATAGCGCGAAGCAGTCTCTCTTCTGGAGAGAGTTCTGTCTCAGATTTAGGGGTAATCTTACCAACTAAAATATCGCCCGGTTTTACTTCAGAGCCAATACGGATAATACCATCTTCGCCAAGATTGCGTAGAGCCTCTTCCGAAACGTTTGGTATATCTTTTGTGATCTCTTCTTTGCCGAGTTTTGTGTCTCTAGCTGTTAGCTCAAACTCTTCAAGATAAATAGATGTGTAATAGTCTTCTCTGATAAGTTTCTCAGAGATGATAATCGCATCTTCGTAGTTATAACCACACCATGGCATGAAGGCTACAAGAACGTTCTTACCAAGAGCTATCTCACCACAATCTGTAGATGGACCATCTGCTAGAACATCTCCAGCACGAACTTCCGTTCCGACTTCTACAAGAGGCGTTTGATTAATAGAGGTACTTGCGTTAGAACGAATAAACTTCTTGAGCTCATAAGTCTTCTTAGAGAGAAGATTTGCTTTTGCAGCGATAACGATTTTTAAACCGTCAACATACTCGACAATACCATCTTCTTCTGCAATAACTACAGCGCCTGAGTCTTTTGCCGCTCTCTTTTCTACACCCGTTCCTACGATAGGAGCTTGGGCGCGAAGTAGAGGTACAGCTTGGCGTTGCATGTTTGATCCCATGAGCGCACGGTTAGCATCATCATGCTCCAAAAATGGAATAAGTCCTGTAACAATAGATACGAGCTGCTTTGGTGACACATCCATATGCGTTACCTTTTCTGTCTCGATCTTTAAGGACTCACCTTGGTAGCGTGCCCAGCAAACGTTTTCTTGAAACATGTTAAAGGAATCAAGAGGTGCTGATGCCTGCGCAATAACACATCTCTCTTCTTGGTCAGCTGTCATGTATTCGATTTCATCTGTAACAACACCGTTTTTTACAACGCGGTACGGCGTTTCGATAAAACCAAACTCATTGATCTTCGCAAAAGAAGATAGAGAGGTGATCAAACCAATGTTTGGACCTTCAGGCGTCTCAATAGGACAAATTCTACCGTAGTGGCTAGGATGCACGTCACGTACTTCAAAACCAGCACGCTCTCGGTTTAAACCACCTGGCCCTAAAGAGGAGAGCCTTCTCTTGTGCGTAAGCTCTGTTATAGGGTTAGTCTGGTCCATAAACTGTGAAAGCTGCGATCTACCAAAGAAGTCTTTAATAACTGATTGGAAGCCTTTAGATGAGATGATCTTTCCAGGCGTTAAAGTATCAGCCGCAAAATCAAAAAGATTCATTCTCTCGCGAATGATCTTCTCCATACGGACAAAGCCTATACGACACTGATTTTGTACAAGTTCACCTACAGAGCGAACACGTCTGTTAGCTAGGTGGTCGATATCATCTATCTGCGCATGTTCATCACCCTGACGAAGGCGTATCAAGTACTTAATAGCAGCAATGATATCTTCTTTGCGAAGAGTCACTTGATCAAGAGTCTCTTCACTAACTTCGATGCCAAGCTTCTTATTAAGTTTGTATCGGCCTACACGTCCTAGGTTGTATCTCTTAGGATCAAAGAAAAGACGCATAATCAAGGAACGAGCGTTAGATAAAGTCGATGGCTCACCCGGACGAATCTTGCGGTAAAAATCTTTTAACGCAGACTCATAAGAATCTGTCGTGTCTTTTGCAAGCATTTTGATGATAGGGCTTGTCTCATCTGCATCTTCAGCGATACGGATAGTAGAGAGGCCTGCATCTAGAATACGCTTTAGCATAGCTGTTGTTAGCTTCTCTGAAGCCTTTCCATAGACTACACCGCTCTCTTCATCTGTAACGTCTTCTGCAAGAATTTTTCCGACAATCTTCGCAAAGTCTTTGTCTGATTTAATCTTGATTTTACGTGTACTGAAAAACTCTTCTATAATGTCAGAATCTGTAGAATAGCCAAGTGTTCTGATGAAAGAGGCCGCTAAAATTTTACGACGGCGTTTCTTTTTATCGACATATATGTAAATCAAATCGTTGCTGTCAAAAGAAGCTTCAAGCCAGCTACCTCTATAAGGAATCACGCGGAAAGAGTAGAGCATATTGCCTTTAGGATGTTTTTCTTCCTCAAAGCAAATACCTGGCGAGCGGTGCAATTGTGAAACGATAACGCGCTCTGCGCCATTAACAACAAAAGTTCCTCTTTCTGTCATCAATGGGATGGTGCCCATGTAAACTTCTTCTTCTTTAATACCGGTCTCATCTGTAAGACGGAATTTAGCTTTTAATGCCGCATTATATGTAATACCTCTGCGTACGCACTCTTCGGGTGTATATTTCGGTACACCGAGTGTGTATTGGAGATATTCTAAGACAATCTTTTCATCAAAGCTTTTTACCGGAAAAATTTCTCGGAAGACTTCTTCAAGTCCGATATTATCTCTCTCTGATGGCAATTTCTCTGCTTGCAAACAGTCGCGGTATGATTTAATTTGAATTTCAATAAGATTGGGTAGGTCTATGATTTCTTCATATTCCTTAAAACTCACCCGATTAGGTGGCCTTTTCAGCATGGGTCCCCCTCTGGACAATTTAATCGTATCTACTCTCGTGCCCGAGCCTACATACGACACTCTCTTTGTTGTAGAGAGTTTAAATAATTCTAAATAAACGGCTTATACTCAAGGAGACTTAAAAACACAATAAATCGCACATAAGCTAAAGCAGCTCAGATACTCTGAGTTGCTCTTTTCTTCTGATTTACTGTATTGAAAGTCCCAATTTTTAAATCTTCTTGCGTATATAACACAACACAGAGAGCACAAAATTGTGTTCTCTGTGAATTTATACTAGTTACTCGCAAAGTGATAGCTTTTTTAATAACTATACACCTTTGAGTTCTACTTTTCCGCCAGCTTCTTCGATTTTCTTTTTCATCTCTTCAGCGTCTTTCTTAGAAGCTTTCTCTTTGATGGTCTTTGGAAGAGCATCTACGATGTCCTTAGCTTCTTTTAAGCCAAGGCCTGTTGCTTCACGAACTACTTTAATGATGCCGATTTTTTTAGCTGGATCACAAGAAGCGATAATTACATCGAACTCTGTAGACTCTTCTGCTGCTGCGGCAGGAGCTGCGGCACCACCTGGTGCAGCTGCTACGGCAACCGCTGCTGCGGCTGCTTGTACGCCCCATTCTTCTTCTAGCATTGTTTTGAGTCTCGCCAATTTGAGAACAGTGAGCTCATTTAATGTGTTTACAATTTCTTTTAGGTCTCGATCTGCTGTTTCTTGACTCACGACTTTACCTCTTTACGTTACGTTTTCTTTTTTAACTTTATTATCCGCACAATAGATGATGGATGCCAACATAGCCTGTACTGTACTCAATGTATGAGTCATTGGCGCTATCAAAGTGCCAATAATTTGTGCACGCATCACATCTAGAGACGGAAGATCTGAAATTTCTTTGACTTCTTGTGAAGTGCATTTCTTTCCTTCAAAGATCCCGCCTAGAACACTTAACATTTCACCGTTGCTCTTTTGAAAAGCAAGTACGGCTTTTGCTGCGCTTACAAAATCTTCTTGCACAAGCACAACGCCCACATGACCTTCTAATTCTTGAAGCTCATAAGGCATTTGCTCTTGCATCGCCTTCATAAACATTCTTTTTTTAAGACCAAAAAATTTAGAACCAGCTTTTAAAAGCTCTGCTCTAAATGCAGCATTCAAATTTGCTGGCATATTCTGATAGCGGGTCAGAATAACCCCTTGCGCACTTGCAAGTCTCTCTTTTATTTCTTCTAGTAAGAATTCTTTCTCTGCTAACATGTGCCCTCTCTTAGCCCGCTTGCGCTGTTTGATGTTCCACTCTAAAGCCAGGACCCATAGTTGAAGAAATAGAAACCGATTGGATAAAATTTCCTTTTACACTTGTAGGTCTACTTTTTGCGATCGCTTCCATTAAAACTGTAAAATTATCAAGAAGTTTCTCTCCAGAGAAAGACATTTTGCCAAAAAACGTGTGAATATTTCCACCTTTATCGACTTTAAACTCAATTTTTCCAGCTTTTACTTCGCGAACAGCTTGCGCAACATCTTGTGTCACGGCGCCTGTTTTAGGCGATGGCATAAGTCCTCTTGGACCTAAAACCTTACCAAGCTTACCAACAACGCGCATCATATCAGGAGTAGCTATTACATGAGTAAAATCAACCCAACCGCCTTCAATTTTTTCGGCAAGCTCCTCTCCACCTACAAAATCTGCACCAGCGTTTTCTGCGTCTTTAGCTTTATCGCCTTTTGCAAAAACTAAAATACGAGCTTTTCTGCCAGTACCGTGTGGTAAACTAACTGTGCTTCGGACTTGTTGATCTGCTTTTTTTGGATCAACGCCTAGCTTAATACTTAAATTCATTGTTTGATCAAATTTCACAGGTGGTACGCTCTTTATAAGGCTAATAGCCTCTTTAAGTGCATACACCTTCTGAAAATCAAAACCTTTTGTCGCTTCTCTTAATCTTTTACTTTTATACTTCATGTTTTGACCTATAATTCAACATCTACGCCCATCGATCTGGCTGTTCCAGCAACCAGTCGCACTCCAGCTTCATCATCATTTACACGCAAATCAGCTCTCTTTCTTTTTACAATCTTCTCTATTTGCGTACGATTGAGCTTTCCTACTTTATTACGATTTGGAACACCTGATCCTTTGCTTAAACCCGCCTCTTTTTTGATCAATTCTGCAACAGGAGGCTGCTTTGTGATAAAAGTAAAGGTTTTATCCTGATAAACTGTGATAATCACAGGCAAAATATCAGAACTATCTTGTGTTTTTGCATTAAACTCTTTGCAAAAAGCCATGATATTCACACCTGCAGAACCGAGCGCTGGTCCAATTGGCGGCGCTGGATTTGCTTTTCCCGCAGGAATTTGAAGCTTTATCTCTTTGACTACTTTTTTCTTTGCCATGTTATACCCTAATCATTTGCTACTTTTTCAACTTGCCATACTTCTAAGTCATCGACTCTAGTATCTCGCCCGAAGATCGATACGAGAACACTTAAACGCCCCTTCTCTGGGAAAATTTCGGTTACGCTGCCTGTGAAATTGACAAAAACACCATCTGTAATTTTAACGGTATCACCAAGCTGGATGTTATGCTTATGCACAACTTCGCTCTTTTTCTTCTGTAAATCTCCCAAGATTACCTCTACCTCTTGATCAGACAAAGGACTTGGCTTTTCACCACCTAAAAAATCGATAACGCCGTTTGTATTTTTAATAAACATCCACGTATCGTCATTCATATCCATTTTAACCAAGATATATCCTGGCCATAAGATCATCTCTCTGACCTTCTGTGAACCTTGTTTGACTTCGGCTACGTTTTCTGTAGGGACAACAACTTCTGTAATATTTTCTTTTAATCCGCTCGTCTCTAAGTTCTCACCGATCGTTTTTTTAACTTTCTTTTCCGTATTCGACAAGACTTGGATTACATACCATTTTTGCGTGCTTATCATTAACCAATCACCTTATATACAATACTGTGTAAACCACTTAAAACCGATCGAATCATAAGATCGACTACATAAATACAAAAACCAAAAACAAACGTCGATATTACTACAAGCTTTGCTCCACGAAGCAATTCTTCTTTAGAGACCCAAGAAACTTTTTTAAGCTCTTGTTTCAACTCGCGAATGAATCCGCCTTTCACTTTTTTCTTCGGCTCCCCATCTAGAGTTATGATCTTCTCAGTCACGTACTATCTCCCTTTTTACGAGTGCGGAGGGCTTCGAACCCCCGACCTGCGGCTTTGGAGACCGCTGCTCTACCAGCTGAGCTACACACCCAAAACCTTATAAAAACAGGAAGGAGAGGTAAGCCCCTCCTTCCCAAATGCAATACCTATTTAATAACTTTTGAAATAGTACCAGCACCGATTGTTCTACCACCTTCACGGATAGCAAAACGCATCCCTTCTTCCATAGCTACAGGAGCGATCAACTGTACTTTAATACGTACGTTATCACCCGGCATAACCATTTCAATACCCTCTGGAAGAGAAGCTGTACCTGTTACGTCTGTTGTACGGAAATAGAACTGTGGTCTATATCCAGTAAAGAAAGCTTTGTGACGACCGCCCTCTTCTTTTGTTAGAACGTATACTTCAGCTTCGAATTCGCTGTGTGGGTGGCAAGTATTTGGCGCTGCAAGAACCATACCGCGCTCAACATCATTCTTCTCAACACCGCGTAGAAGAACACCAACGTTCTCACCAGCACGGGCTTCATCAAGAACTTTATTGAACATCTCAAGTCCAGTTGCTACAACTTCTTTTGTTGGTCTTAAACCGATAAGTTGTAGTTTATCGTTAACTTTAATAATACCACGCTCTACACGACCAGTCGCTACAGTACCACGACCAGAGATAGAGAAAACGTCTTCGATAGACATTAAGAATGGTTTTTCAACATCTCTCTGAGGTGTTGGGATTTTCTCGTCCACAACAGCAAGAAGCTCTTCAATTTTTTTCTCGTATTCAGCATCACCTTCAAGTGCTTTTAAAGCTGAACCTCTGATAACAGGTACATCTTTAAAGCCGTTAGCTTCTAAGAGCTCTGTTAACTCCATTTCTACTAGATCTAAAAGCTCTTCGTCACCTTTGCCGATCATATCGCACTTGTTGATGAAAACGACGATAGCAGGAACACCCACCTGTCTAGCTAATAGAATGTGCTCTTTAGTTTGTGGCATAGCACCGTCAGTTGCAGCAACAACGAGGATCGCTCCGTCCATTTGCGCAGCACCTGTAATCATGTTTTTAACATAGTCAGCGTGGCCAGGGCAATCTACGTGTGCGTAGTGGCGGTTTTTTGTAGCGTATTCAACGTGGCTGGAATTAATTGTAATCCCGCGTGCTTTTTCTTCTGGTGCGTTATCGATCGAACCGTAATCCCGGTATGATGCTCCACCCTGCTTAGCTAAAACCTTTGTAATCGCCGCTGTAAGCGAAGTCTTTCCATGGTCTACGTGCCCAATGGTACCGACGTTTACGTGAGGTTTATCCCTTTTAAATGCTTCTTTTGCCATGTAATTGTTCCTCCGAAAAGACGTATAAATTGTTAACTTTTATTTTTGCCCAAGACAGGAATCGAACCTGCGACCACTTGCTTACCATGCAAGTGCTCTACCTCTGAGCTACCCGGGCGGCATTTTCCTGCCACTTTAGGCCTCATTTTAAACTCGCAAACACCCCTAAACCCGTGCCTAAACTCGCGATAGGACCCTATTCTTGCTGCCAAAAATGAAGAATGCTCAAAAGCATAATCCTCTTTTAAAAAAAAGGCAAGCAGCAATTCGAAAAGCTTAGCGTTGTCTGTAAATAATTCTCCCTTTTGTAAGGTCATAGGAAGACATTTCTACTTTAACCCGGTCTCCTACGAGGACACGAATATTTTTCATTCGCATCTTTCCGCACAAGTGCGCCTTTATCTCAATGCCATTCTCTAACAGCACCACAAAAGTCATATTAGGTAGCAATTCTTTAATGTTTCCTTCTAATTCTAATGTGTCTTCTTTCTTTGACATATCTCTCTAGCAAGTTTTATAATGGTTGATCATTGGACTGGGTTGCCGTATATTATAGGGAAAACATCCTTATCTCTTCAAAGAAAAAATTTTTTAAATCTTTTTTATGGATACTTGTCTAGAAAAACAGCGCCTTTTGGAAGAGCTTTTCGAAGCTTCTTTAACCCCAGAGAGTAAGTATGAAAAAATTATAGAGCTCGGGCTAAAGCTCCCCCCTCTTCCGAAAGAAGAAAAGACACCTCTAAATCTTGTAGCAGGCTGTCAAAGTAAAACTTATATTACAGTAAAGGTCCAAGAGGATAAAACTCTTTACTTCACAGCTGACTCCGATGCCCTCATCTCCAAGGGTCTTGCCGCCCTTCTAATCCAGATCTATCAAGGAGAAAAACCAGAGGCTTTACTTCTCTGCCCACCAACCGTCCTCCAAAAGCTAAAGCTTTTAGATCTCCTCTCCCCGCTTCGTTCTAACGGTTTAAAATCTATTTTTTATAAGATGCGTGAAATAGCCGCAAAAGCCTCTCTTTAAATCTTGTCCTGCACGCCACCGGTGATCTCGACCCTTCCCTCTCCTAAATAAAGAATATCATGCTCTAGGCGAAGGCCGAATTCACCCGGAAAGTACAAAGCTGGCTCAACAGAATAGCATGTATTGGGGAGTAAAATTCTCTCTTCAAAAGATTCAAAGCTATCTAAGTTCGCTCCCCTCCCGTGCAGTTCAGAGTCAATACTGTGGCCTAGTCTATGGTATATATTTTCTTTATACCCCTTGCTCTCCAAATAGCTTCTAACTGCCGTATCGACATCGGCACCCCGCACCTTTTTATGGCTCTCTATGTAACGAACAGCGATCTTTTGTGCCTCTCGGACGTGAGAGAAGACCTCGTAAATCTTTTGAGATGCCCCTTTTGGCGCTGAAACACGCGTAATATCGCCGTAGACAGCATTTGGCTCCCTCTTTTTACACCAGAGGTCCAAAAGTAAAAAATCTCTTTCTGTGATGAGATCGCCCCCATTTTTAGGTACATAGTGGGGAAGTGCGCTATTTGGCCCCCTTGCTACGATAGGCGGATGGTTTGTCTCGCAGTCAAAATCAGCCATTCTTTTTAAAATGAAGGCCTGCACATCTCCCTCTAGAAGCTCTTTTTTCTCTTTCACATAGGAAAAGGCCTCTTTGACAATCTGATCTAAAATGCGCCCGGCCTCTCTTTGCGACTCTTTTTGCGCCTCTGTCAAAATAGATAGAGAGGTTTGTATCAAAATCGCAGAAGAGACGATCTCCACCCCCTGCTCCTTAACGAACTCTACTGTTCCCCCATCGATAAGAGATAGCTGAGGCAAAGTAAAAGAGAGCTCCATAGCAACTCTGCCAAAGATAAAGCGCTTTAAAACACGTGAAAGCTCTTCCCTTTGGCTATAAGTCTCTCTCTTGCCGGGTAAATCTTTTAAGATATGCGACTCTATCTTGTGGACAATTTTTACAGGCTCGCCAACTGCCGGGATCCAATAAAAAAAACGCCTTGTAATATGCTCATCTGGATCTACTTTTAAGACTTCTCGAAAGATATGGTTGTTACCATGAAAATCATAGAAAAGCCAACCATCGATCTTCTCTTTTTTAAGCTGCTGTTGGATTACTTGTATAGACATTGTATGATACTTGCGGCTGCGACAGTTCTAGAGAGTTGAAACGGCTCTTCTAAAACAGACAAAAGAAAGGGTATACTGCTTCGATTGCCGATAAAGCCAAGCGCTTCTAAAATGTTTATCTTTTTTTCCCAATTTACTTTTGGATAGGCGCTCTCTAAAACAGAGCTAACAGCTTGATCGCCTCCATGAAACGCTAGCGCTAAGGCTGCTTGTATACGCAACTCTTCATCAGGGTCATTTAAGAGGCCCCGAACAATTTCTATCGCCTCTAAATCACCCTCTTGCAAGGCAAGCGTCGATGCGGCACCGACAACACCCCATGTACGGTTATGTAAAAAAGCGCGGATGAGCTCTCCTGCTTTTTCTGCATCAGCAATACAGAGTATATTTAAAAGACGAAGGCGGGTTAGCTGATCTACCTCTTTAGGGTAAGAAGGAACGTGCGGCATATGGCGCACACGGCTCGGCACAAGACACGTAAACATCGGATAGACGTGCTGGGCCCACATAAGCTCGCCCTTTTCCTCGGCGATAAATTGTGCTAAAAAATCGACCTCTATTTGCGCCTCTTTGGGACTATTTTTAATAAGCGCCAAAGCCAAATTTGCCTTTACAAAGGGATCTTGCGCCTCTTGCATAAGCCCTTGTAAAAAGCTTTTCATAGATTTGCCGCCTGCACCTGCAACAGAGGCAGCAAAACAGGCATCTCTTCGCTCTTTTCCTAGAATAAATTTTCTTAATACGGTCTTTCCCATCTCTGGATCAAGTGAGAGCGCAAAAAAGCCTGATAAAATCGCAACCCCTGGGTGGAGATCTTCTATAAGCTTTGGAAGCTCCTTTTCTAATTCTTTTTTAAAAGAGAGATCAAGAGGTGTTGTGCTTAAAAGCGCAAGCACACTCATCCTCACCTCTGGCGAGGGGTCTTGTAAAAGTTTAATCGCTTTAGATAGATTTTCTTTAGCGCCAAAATGGTCTATAAAAGCAATCCCTAGCCTACGAAGCCCTGCCCGTTTATGTGCTAATAAAAGATCTAAGTCTCTCTCCACAATCTTATCATAAATTTGGAGAAGAGCTTGTATAGACATCGCCTTCTCTTCTTGTGCAGTCGCACGACTTGCAACCACCTCTTTTAGAAAAGGAATTGCTTCTTTCACACGCATAGCGCCAAGAGCTTGGATCATCTCCCCTCTTACAAACCAATCCTTCTCCTCGCGCGCAAGCTTTACAATCTCGTTTTGAAGAGACTTGTCATTGTATGAGGTTGCAAAGCGAACAGCAAAGCCACGTAAAAGAGTATTAGAGGATAAAAGAGCCTTATGGAGAATCTGAACAGCTCTAGCATCTTTTGTAAGGCTCGCCCCTATAAGATGGATAAGGCGGGTTCTTTCAGATTTTTCTTCATCACAAAGTAAGTACGACCAAGAGAGAGATTCTAACAAAGAGAAGAGTTCAGGCAGCTCCTTACCCTTAGAAAAATCCTTAAAGACAGCTAAAGCTCTCTTTGTATCGCCCGCTTCTGCAAGAGCTTGGATGTGAAGCGCACGCAAATAGTTAGAAGTTGGAAATATAGAAAGGCCGGCCTCTACACACTCTCTAGCCCCTTCCGAGTCTTTAATTAAAAAGCTAGAGTGGACCTTTTTAGCAAACTCAGCCTCTTTAGAGACTAGACCCGCATATAGAGGTAAAGCAAGACAAGAGAGTAGATAAGCCCCATGATAACTTCTCATCAAACCCTCCTTCTGGCAATTATTTAAGTTATATACCCGCCATCAAATGAAAATGCAAATGATAAATTGTTTGGCCAGCTTTAGGACCACGATTTGTCATAAGACGATAGTTATCAGAAACCCCTTCTTGCGTCGCAATCTCTTGCGCTTTGGTGATAATTTTTCCTAAAAGAGGGTACTCTTCTGGTTTTAAGTCGTGAATAGAGGGAATTACTTTTTTTGTGATAAGAAGGATGTGGACAGGTGCTTTCGGAAACTTATCACGAATGCAGATAATATCTTCATCTTCATAGAGAATCTCTGCCGGCAAATCTCTCGCAATAATCTTCTCGAAAATCGTCTTAGTCATCTTTGTGTCCGAGTACAATTTTAAGAGCCTTTAGAGCATCTTCTTTTGTCTCCCAAACAGAGGTAAATCTCCCCTTGTGGCAAAAGACAGCACCCTTGATGCCAGACTCCTCTTTCAATTCCTTACCTAAAAGACCGGCCCACTCTTTTGGCAGTGGGTGTCGCACTTCCATGCGACGATCATAAGTCGGCGGTACACCGCGGAGTTTCCAATGTTTTCCAGATGGCATAATCACAAACTCTGCCGGATGGCGCTCCCCTTCCAACTCAAAAAATGCCTCGACCCACGGCATCGCTCTATCAAAGATAAGACACTCTCTCATCGTATTCATAACTTCGCCGACAAGAGATTTGCACTTCTGCAAATAGTGGTACTTTCGCTCGGCTCTCATCAAAAAGCCTAAAACGAAATCGAGGGCTTCAAAAAAGCTGCTATTAAACTCCTCTTCACTCGCCTCATAGGCTGGCGGCACAAAGTTAGAGATCACCTGTGAAAAGCTACAGTGGCCCGAGCGCGGCGCGCACTTGCCATTATCAATTTCATCAATACCCTTCACAAGGCTATATCTTAGGTAGGAGAAAAGCTCTCGCGAGATAATTTTCTCATCTCTTAGATACTCTAAAATCATACCGGCGCTACTTAAATCGCCTGTATATTCAAGCTGGTGGTGGTCAAAGCGGCGCCGTGATGGATCATAAAAACCGCCGACATCACAGACAAAATCACACGCATCTAGTCTTCTATCTTCGCGGGTACGCACAATTTTATCACGATCGATTAAGCCAAAATGAACAAGTAAGGCAGATGCTGTTACTTCATCTGCATGAAAAGAGCCATCGTGCGTGCCTAAGCTTCTAGAAATAATACCGATCGTCATATGCCTTTAAAATATTACCGCCTCTTCGATTTTCTTTCTAGACAGATTACACCCTTTTTCGATACAAGGAGATTTTTTAAACACCCTTGTGGGAAATTGTGGAAAACTTGAATAGAAAATGTGCAAAAAAAGATCTATGACAGAGCGGTAAAACCTGCGTTTTGATTAAAATAATTTTTATACAGTTATATAAGACGTTTAAAACAAGTGTGTTATGATCATATTTTCTGCAAATTCTTTATCCACAAAAGAGCCGCATCTCTCTTTAAAAGAACTAAATAATTGTTCACAACTCTAGCGAGAAGTACGTTTCTCTTGGCGAGGAAGCAGAGTGTTTAGAGATAAAGGGCGCCCGATAAGGCGATTAGAAAATCCAGGAAGGTTTCGTTTAGCTTTAGGCTCCTCTTTTACCCCGTCCATCTTTCTATGGATAATTTGCGTAAAATAGAGGCGCGCTACTTCTCTGATCCATCCAGCTATAGAGAAGCCATGACGCTCTGCATCACGGCGGATATCGGGTAAAAAGCTTACTGTCTTAACTTCCATGCTCTAAGTATACCTCTCTTTAACAAAACCTTAAACAGGATTCATCAACCACCTGCAATTAAAACACTTAATAATAACGCTAGAGAGAAAATAGCCCCCTACCTATAAAGAGAGGTATGCCAAAAAATATTTTTGCAAGACCTTATGACTTAGTGACCCCCGATGGCAAAATAACCCATATAGAAAAGAGGGATTCTGACTCCCTTCGCTGTAAAATCGAAATAGAGAACATCTCTTCTGCCTTTAAAGGATTTGAGATAGACCTTCATCTTGTCCAATTTAACATCAAAAGTACCTTTGCGCAGCTTGGTGTCGATGGGATTATGCTCTCTTGCGAGCTTCTACCCAAGTGGAGTAAAGCACTTATAGAGGCGGAGCTAAAGGCCTTTACTCCTATTGGGGTGGAGTTTCTTAAAGCCATCCAAGTAGGCACTTTTGTCGGCAAGCTCTTTGCCGCCGATGATCGCCGCATCGTCCGTTCAACCCAATACCTCTCCAGGATTCTCTCTAAAAGCGATGAAGAGGGAAGGCCTCTTTTAATCCTAGGCGAGGAGTATAAAAGTGAAGAGATCATCACCCAGCCGGAAAAAAATCGTGTTATCGTAAAGGTGCCCCTCTTACCGGGCCACTGGGTCTACGATGAGGCAATCTTTGGCTTTCTACAGACGATCGCCAAAGGGCTGCAAAATAAAGATACCAGTTTTCGACAATTTCTCTTTCTCCATCAGCTCCATAAAGACGAGCCAAGAAAGATCCCCAAAGACGGCTTTCTCATGGTAAAGACGATGACGATGACCATTCGAACACTCTTTGCTCGCGTGGCACATGAAGAGCTTCCTAAAGGCTACTCTCATGCCAGCTCTAACCTTATCTCTCCGCAAAAGGAGACCCTCGACATCTTTGAGTTTCACGGCAATAGCAATGAAGAGATAAGCCACATCCCTCTCGAATTTTACACACTAGAGCCCCATAGAGAGCACTTCTTTTTCTCTGACAGAGATCTTCTAAAAGAGAGCTTAGAGGACCCTCAAAAGATCTTCCACGCCTTTGAAACGGCGCCCCCTAAAAAGGCCGCTGCCTTTCTCTCTAAAGGAGGCCAGTTTCTCCAGCTCACTGAAAAAGACTGGATCGTCTCCGACCCCCTCCCCGACGACCCCATCATAATACCACCAAGTAACCGTAAAGAAAAAGCGAATGTCGATAATTTTATTCGCGCGCAAGCAATCTATCCCATCGTAAAGGCAATGCAAGATGGCCAGATTACAAGCCAAGGGATTCTTCTAACCTCTTACTTTCCAGCCCCTATCTTGAAAAGCTTCCTCTTAAACGAGCGCGTCACCCGCTGCCTCAAGGCTATCTACTTTCGCACCCCCTCTCAAAAGCACGGCGAGTTTTTCTCGCACGACGACCGCATGCTCCTCCAAGATCTTGCCAAAGCCTCTGTCGATATCTTCTGGGTCGATTTTAACTACAAGCTCGTCTTAAAATACGTCGTCCGCACCGATAAAGACTTTGGGATGTTTGTGCCGATCGATAAGGAAAAAGCCTTCAAACAGGCAACTTTCTTTGGCCTCTACGGCTCACGCCTTCTAGAGTTTGACTTCCGAGGTGAACTTATCCCCCTCTTTCAAGGGCTCCTCCAGATGCAAAAGGAGATAGACCATCCCAAACTCAACCCCGACATCTCTCTCGTCCTCAGTACAGGCGGCGGTCCAGGCATCATGTCTATGGGCAATCAAATCGCCTCCGAGCTCGGCATTCTCTCCTGCGGCCACGCCGTTGACTTTAAAAAACCGCACGAAGAAAATGATGACGTGGAAGTGATGAACCCCTACATCCAAGCCAAGATGACCTACCGTCTCGAGCACCTCATCGTCCGCCAATCTGAATTTATGCTCGACTTTCCGATCTTTTTCTACGGCGGCGTCGGAACAGATTTCGAGCTAGAACTCGAGCTTCTACGGACCCAAGTAGGCAGTAAAACAGAAGCCCCCATTCTCCTCTTCGGCTCCCCCGAATACTGGGAGCAAAAGATCACCCCGAAGTTTCAGATCAACCGCGCCTACGGCACCATCCGCGGCACCGAATGGATCTCCAACACCCTCTTCTGCGTCCAAAATCACAAACAAGCCCTCTCCATCTACTACAAATATTTCACCAAACGCCTCTTCCTCGGCAAAGACTACAAGCCCGCACCGAAAGGGTTTGTGATCGTGGATGGAACAGATTGAGGCATAAAAAAATTGCTGCTATCTGAGATAGCAGAACTCTTCTAAGCTTGTAAGAGCTCTTATGATTAAGCTGCCTTAGCTTTTGACTATAACCATATAATCGCCTCTATAGAAAAAGCCTCTTTTAAAAAAGAGGCTTTTTGCGATTGTAAGATGGTGATTATTGTAGCTATCCCGCTCTCCTTATTTTTTGCGAGCATCATGGTCAAGCGCGTGCGGATCAGTTGCAAAGTTATCTCGATACTTCTTATAGGCCCCAGAGCCATGAGACAATCCGTGAGCTATTCTATACGCTTTCCACTTACTTTCTGTAAGTCGCTTCGACCCCTCGGAAAAAGTTGGAGAAGTAGTGGCTGCTCCCACAGAACGAGAGGGCTCAGAACCGGGAGCAATGCCTCGGTCATCAGTAAAGTCTGTGCCTGGGACAACAGAAGAAAAACATTCCTTAATCGAAGGATTCCCAATAAGCGCATTTATATTCTGAACAAGCCAGTCTATAATCCCATTAGCGGTTTCTTCAAGGGGTAGATGATCGTAAGCGAAAGGTACAAAATGTTGAGAATAAACACCTCTCCAGGTCCCTTTGAAAACAGCTTCCATTACTGCTCGATAGGCCCGTATCAAATTTTGTATACCCTCTTCTTTAATCTGGCCGCCCCACCTACTCTTGACATAGGACTCCATTACACTTTTTAAATTTCTTGAGTGATCCGCTGTCACCCAACGATCACAATCTGCCTTAATCTCCCCTAGAGTAATTTTCTGCTCTTGGCGACGTTTATCCATCATTGCTTCACATCTTACTCTAAGCTGATTTAGTACTTCTTTTTTTCCTATTTTACCACTTTCTACCCCTTTTTTTACGGCTCGGACGATTTTTTCTACCTCGGGCGCAAGAAACTTTATAAATTCAGGTGAAACTTTACCTTTAAAGGATTTGTTAATAGCTTCTATAAAACCTCTATAACGCAAAGAATCGTCACACACTATAGATTTAGGAAAGAATTTTTCAGAGATGAACACAACCACTTTATCCCAAGCATTTCCAATCACAATAAATACTCTTCCAACTAAAGAAACATCTCCTTTCAAAGCTGTATTAGAGCCCAAAATTGCGCCTTGCGCAACCGCGCCTACAACTTCGGGTAACAGCTCTTTCCCGCGAGGGGCTTGATACGGAGGGAAGTAGGCACCCGGCTCCCACCGATTTTTTGGTATTTCAGTTACAGTTGCACTCATTTTATTACCTCATTAGCAATCTATCTTCCCCTTAATTATATAATAAATATATTAAAATTTCAATAATTATTTATTAATTTTATTATAAAACCATTTAAATATAATTATTGGATAAATTTATATAACAAACTAATAATCAAATAGATAAACAAATCGTGGCAAGCTTTTAATAAGATTAGAGGCCGTTTTATACCGAGAGTAATGCAAGAATCGGGATGTGGCAAGAAGGTACCTCGCATTTGAAATAGGCAAAGCCGATTCTTGCATCACGAGCAGTATAACGCTTATAAAGCCTAGATTCGCCTAAAAAGGCTTTAAACCGACCCTAAAAGCACGGGGGGGGTGGTTTTTGAGGGTTTTTGCCCGCTTTTGTAAGACAAGCAAAGAGCTCTGAGAATCAGCCTAAACAGGTAAATGGTCATTAAAATAGGCAAGAATAGCAGTTCGGACTCTTTCACTAGCTAAAAATCCAGGGAGCCACCTTTGAAGAGTTTGAGTCTCCGAGTAGGTCAACTCTGTATGGACAACCCTTATTGATTGACCTTCTCTAACCATTGTGCGACGTGGCATCATTATTTCTAGATTGGAAATATCCCTAAGCTGTCGTCGTATTCGGCTGCGAGCTACCGGACTAGCAGTTTCTCCTTGTGAAAGATCTTCCTCATGCTCTTCTCTTGCGCTACGCATGATCTCGCTAGTCTCCTCTGGACCAAAAATAGTGTAAAACCTTTCGATAGCTACTTCAGGGGTGGTAGTACGAGAGGCAACTTCTATTGCTAGAGCCTGTAGGTGCTTATCAAAATGGTGTCTAAGAAATTTAAATAAACGAGGAGGCATCCGTGTTGCCGAAAGGATCGCACAAATCTCATCTGTACCTATAAACATTTCCGTCGGATCAAAACCTTCTGTAGGCTCTTTCATAGCAGCGTGCAGTTTAGAGCCATCTAATGGTACTACAACTCTTCCTCTCTCATCTGTTAAAGCGCGGGTGTTTGCAGGCTGGGCCTTTGTAAAGGTTGCAACTACAACAGAGGTATCGAATCTTACCGCAGACTTTGTTAGAGCAGTCATATGAGGAGATTTTGATCTAGCAGAACCAAGTTCTCGAGCGCTAGCAGCGACTTTGCAAAACTTTTCGAGATCTCTCCCACGCTTAAAGGCTTCTCCTTCTCGTGTATGCATACGAGCTAGTGCCTTAGGATCAGGTCTACGACTCTCTCGCCTAGGTGTTCTTTCTAACAAGCTCTGAGGAACAGCTTGCTCTCTTTTTCTAGGTAAAAAGACGATACAAAGAGTTGTAAAAACAAAGACAGCTACAGCATAGACTCTATTCGTTATAGCCCTGATGGGGCTAGTAAATAAGAATGGCTGAGGCTCTAAAGAGCTACTGTCTCTACACGACCTTAATCGATCCATAAATGATAATTACAACGAAAAATAAATTAACATTAATTATATCATAATTAATAAAGAAAATGAACGATTAATCGCATGATGCTTATCACAAGTGAGTTAGGATTAAAAACCCGATTTTAAATCTTATTCATAAAAAAGAAAATTTCCTTGCAAACTACCCCTCTTCTTTCTTATCATCTTTCCTCTATACCGAGAGTAATTCAAGAATCGGGATATGGCAAGAAGGTGCCTCGTATTTGAAATAGGCAAAGCCGGCGGCAAAATTAGCCAAACTTAAAAAGTTAGCTAATTTTGGCAGTTTTAAAACTAGGAGCTACCGACGATGCCAAAGCCGATTCTTGCATCACGAGCGGTATACAGCCATTTTGTGGGGCAATAGCTCAGTTGGTTAGAGCAGCGGACTCATAATCCGTAGGTCCCCGGTTCAAGTCCGGGTTGCCCCATTTTCCTTAACAGGACTAAGATCTCAATGGTAAATAAGAAAGTAGCTTTGGTAACAGGTGCATCCTCAGGGATCGGAGAAGCTATTTCAAGAGAACTGATAAAACGAGGTTGGATAGTCATTGGTATTGCCCGATCATCCGATAAGCTTTCCCAGCTCAAAGAAAAGCTAAAAAACGCTTTCATTCCTATAGTCTGTGATGTGTCAAAAAAAGAAGTCATCGAAGAGGCTTCCCAAAAAATCCTCTCACAACAACTTTCTCCTTCTCTGTTTTTTTTGAATGCAGGCACAGCTGGAGAAGCTGTTATCGAAAATCCTAATCGGTTCGATCTCAAAATCCATGAAAAAATTATGCAAGTCAATTACTTCGGTGTTCTAGCTTGGGTAGAGTTTTGGGAAAAGCCTGCCCAAGAAAATGGTGGGGCAAACTTCATTGCTACAAGTTCAGTAAATGCGATTTTCGCTCCCCCGACAGGAAGTGCTTATAGTGCTTCAAAAGCTGCTATTGCCAAAGCTTTTGAAAGCTTAGCTCTAACCTATTTTGGGACCAACTTACGATTTTCTGTGGTATACCCAGGACCTGTAGATACAGCAGGGCTTAAGGCATCAAGACAACTTCCCTTCACATGGACAGCAGAAAAAATGGGCAAATGCATGGTTGATTTTGCTTTAAGCCACAAGTCCAGCTGTGAACCATTTTTCTTCTATAAAGTTGTAACGCGTTTCCTAAGAGCCTTGCCTGCAAAATATACAATGAAGCTGCTAGGAAAGTAGAGATATCTTCAAAGA
Source organism: Verrucomicrobiota bacterium (assembly GCA_018240105.1). GTDB lineage: Bacteria > Chlamydiota > Chlamydiia > Chlamydiales > 2-12-FULL-49-11 > JAFEGE01. Next base: position 8,980 of record JAFEGE010000090.1, on the reverse strand, counting down.
TCGCTGAAATCCTATTTTTTTTAGCTTTCCAGATGGATCCTGAGCCTCTAGCTTAGACCAATCACTAGGAGAAGCTTTACTCATCCAATTGGACACCTGCTTTTGAAATGTCTGTAGCCATTTTGGATGCTGCTGAGAAAGGAAAGTAAACTCAATAAGCGCTTGCTCGGAAAAATCCCCTAACTGCGTTGCTACATACCAAATTCCATAGAGATCCTTAAACATTTTTGATGAACTCTTCCGCCTAGTAAAAGTAAGCCCCTTGTGAAAGATCCATGCGCTAGGTGAGACGACCTTTCCCGTTTCTCCTAAATAAGTTCGAAATTCTATTGTTGTTTCTAGGCTTAGTGTCAAGTAGCTCAATGGTTGAGCAACAATGCCTGCGATCATAACATTTTTATTCTTATCACCTCGGGTAGCCGAATCGGTCAAGAACTCAATCTCTACTTCCACGCCATCGATCTCTTTGACAAAGCTTTCCGTTGCAGGGATGTCGATATCCTTGAAGAGATGAGTAAAGCCTGCTTCATTGAGATATTTGGCGATGTTCTTTTTAGAGATCTCAGGGACCTTTCTAGGAATCAAGGAATCAATATCGCGTGTTCCAACAGGAGGATTCTCTAGCTTCGGATCAGCGAGATAAAGCTTATAAATGAAAAGAGCAAAACCTCCCCCGATCACAATAAACTCTCGCCATGGCCCCAGTGACTTTAAAAATTCTGAAATGATCTTGTCTTCTTGGATCTGTTTCATTTTTTCTTAAGATTTTTATAGATGCGTTTGAGTTCTGGAGCTCGCTCTGCTATAAATTCTGCTTGTTCTTGTCCACGTAGCGGAAAATGATAAAGATCCAAAAAGGCAAGAAGAAGCGGGCAAATGCTAACTTCTTTACCCTCCATCCTATTTTGCTTGAGCAACATTTTATAGTAAGGTTCGATCAATAAAACTTCATACCCTCTTTCTTGAGGTTCCAATTGCAAAGCATTTTCTAATTTCGATCTAACCGATGGATCAAGGATATACAACTCTAGTCCTTCCAGATTGGTATTCTTAAGCCCAAGTGCTTCAGCTGCCGAATGAAGAGCCAAGATCACATCTTCTTCGAGTCCAGATTTTTTTAAAGCCTTGAACCATTCTGATTTTCCAGAAAGAGCGGACCGATAGGTTCTGATTTTGCATTTTTTCACGATGCTATAGTGCTCTAACCAGCTTTTTAGAAGCTCTTTTGGTTTGTTAAAGGAAAACCTCTTGGCAGTTCTTACGCCTTCAACTTGCAAAAGTCCTTTCAGAACTAGAATATTGAAAACACGTTGCACTAGACCAAGGCTTACTCCTGCATCTTTGACAACTTCTCTTAATGAGAAGCTTTCTCTAGAAAGTGCTTCTCGAAGCAGCCAATCAAGCACGAGAGAAGACTTGTCTGCATAGATATTCCCTTCTGCTGGATCTTCATTGGAACTTAATAGGAAACGACCTTTCATTGCGACCTCCTTCTGTTCATTATAATACACTGTTCAATATATATTGAACAGAAAGAAATATTGAACAGTCAGAACCAAAAAAACCTCCTCTCTCAAAAATCTACTATAGATCTTATTTTTAATGACTTAGAACAAATTGAACCATTCGGGATCTCCGAACAGTTCAAAAGTCGCATCATGATGCGACAATTTCCGTGGACCATTTGTGGACCACTGGCATGCAAAAAAGCGCGATAAATGTCGATAATTCGCGATGGATGGAAAGGAGCATTTTCCGCTATGATTTCGGGGAGTTAGCTGCTGGGAAGTGGCGTGGGTGCTGCGGACTCATAACCCGTCGGTCCCTGGTTCAAATCCAGGTTGCCCCATTTTTTATATCTCCTCGGTTATCAGCGACTTACGTCGCATTTCCCCCAAATCTATTTGACCTCATTTTTCCTTCTTGGGGGAGCAGTGAGGGAATTGCAAATCACAACTCCGAAAAAGTCCCAACAAAATCCAACAAGTTCCTTATCATTTTGAATTTCCCCCATTTTCCCCCAATATCATTAAATCGAAGCGCATTTTACTTGGAAAAACAATCGGATTTTTCATCCGTTGTTGTCATTATTTATTATTTATCATAGAATGCGGATTGCAACTTTTAGTCAGGACCAAGAAGATGGCGCACATTGAAGAACGTAAGACAGAAGATGGAAAGGTCAAATACCGCGTACAAATTCGCCTGAGAGGCTTTCCACATCAAACAGAAACCTTTGACCGTAAAACAGACGCTAAGAGATGGGCTCAAAAAACTGAAGCAGCAATGCAAGAAGGTCGCTATTTTAAAACGACTGCAGCAGCCAAAAAACGCACATTAGGAGATCTCATTGATCGATATATCAAGGAAATTCTGCCACGCAAACCCAAAAATGCTCATAACACTGAAACGCAGCTAAATTGGTGGAAACAACAAATTGGTCACTGCATCCTACTAGATGTAACACCAGCAATCATTGGGGAACATCGAGACAAATTATTAGAAGGAAAAACCCCAAAAGGTAATATTCGTTCCTCTACGACTGTTGTACGATATCTGTCAGCCCTTTCACATGCGTTTACAATTGCCGTCAAAGAATGGGGATGGCTTGAAGATAATCCTCTTCGAAAAGTATGTAAACCTCAACTGCCCAGAGGACGAGTTAGATTTCTTGATGACGAAGAAAGAGCGCGATTGTTAGAAGCTTGCAAAATAAGCACAAACCCTTTTCTGTACCCTGTTGTAATCTTGGCTCTTGCAACGGGTATGAGACAAGGGGAAATGATGAATCTCTCTTGGAGTGATGTTGATTTTAAAAAAGAGAAGATCACTCTTCTTGAAACTAAAAACGGTGACATTCGCGTCGTGCCTTTGACGGGACATGCGCATGCGGTTTTAAAAGAGCTGCAAGCAAAACGTACCCAAGACACAAATTTAGTATTTCCAGGCAGTAAGCCAAACAGGCCTATTGACCTGCGGTTCCCTTGGGAACAAGCGATTAAAAAATCTAGCATTACAAATTTTCGTTTTCATGATTTGCGCCACTGCTGTGCTTCTTATCTTTTGATGAACAAGGTGCCGTTACCCGTTATTGCAGAAATTTTAGGGCATAAAACGTATCAAATGGTCAAACGCTATGCGCACCTCTCTGAAGATCACAAATGGCAGGCCATTGCTAACATGAATAAAAACATTTTCGGTTGCTAAGAGGAGTAAATATGACAACAAAGACAGGATTCTGGCAGGAATACGTAAAACGGGTGGGAGATACTGCCGCTCTTGATACTCCTCAACGCTATGCACGAACAATGCATCAAGCCAAAGATCGATTAGTGCAAGCGATTGAAAGCTTTCAACAAGAACTCTCCAAAATACCCATCGGTGCTGAAATTGAAGCCTGGCTGCAAAATCTTGATCTACCAAAAGAGATGATTGTAGAATATGAAATGTATATGCTCCGTTTAGTTGATTTAGGTTTATTACGGTTGGTTAATCCATCTGGGGAATTACGTATGCTAAGCGAATTAACACCTAATGAACATCAAGCGATCATTGAAGAGATTCGATGCTCCCCTAAGTTAACGACTTCAGAAAAAGAGAAAATGGTCGAAACATATATTCTCTTCTCCCAACAATTGTCTAGAGATACCTGCAGACTGATTATCCAGGGTGAAGATCCTGACTTCCAGCGAACGATTAAAAAAGTGGTTAATTACAAGGAATTCATCAAGTTCATTCAGGAGCTTCAAGAGCGTGATGCTTTGATGGCTAAATTACTTTATTTTGGTGCTCCCACTATGGATGAGGTACTGAATCTCCGAGTCAACCAAGTAGATGTGAAAAAAGGAATGGTCAGGTTCAACAAATTTTCTGTGAGATATCCCAAACATGTAATGCTCGAGTTAAAAGGCTATCTTGCTAAAAAAGACAAGGCAGAACTCATTTTCGTAAATCTACGGGGAGAGATGGTAGAAAGAACTCATCTCAATAATTGCTTCAATAGAGCATCAAGGAAGATCTCCAGCACCAAACGAATTACCCCTAAAATGCTTCTTGAATCAGATGTTGCAAATAGCGTCGCTGCCAATTGGCCTTTTGCAAGTCTTTCAATACAATAAAGTTGCGTTAATTCAATTTATATTTTTGCAGCCTGCTATTGGGCTTATTGGGAATTGTATACGCAATTTTCTCCTGTTTTAACAAAGAGATCAGGGTCTTCTTTAAGGCGCCAGAAATATGCTTATGTCCCAAAGCCTGAGATAGTTCTCCCTTGGATAATGGACCTTTTTTTAGCAAATCTAATACTGCATCTTCCAGCGACTCGGGCCTTGACTCGGGCTTCCACTCGGGCCTTGAGCCGGGCCTAACTTTTTCGGCTTCTTCTGCCTCCTCTCCGGGCTTTTTCCCTGTAGCAAAAAAAGAAGAGGGTAAGAAAGTCGTGACAACAGATTCTGCACGAACTTCCCAAGTCGGCTTGGGATTTCCATTTTCTTTACACCAGTCGATAATATTGAGAGTACCCATTCCCCATTTCTCAATCACGCCAGCACGGTAAAAGACGCTAGCAATAATAGGATTCCAAGGTTTGGATTCATGAGGTCTCGCCAGTTTTTCTGGAGTGATATCAAAATGTAAGACTCCGGGATTGATGATTTCCAGGCGATCATCATATAGGGCGATTGCAACAGCACCTCCTGGGGTGGTGTAATCTCTATGACAGATAGAGTTTGCTAAAGCCTCTCTTGTCGCAAGCGGTGGATAAAGCGGATAGTCTTCCCGGATCATTTTTCCTGGCACAACACGTCCAGAAATGGAGACATGATCAAGTAAGAACAATTCACCTCGTCTCAAAAGATCAAATGCATTGCCCCAATAATCTCGATTATCCATGAACCCCGTTAAGCGGTCAGAACCTCTGAATCGAGCAAGTCTTATTGATAGCTGAGGATAGTTTGAGAATAATCTTTCACTTTTTCCATAGAGAGCCACAGCGGCATTGATAAGGCGTCCATCATCAAAGAGTCCCAAGCCCCTTAAAATCGACTCAGAGTCAGTTTGGGAGGGATTTTTCATGCGACCAAGTTTAATCGCATTTTGAAGCGTGGACTGGATCTCTTCTTCATCTAAATCTTTTACGGTTACCCAGTCAGGTGCTAGCTCATTTTCCCAACGCCGATGAGCATGGAATTTGTCTAATACACGCTTTTCATATTCACTACGGGGCATAATTTGAGTCGTAGGGCCATGGCGAAGATAAGGCCTGCCGTCATAACAATAAGTACCCATTTTTCCAGATATTCTAATCAAAATGACTGCTTTATCATTCCCGATAGCTACGGTTTCGATTTCAGGAAAAGCCGGTGGTTCAATTTTTCGTAGTTCCTGAGTTATGTCTTCGAGTGTTTTTGCCGTGACTTGCTGCCCCGCTATTTCCCCTTTATCGGAAACTCCAAAAAGAACGAAACCACCTAAGCCATTAAGCATTGCGCATACTGTTTTAGCTGCTTCTGATCGCTGTCCTGTGGTCTTTTTGAATTCCAACCCTTCAGACTCGCCCTTTGCAACCAATTTTTGTAATTCTTCTAGACGCATTAGGATTCCCTACCCTTAGGAAACATAGCTTCCTCTTTGGTCACTTCACCTTCAGTTAACTCTTCAATTTTTTTAGCTAGCTTTACACTGGGCGAACGCCTGCCTCGTAGAATTTCACCTAAATGAGTTCGGGAAATCCCTAAATCATTAGCAAAATCGGTTTGAGAAATTCTTTTACGAAATAGATATTCGTCTAAATCCATGCCGAAAGCCTCACTTTTTGGTTCGAGTGTACTGTTTTTTTTATAAAATGCAACGTTTTTTGATTCACTAGTTACTTTCCGTTGTCATAAAATGGACGAAGTGGTACATTTTGTGTATCAACTTAACCTTAATGGAGGATTTATGACCCAATTGGCATGCAACCCACCTATAAAAGTGATGATAGATGACATTCAAGAAACACGCGCTCTTGTCGATTCACTTCTCAAAACTAAACATTACCAGCGTTTAGGCCCGGAAGGAATTTTTGCCATCATTCAAAAAGCAAAAGCCACCAACATCAACCCTTTGGATGCCTTAAACGGTGGGATGTACTACGTCCAAGGCAAAGTCGAGATGTCCGCCTTTATGATGAATCAACTCATTCGGCAAGCAGGTCATTCGATTAGCAAAGACGGTCAGTCCGACGATACTGTCTGTATTCTTCATGGGAAAAGGGCGGATACGGGCGATACCTGGACCGAGATCTTTTCAATTAACGATGCCAAAAGAGCAGGCATCTACCGTGAGGGGACAGGATGGATGAAATATCCAAGAAATATGCTCTTCGCTCGTGCCCTTTCAAATCTGGCCCGTATGTTGTTCCCTGATGTGATAAAGGGTTGCTATGTAGAAGGCGAACTAGGAAATGAACCTACACAGGCAACTGTGTCACCAATCGATAGCCAATGGGATGAACTGCAAGATCATCTACAGTCTAATCATTCATTACGCCAAAAACTATTAGAGTTCTTTAACGTAACCACACTCGAAGAGCTACCAATCAACGAACGTGGCCGCATATTAAAAATCGCACAATCTCAAGGAGAAAAAAATGAAATTTCTTAATCTCACTCAAAACACCCAAGAATGGGAACAATTCCGTCAGCAGAAGATCGGTGCCAGCGATGCTCCAATCATTATGGAGATATCCCCATGGAAAACACCCTTTCAGCTTTGGCTTGAAAAAACAGGTCAATCAACAAGCGCGCAAAATCATCATATGATGCGGGGGCACAATCTGGAAAAAACGGCACGTGCAGTATTTGAGAACACCACAAATCTCATTGTTTTCCCACGGGTAGTGCAAAGTGTAGAACATGAATGGATGATTGCTAGCTTGGACGGCATCGACATGGATGGGAAAATAATAGTGGAAATTAAGTGTGCTGGCGAAGTCGATCACGCATTGGCTAAGCAAGGTAAAATGCCGGAAAAATACTATCCGCAATTACAGCATCAACTTGCCGTTACAGGATTATCCAAAGGCTACTACTACAGCTTTGATGGTACTGAGGGTGTAATTGTAGAAGTTGAGAAAAACCATGAGTACATTACCAAGCTTGTTGAAACCGAGAAAAAGTTCCTGGAATGCATGCAGACCTTGTCGGCACCCCCGCTTACTACTAAAGATTACAACTTCAGAGATGATTTGGCGTGGAATGAAAGAGCGCAAAAATGGCTTCAAACAAAACAGGATCTAGAAAACATAGAGCAAGAAGAAAAAATACTGCGCAATGAGCTGATCGAATTGGCCAACAATCGAAACTCGCAAGGAGGAGGTATTCGGCTCACCCTCTCTACACGCAAAGGCACTGTAGACTATCGTACAATTCCATGCCTAAAGGAAATGGATCTAGAAATGTACCGAAAACCATCCAGCAAAGTCTGGAGTTTGTCGGCAATTTAGGAATTCATCTGATCACTGATTTTTTCCAGAGTTTCCTTGGCGTTTAGGAGCAATTTACGGAACTGCTTTTGTTCATCAATCGCGTCTTGTGAGTATAAACCGTGTTTGAGTTTTAGTTTGCGGATCTTGTCGCGACCTTTTGCGGTTATGGGTCCGGTTGACTTGCCTCCGTGAATCCAGCACACGGCCTTGCCCTTTACAGTAAAATTTCTGCATCGGGTGCCAGATTGTTTAGATTTGGCAGTACATTGCGGTAGAGTATCCATGAGGTCAACCCTCGAAAATTTAAGAAGTTTTAAAATTTCCAATAACAGCCTTGCCATCCTGATTGATGGTAAGGTTTCCGACATGCAGGCTCTGGTTGCCTCCCTGTCGATATTTATTGAGCATTTCCAATGTATGAAGGAAACGCACGTTAAGTTTGGAATAACGGTTAATATTGAGATCAATGACCTGCTCATAGTGATTTTCTTTTAAGGAGCGTCTCATAAATTCCATCATCTGATTGTGAAGCGCGATCAGTTGAGTTATCATCATGCCCTCAATCGGATCTTTAGGAGTCATTTCTACAAGTGCTGCAGAAATCGCTTCAGCAATTTGTGCAATCTCCACTCCATTGGGAGTAGCATTTTGGAGTTGAAGAATAAGGTGGATGCCCAGGTGTTCATTAAGTGCCCCTGTCGCCTTAGAAATAGTTGCGAAATATTTCTCTCGTAGATGCTCCGTCTCGCCGATAATCGGATCCGCACGGTATTGATATTCAGGATCGCTAAGCCCTCCTGCCATTAATTTCATTGCAGGCACGACCTCTTCTTTCTGTTGTTTATACTTCAGATACGGAAGAGACTTTTCGCGTTTGCCTTGCCACTCAGCCAGGTATTCTTCGTTTGAGCTGTGTTCGGACATGAGCTTCCTCCATAAGGGGTTTAAATTTCTTTTTACACTCCTCAAATGGAGGAAAATGATACTTATCACCGTCTGAAATAAAAATGCTGTCCGTTATGGAGTAGAATGTCTTTCGGTTGGCGATCTCCTTGTATGATAGACTTTTCTTTATACCCCAACATTCAAAATCTACGTACAAAGAGTTTTTGAAAATAGGTCTTTGCGGCCATCCCACGATTCTACCAACACATGGTTGCGACGGTTCAATATGCCCTTCTGAAAGACATATCGCTAGCCAAGCAAGAATCAAACTTATTTTCTCAAAGTTTTCGGACGTTTCGGACGGGGTGGCAATCACTTCTTGATTAGTTTTAAATCCTACGGTTTCTTGGGGATTTGGGGTTTGAATGATATTTTTTGCTTCACTAAGAGTTCGACGGAGTCGTCCGAACCGTCCGAGAATTTGGGATGTCATATTAATACCCTCTGACCCTGCCCCATTTTTAGGTCCAAATCTATTCAGACGTTCCCGTTTTTAGTTGCATACATTCTTTCCCCACTTCGTTGGGAGTCTTTCCACCTAGCGCTGTATGTGGCCTTTCATTGTTATAT
>JAFEGE010000008.1 GCA_018240105.1 Verrucomicrobiota bacterium | reverse complement strand
GGCAAGAAGAGCGCCCCAAACCCTACAGAGTGGAAGAAAATAGCTGCAACAACTTTTACAGTATTCGTAATTCGCAGGAAGAGCTCTCTCTTATAAACTGCCTGAGGAAGAGTCTCTTTTAACCCTTTAAGCTCCTTCAAAGCCTTACCAACAGCTACAGCTTCAAATCCATCCGCTATAAGAGCAACGATACTCTTAGCATAGCTTAACCCCTTAGAAGTTGCCTTATCAAGACCGATAACCCCGGCTTTCCCAAGCCCTAGGGTAAATTCTAGCGCTTTACCAGCAAATTTAAAGGCCTCATTAGCAAGTTTAGAGACTCTCTCACAGGTGTGTTTTATTTTACTATCACCCCAAATCGCTACCATTTTTAGGACGCTTCCTGCCGCAGGGGCGAAAGCTAAAAGATTACCTGCACCAACAAGGGCTTGTGCTATTTTGTTACTTGTTGGGCTAAGAATATCAAAAAAATCTAACCAATTAAAAAGGGTAGGCGATCCTTTTATAGCTACATATGAATTATTTAAATAACTAGCTACCCCCCCTAGTACACCACCTTGATCTACTTTAATTATTTGATTACCAGGCTCTCCTACAACTCGCATTGCCATATCTTTATCTCCTTAAAATTAAACTTTAAAACTCTCTTTTCCATAAGCCTTCCCTACAGCCACATCTACTATCTCTCTTGAATAAACATGCTCAGCCATAGAAATCCCAAAATAGAGGATCGCTAGAGCAAGCCCTACATAAGGAGCGATAGAAACGCCTACAATGGCTACTATAATACCGGCACCTTTCAATACATTTCTTGTCAAAGCAAAGCCCCCTCGGAAGAAGTGCGCTTTAACAATCTTTTGTTTATCGGAATCTACAAAGGAGGCATTTTTATTTTTAAACAAAATATTTAGATTGTCTAAGAGACCTAAAAGCGTCTCTGGAATTTCTAAAATAGGAACAACTCTTGCTAATAGAGGCAGGGTACGTTTACCTGCTGCTCTCATAGCAAATGAACTAACAGCGATAACACTAGAGGCAAAACAAGAAAGGCTCACGCAAAAATCGACCCAAGCGCGATTTGTGCGATTTTTATCAAATAGATAGACAAAAGAATCCCATAAACTACCGGTCGCTTGCATCACACCAGGAATGCTAAGAGCATTAGATCCATGTTCTAAAACAGTTGACAACCTACCTAAGCTACCACCAAAGAGGCGTGCGCCGGAGGCTACAATATCTATAAGAGCGCCCGAATTCGAATAGCTTGCAAGATGAGCACCCGTGCCCTTAGGACCTCTAATTTCGGTTTCGTCTACTGTACCGCGTAGAACCGTATCCGCTTTTCGGTAGATTGCATCCCAAACAGCAACTGCCATGCCTTTCCTTTAACGTTTTTTGCGCCATATCATAAAGAAATCACCTTATAATGTGAACGATAATAATAAAATTAAATAGGAATAATTAATTAAATCAAAATTACAATAATCCAATTAATTTTATTAAGGCGCTAGAGAAACAAAATTCACTAGCGCTCCTAATTTATTTAACTTTAGCAGTCTCTACTGGTTTCGGTATTCCCTCTTTTGACTCGACATCTTTAGCATTAGACTCAATAAAAAAGGAGACCACGCTTGTTATCGTACAAAGAGTACCAGCACCTAAAAGAACCCAATTGCTTATCGGAAGCGTAAAGAAGATCGCACCAACCATTAGACCGTGGAAGAGCATTGCTGCAATAGCATCAACTGCTTTAGCAATATTTGCCGTCTTTTTCCAAGAGGCAGTTTTCTCTGTAAGACTTCTCTCTGGTTTAAAATAGCCATGGGCAGCTTCCCCTAAATCCCATATATCTAAAATTAATCCAAATCCGTTTCTTACAGTACCGAGAGCATAAACAGCCACATGTGAGAGGGCAAAGCCTCCCAGCTTGCCAAGCCCTAAAACCATCTCAGCGCTTTTCGCAATCACTCTCAAACTGCACTGGCCTATCTTGGCAGCTGGCTCTAGAAGCTTTCCATCTTTTGCGATAAGAGCTGCACCAAAGTCTCTAAGTCCCTCCGCTATACCCAAAACTGCGATTAAAGCTGGAGAGATAGCGCACACTTCTGCTGCCGCTCCCATAGCATTAGCAGCGCGTCCTGAAAGAGCATTTCCAGCGGCACCAATCCACTCTAAAGCAACTGGAACCACATTTGCAAAAAAATAGGTATCCCCTACAAAAGCGCTAATAGCGCCAAGAGCTCCCTTAGGAGTAGCTTTAGGTGTAAAAGATGTTGCACCTACCGGTGGCGTAGTCCATCGCGGGTCGGTAATAGTGAGGGCTGACATAGCCTATCTCCTTTGGTAAAATCGTTACATAGAAAATGCAAAGATTTTAAAGATAAAAATGGTTTTAGTAAAGGGAAGATTAAGAAAAACTAAAGAATTGTAATACTATTAATTCCTTTAATGAAATCGAGAGTAGTCATCTTTTTTTTACCCTCTATTTGGAGCTCTTCAATTGCGATAGCGCCATCTCGACAAGCCACATGAAACCCTCTCTTGGCATCAAAAAAGAGAACCTCGCCAGGTCTACCACCTTTTTCTTCGCTCTTTTTGATACGAAAGATCTTTAAAAGAAGCTTTTTACCCTGCACCTCTACAAAACAGCGAGCGCCAGGACGCGGGTTCATACCCCTCACAAAATTACAAAGCTCCTCTTTAGAGCGCTGCCAATCGATCACACTATCTAAAGAGGTGATCTTTTTTGTGTAGAGAGCTTCACTCTCTTTTTGTGGCTCTTTTTTTACAGTGCCACTTTTTAAATCTCCAATGGTCTCTAGAAGAAGTTTTTTAGAGAGGTTGCAAAGCTCTTTTTCTATCTCTCCAAAGGTTGTCTCTTCTCCTAAAGAGAGTTTTTGCACACGGAGAATGTCCCCTGCATCCATAGCTAAGACCATCTCCATAATGGTAGTCCCCACCTCTTTTTCTCCCGCAAGGACGGCACTTTGAACCGGTGATGGCCCTCGATATTTAGGCAAAAGGCTTGGATGGACATTGATAGCGCCAAGACGTGGGACATCGAGTAAATTTTGTTTCAGAAGCTGGCCATAAGAGACTACCACAAAAAGATCAGGTTCTAGCCTTTGCAAGACTTCTACAAATTCAGGCCGTGAGGCACGCTCTGGCTGAAAAATAGGACCATCCCACCCTTTTTCTTGTAAAAATTCTTTTACCGGCGGTGACGAAAGATTTTGATCTCTACCTTTGGGTTTGTCTGGTTGGGTAACAACAGCAACAATAGAGAGCTCTCTTTCTAATAAAAAAGAGAGGATCTCTTTGGCAAAGAGGTCTGTACCAAAGAAAATAATTTTCATACGGAAGAGGCTTCAATTTCTTCTAAGATAGTAGCTGAAGAGCAGCCTTTTTTTAAACTGCGGACTGCCCTTGGAGAGGCAAGCCCTCTTTCAGTATGGTCACAAAAATCAACCCATTTCTCTATGTGAGAATTACCTGGAAATTCTGCCAAAATTACTTCTCTTGCCTCTTTCCAGGAAAGTCCCGTTTGATAGGTAAGACGGTAAGCTCTAATTAGATTTTTACGTAGCTCAATGGAAAATTTACGTCTTTTCAGGCCGATAATATTTAGACCCGCGACCTTTGCAGGATAGCCAGAGGTTATGCAATAGGGGGGTATATCTTGGCCAACCATAGAGCCACCACCTACCATAGCGTAATCCCCAATCCTTGTATATTGATGGACAGCGCATATACCACCAAGGGTCACATAATTACCTATTTGGACATGCCCCGCAAGTGTTGCTGCATTAGCCATGATAACGCTATTACCGACTACACAATTATGAGCTACATGACAATAGGCCATGATTAAGCAGTTATCCCCTACGATAACCTTACTCTCCTCCCCACAGGAAGAGTTTATCGTCACGTACTCACGAATCTGGCAATTTTGCCCAATCTCTACGTAGGTTCTCTCACCCTTATACTTTAAATCTTGCGTCTTGCTACCAATGCTTGCAAAGGGATAGATAACGCTTCCCTTGCCTATTTTAACATGGCCTTCTATATAAGCATGGGCCTTAATGACAACGCCATCTCCTAGCTCCACGTGAGGCGAGGCAATCACAGCATACGGCTCAATTTTTACACCTTGACCAATCTTTACCTCGGGGTGCACGAGGGCTGTCGGATGGATTTCAATCATTATTACGTAAAGATACCTTTTCAGAATTATTTCTATCAGGAAGAAGGCCAAAGACAATCTCTGCTTCGGCAGCTTTTTCGTTATTGACGCGTGCTTCACCTTTAACCTTGCCGCCGTGGGCAGATAGATGAAGAGCTTTTACTTCTAAAACAAGCACATCCCCCGG
>JAFEGE010000089.1 GCA_018240105.1 Verrucomicrobiota bacterium | reverse complement strand
GCACGTTAGGGTTTAGTGGAGCGAGTTTTGGTCTGATATCTTCCATATAAAAAGCTATGTTACAATTAATATTCTATTAATTATAAAAGATATATGAAATTAAATCAATAACTATAGTCAGTTTTTTGCGAAAATTTTATTATAGAAGGCGAGTTCGGCCTCGAGAGCCCTTTTTATCGTATCTGCCTTCCGAAAGCCGTGCTGCTCGCCTTCAAAGAGAAGATATTCCGTAGGTATACCCTTTTTTAAAAGAGCCTTATAGAAGAGGTCTGCCTGCTCTTTAGGGACTACCATGTCTTCTTCCCCTTGGAGGAGTAAAACGGGGTGGTTTAGCTTATCTACATGATAAAGTGGTGAGAGAGCGTGATAGAGCTCTATCTCTTCTGGGTATTTGCCTATAAGGTTATCGAGGTAGCGCGATTCAAATTTGCCAGTATCTTGCGCAAGGAGGGCTAAATCGGTAACGCCATAGTAACTTGCCCCCACATGGAAGGTGTCAGAAAAGGTAAGGGCGGCAAGAGTTGTGTAGCCCCCAGCGCTACCGCCACGAATCGCAATGCGATCTTTATCGACGAGCCCCTTTTTCACAAGATAGAGGGCGCCGTTTTTGCAGTCCTCGATATCGACAACACCCCATTTTCTACGAAGGCGATTTCTATACTCTCGTCCGTAACCGCTGCTGCCACCGTAATTGACATCTGCTACAGCAAAGCCGCGAGAGGTCCAAAATTGGACACCCATTTGGAAAGAGGGTGTTTCATGAGAGGTGGGGCCGCCGTGTACAAAGACAATAAGAGGCGGTTTTCCGTCAAAAGTTTTTGTGTCATAGTTTGGGTTTTTAGGGGCGTAGTAGAAGAGGAAAGAGGTTTTACCATCAGCCGTTGGAAATTCGATGGTCTCAGGAATAGAGACTAAATCTTTAGAAAGCCTTTGCTTTTGCGGCTTATAAAGGGGGGTAATTTCTTTCGTAAAAGGGTCTAAAGAGATGATGTGGGTAGATTCATCATAAGAGGCTGTAAGAAGGAGAACTTTATCATCTTGTACAGCGACTTGCTCAAAAGAGATGTAGGGGATGTTAAGCGTTTCAAAGGTGTGATTTTTTATATCTATAAGAGCTAGATAGTCGGTTGCTTTCTCTGTATAGATGGCAACGATGTACTCTTTACCATCTTTTTCTAGAAAGTCGTAGTACTTCTGGCCAAGATTCCAAAGGGGGTATGAGAAATCGGCCTTGTGGGTGATAAGAGCTTTTCCTGTCTCATCATAGAGGTTCCAGTAGCCTGTTTTATCAGAGGCGTAAAACAGTGTGCCCTTCTTGGAAAAGAGCGGCTCTAATACAGACTCTTCTTTGCCGCCAGCGATTTTTTTTGTGGAGAGAGGTCTCCCTTGACTATCTAAAGTTACAAGACAAAGCTCTGTCCCATCCCATGGCATGTTAGGCCGATCCCAGAAGATGTAAGCAAGCTTTGTAGCCTCTCTATTTAGCCGTGGCGCTGCATAAAAATCATGGCCTTCAGCTATGGTGGTGATCTCTTTTGTCTCTAGATCAATTTTAACAAGGCTGTTTCGAACATCAGCTTCATCGGTATGGTCTTCCATAATGGAGAATAGATATTTACCGCTCGGATGGACAACAAAGTCTGCAAATCGTTTAGAGGGGGCATCTATAAGGAGTGAGGGGAGCTTTTCATCTAGTTTTTTAGAGTAAAGATGCTGGTCTTTGAAGTTTACAAAATAGAGGGTATCTTTGTAGAAAGCAAAACTCTTACCACCATATTCATGGACAGTTGTGCGTACGCTAAAAGGCTCTGGCACGATACTTTGGCCATCTCTTTGTCTTACCAAGGCAGATCTTCCCATCTCTTTAGGGCGACTCTCTACCCAATAGATTTCTCCTTCATGGCTATCTACGTAAGAGAAGCGTATCCCCTGCTCTGCTACCATATCTGCAGAGATAGGGGAATTCCATAAACCGTAAGAAGCGGATAGATGAGGCATAACAAAGACTCCTAAGATTAAGAAAAAGATTCGGGTGGGTTTTTTCTCCATGCTTTTTTCCTCTCATAATACGCGTTAAGGTTACCTGCAATCAGCTCTTTCGGATATTTTTTACGGTGGAGTGAGAGTTTTTGAAAGCCAGCAGCGATAGGATCTATACCTAGAGTCGCAGTGAGTGTAATAAAAGCTCTGTAGACGGGAGCGTAAAGAGCGGAAACTTCTTCTACAGGCTGGTAGGATCTACTCTCTTCATCCGTCATCCAAAGAAAATGGTCGTAGAGAAGGCCGGCTTTTCTTATAAGGTCGAGCACTTGGCTTGTGATGAAGAGGTTTGAGGGAGGTGTGTTTTCGGGTATGCTAACTTGTAGATTATCTTTTGTAAGGAGGAGGATGTTATTGACATCGCCTATCTCGCATAGAAGCTCTTCTTTAGAGATAGGAGTTTCTGGAATAAAGTGTTCGGCAAGTTCGGTTATCTCAACTAAAAGCGCGCCTACAAGATTTTTAGGGTGATGGTGCACATGCCAGAGGCGCTCTTCTACAAATTCGTGGAGCTCTTTAAGCAATTTTTCTAGCATGGATTAACCGAGTTTTAATCCAGAGAAGATATCTTTGGAAAGTGTTTTTTGTACAGTCTCTTTCCATATTTTAACGGCTTCGATGATCGTTTGTAGAAATTTTTGGTGTTGGTCAGAGTCACTGAATTTAAGAATGAAAGAGAGACAGCTAATGTCTTGCATATTGACAAAAGAGGAGGTAAGGGAGGAGGGCTCAAACTCAAAAAGCTCTAATTTTTTTTCAATGAACTCTTTAAAGGATGGATTCACAGCGCCGATTGCTAATAGAAAATAGCCCTCAACGATCTGTGTCTTTAAAAAGTAGATGTGGGTGTTATAATTGTTTTCTAAGGCCTCGAGGAGAAAGAGAAAGACTTTTTTCAAGATATGGGGTGCTAAGATGCTCTGCATGTAATTAGGGCTTAGAGAGTAGAAGAAATTCTCTAAGAGAAAGTCATTACGAATGTTAATTTGTAGGAGGAGTTTTTTAAGCTCTCCTAATACTTCTAAACGCTTTGAGATCATGCCGCCATTGTAGTCGCGCAGTTCGCCAAGCATATCGGTAAGGGTGTGAAAAGCCGCCTTTCTGGCTTCGCTTAAATCTACAGAGAAGTCTTTGCGTAAGAAGAACTTTTTCTCTAAATGCATCTCGAAGATATTAGCTTCTTTCGGATACTTTTTACGAACAAGCCCAACGGTCCTAATTTCATGATCTGAAAATTTTACTTTAGCTTTGTGCTTTGTAAAGAGCTTCTGTAGGGGCTGGTAATCTCCCTTTAAAATACGAAGCAAAATAATCGTAAAGGTGAGCTTTGAATCTGTTTGTTTATGAAAGGTAATAATGACTTGTGGGATGTCTTGGATATATTTTAGCTGGTTGCTAAGAGTTAAAATATTTCGAAGGACTTCCTCTTCATTACGTGGCATGAAGATAGGATTAATTACGCTTTCAATACGCGTTTTAATCTCATTAAAAAGGCGTGCCTTTAAATTTTTAATCTCTTGTCTTGTGAAAAGCCCCTGTTGCTTATAGACTTCCATGTAGATTGTCCGTACCTGACCCTGCGTGTGTCTATCATGGATAACCGAGTCTGGTACCTTCTCAGCATTTGGTAAAATACTTTGGATCGCCTTAAATAGGTGCTTGTCTCCAATGATTTCATTATCTCTTAAGAAATTGATTGTGATAAGAATCCCTATGACGGGCTTTATCTCATTTCCTATTAAAAGATTTGTATGGAGAAGTTTTATGCTAAGGTGTCTTACATGCGGTTCAGAGAGAATGAGATTTGTGATCACCTTACGGAAAAGATAACCATAAGCGATCATGCGTGTTAAGTGTTTGCTGTCGCGCTTTACTGTAAAGGTATCTTTAAAGAGAATCGCGAAATTCTGTAACTGGTGAAATATGTCTCTTTCAAAGATTTGGGGCCTTAATTCAACAAGAGGAGAGATGTGCTCTTTAATAGAGGAGATCTTTTCTTCTGCAGAGACTTTAATGAAGAGGTGGTGCATGTGGTCAAAGATGCTATCCTCTATCTCTTTTTGAGGGCGATGGAGCAAAGAAGAGATGTTTTCTTGGATAATAATGCGCTTTTGCTCTGAGGTGAGAGACTTTAGAGAGATGATTTTACGTGCGTACTGCACAGCCAAAATGTTAAGTTGTATCTCTTTTTGCACATTTGATAAATGCGCCTCTAAGATAGAGAGATCTTTTTTGTTATCTATCGTGACAAATAGTTCGTGGAGGTAGTAGCCATGGTCAGGTTTTAAAGTAAAAGCGAAGGCAAGAGAGTGCATATAGACAAGAGTTAGCTGTTTGCCAGGAACGAGCCAACGGCTATAAATATCAGCTAAAAATCGACCAACACCATGTGTATAATTTGCTTGGCAAAGGGTTGCAAAGGAGAGTGTACAGGGAACTTGTCCTTTTGTTTCGGTTGCATGCGAAATAGGGATAGCTTCCTCAAGCTGTTTATAAAATGCTTCAATTTTATCCCTCTCATCTAAAGATTCTATCGATTTACCGAACAGGAGAAGATCTTTAGGAATCACCCGGTAGATAAGCCATTTTATAGACTCTAGGTAAGCTTTAAAGCTCTCTTTAGCATCACTTGGGCATTCAAAGAGCGGTTCTACCTCTAAAAGAAGATCTAAAACGGTTGGGCCGATGGCTGGAAGATCTAGAGGTAGGAGAGGCTGGATCATGAATTCTTTCTCTCTTTTACAAGGTCTACATGGGTTACATGGACAGATCCTATCGGTGAGACATAGAGACCTTTCACGTAAGGCTTTTGTAAATAGGGGTAGTGCCAATGAAAGAGTGGTACTTGTGGGAGATCTTCCATAAAGAGTGCTTCCGCTTCTTCTAAAAGATGAAAGCGCTCTTCTTTAGTCTTACAAAAATAGGACTCTTCTAAGAGTTTTTTGTAGGCTGGATTCTCCCAGCCCGGATCATTAGTTGGTCCCTCTTTATCTTTAAATCTCTCTAAGATGTTCATGAGATCATTGTATTGCGCGATCCAGGCGCTCTGACTCATCATAAAGTCTCGTCTGCGAAGTTTATCTAGAAAGAGTTTAAATTCGCATCCTTGCGGTTTTATCACAATACCTAGAGTTTCAGAAAGTTGTCCTGCAATAGCCTGGGCCAGCGCTGTATTCATCTCGGAGATACTGTAAAGATAAGGGATTGGCTCTATATCTTCTAAGCTGCAACCTAGTTCATCTAGCGCTATATGTAAGTATTTCCTAGCTTCGCCGCTGGCTCCATCAGGAAAAAAAGGGTCTTCACGACCCTCTTTTAGAAGAGGAGAAATGATAGAGGTTGCAATCTTTTCACCAAGCATTGTGACATGTTCTACAATTTCAGATCGGTTGATAGCTAGAGCTACCGCTTTTCTAAAGTTTTTATTGTAAAAAGGAAATGCTAAGGTATTGAATTGGCAGAGAGTTGTTGCAGCTATTGGCTTAAAGAGAAGCTCACCCTTTTTTTTCAAACTTAAAACAGCATCTTTAGGGACTTGAGAGAAACTAAAGCCGATAAGATCAAGCTGGTCTTTTTGATACATATAAAAAGCAGTTGTATCTTGGTGAACAAGGCTAATATGGATCTCATCTAGGAAAACAGCTTCTTGGTTCCAGTAAAAGGGGTTTTTTTCAAGTTGGATCTCTTGATCGGGAAGATAAAGCTTTAAACGAAAAGGGCCGCTACAAACAAAAGCTTCGGGGTTTTCCTTGGCAATTTCATCGGCTTTTTCCATAGACTTATGTAGAGGAAAGAGAACAATAAAGGATGTAAGATCTAAAAAGAAGGGGGTTGGGCGCTCAAGTTTTACTTCTAATGTGCGCTCATCCAGCGCCTTCACACCAATAGCTCCTGGTGAAAAGGCTCCTTTTTTTGCCTTTTCCGCACCGAAAATAGGATAGAGAAGCTGGCAACTAGGGGATGGAAAGTTTTGGGAGACAATTGTTTGCCAAGAACGTACAAAATCTTCCGCTCTAATTAAAGAGCCGTCAGACCAAAAGGCCTCTCTGAGAGTAAAAGTGTAGAGATCTTTTGCTTCATTAAAGGTGATTGTTTCAGCTAGAGCCAGGCTATGGGAGGATTCTTTGGTCATATTGGTTAACCCATCAAATAGCATAAACCCTAGATTAGAAGAGAGATGATCACCCATTTTTCTAGGATCAAATGTCGATAAGGACTTTGAGAAATTAAGCCTTAGGATTTTTTTTTCATGAGAGGGGAGCTTGATGGCACCCTGACCACAGGAGGGCTGTCCACAGCCCTGCAGAGTAAAAGCAAATAAGAGGCAAAGCGGCCCTAAAGCCTTTTTCCAGAGAGAAGAGAGGCTCTTAGCTTTTTTTGTTAAGATCGAACATGTTGTTAATGAATATGTTAAAAAAATAAATTTTAACGAAGAGAGTCGTTTATGAAAAAAAGCTGTTTTAAACAAATTAGACATAATGGGTCCTAATCCCAAAATTACAGAGTGAGAGTATAGAAATAAGAATTTATTTGTAAATGATAAAGATAAGTTTAAGTTATAGTTCTTTTGTAAAGAATTTTTTAATTTGAAGACAAAAAAATATTATAAAAGAGCTAGCTATGTAAAGATTGTTTTTAACGAAGAGGTTTCTTGCTAAGAGTTTTAGTCTCTTCTATATAAAGAGCTACCCCTTTTTCTAAAACAGGTATGGGAACAGCCCCTAGCTTTAGAACAGCGTCATGAAACTCTTGGATAGAAAAAAGTGGTCCCAGGCTATCTTTTGCTTTTTTCCTAAGCTCTAGGATTTTTAGCTGGCCTATTTTATAGGCGCACGCTTGTCCAGGAAGGACAAAGTAGCGCTCTATTTCTGTGACTACATTTTTGTTATCGATGCCAGTCTCTTTTTCCATATAAGCAATAGCCTCTTCACGAGACCATTTTTTATAATGGATGCCTGTATCTACGACAAGGCGCACCGCTCGCAGAAGTTCAGCTTGTAAATGGCCTATACGATAAAAGGAGTCAGAGTAAAAATTCTCTTCATAGGCAAGCTTTTCTGTATAAAGGGCCCAACCCTCTACATAGGCAGTATAGCCACTCTCTATTTTTCGAAGGGTCGGTAGGTCTATTTCATTTTGAAGGCTTAGTTGGAAGTGGTGGCCTGGCTCTGCTTCATGAACAGCCAGCGTTTCCATTTCATATTTGGGCATTTCTCGCATGTCTCTAAGATTTGCATAGAATATACCAGGCCTTGACCCATCAAGGCTTGGTGGTAAATAATAAGCGCCAGGTGCTCCTAACTCATCTGTTATAGGAACTCGCTCTACCATGACTTTTGTTTTTGGCGTCATATTAAAGAGAGGCCAGAGAGTTTTTCGAGACCGCTCTAAAATTTTGTTAAAGTCTTCTAAGCAGAGAGCTCGTCCCTCTTCTGTATTAGCGTAGTAAAATCTAGGATCTTTAGAAAGGTCGCGTATCAGTTCTCCGACATTTTTTGAAGGATCGTCAAGCCCCTCTTTTTGGAAAAGAATCCGTATTTGTGCTTTGATATCTTGTACCTCTTTATAGCCCATATCATGGATTTCTTGCGGTGTTAAAGAGGTAGTCGTATGGCCCTTTAAGCAATGCGCGTAATAGGCATCACCATCTGGTAGCGCCCATACACCATGGTTTTCTGTGGCTTTTATAAGAAGAGTTTCTAAAGTTTTTTCTAGAGCGCGATAAGCGGGATAAACATCTTTTTCTAAGACGGTTTTAGCTAAAGAGAGCTGTTTTTTATCTGCCTTACCTAAAAGATGTGTGTAAAAAAGATGCTCTGTAGGTTTGCTTTTTAAAAACCCTTGGAGCATAAGAAGCGATTTTTCTAACGCAAAGCGCGGTGGGATAATGCCTTCTTTTTCTTGATAGGCCATTAAAGTCCGCACCTCTTGTAGTAAAAAAGGAATTTTTTCTAAGCGTTTTATGTAATTGTCGGTATCTTCAGGAACCTCTAGTCTGTGAAGTACGGTAAAGAGCGTAGAGAGCTCTTGAAAGACGCCAAAAAGCTGTGTTACAGGATAGGCGTGAAAAAGAAAGGG
>JAFEGE010000088.1 GCA_018240105.1 Verrucomicrobiota bacterium | reverse complement strand
GCCTATCGTGTTATGTGGACACTTGTAATGTTTGACTTGCCAACAGAAACCAAGAAGCATCGTAAGTTGGCAGCCAAGTTCCGGAAAGATTTATTGCAGGATGGTTTTCAGATGTTTCAGTTCAGTATGTACATCCGCCATAGCAACAGCAGCGAAAATGCACAAGTACACCGCAATAGGGTAAAAAAATCGTTACCCTCTGAAGGAAAAATTGGCATATTGCAAATTACAGACAAACAGTTTGGGCAAATGGAAGTTTTTTATGGAAAAAAAGAACAACAAAAGCAGCAAACCAGTCAACAATTAGAGTTGTTTTAAAAAATAGCTTTTTGAAAAAACGCTGCAACAGAAATGAAAAATCCCACTAATGCAGCGGGATTTTTAGTTCTTAACCTGATTTTTAAAACCTTAAACAAAGCATAAATTGTTGATTCATAATATCTTTAACAGGAAAGATTGTAAGAACGTTGTCAAAGATAAAATTTGAAAGCAAATCACAACATCTGTGACAGCCGCTTATGCAAAGTCTGTATTGTAAGAACGTTGTCAAAGATAAAATTTGAAAGCAAATCACAACTCGCCAGTGCAGGAACCATTGCCGCATTAGATTGTAAGAACGTTGTCAAAGATAAAATTTGAAAGCAAATCACAACTAAAACATCGTTTCAATGTATATTTTATCTATTGTAAGAACGTTGTCAAAGATAAAATTTGAAAGCAAATCACAACTTGGGTTTGAGATTGGTGCGCCATGCCCTGATTGTAAGAACGTTGTCAAAGATAAAATTTGAAAGCAAATCACAACGAGTTTCTTCAAGACCGTTTCCGTTGGTGTATTGTAAGAACGTTGTCAAAGATAAAATTTGAAAGCAAATCACAACGTGGATTGTCGTAAATATTTTTCACCATCTATTGTAAGAACGTTGTCAAAGATAAAATTTGAAAGCAAATCACAACCTATCACCACACCTTCTGTGTTGACAGGAAATTGTAAGAACGTTGTCAAAGATAAAATTTGAAAGCAAATCACAACGAAAAAATGCTGCTTAATTCAGCAAAAGAAATTGTAAGAACGTTGTCAAAGATAAAATTTGAAAGCAAATCACAACGCCATTGCCGAACTCAACAAGATGGAAGGTATTGTAAGAACGTTGTCAAAGATAAAATTTGAAAGCAAATCACAACAGTATCTTAGCTATGTAATTATCAAATGGATTGTAAGAACGTTGTCAAAGATAAAATTTGAAAGCAAATCACAACTAATCCGAATCAATCTTTTCTTTCTCTTTCATTGTAAGAACGTTGTCAAAGATAAAATTTGAAAGCAAATCACAACATTCATTTAAAGTTATTTCTTCAAACATAAGTTGTCAAAGATAAAATTTGAAAGCAAATCACAACCCAACACGGAAGTACCTTTTAGCATCAGCCATTGTAAGAACGTTGTCAAAGATAAAATTTGAAAGCAAATCACAACAGCATTACACATTGTATTGCATTGCGTGGTATTGTAAGAACGTTGTCAAAGATAAAATTTGAAAGCAAATCACAACAATGTTAACGTAGCGATAGATAATGATCGTATTGTAAGAACGTTGTCAAAGATAAAATTTGAAAGCAAATCACAACAAAAACATGAAACAGTATAATTATAAGAAGATTGTAAGAACGTTGTCAAAGATAAAATTTGAAAGCAAATCACAACACAAACAAGGCGAGTATAAACAAGAACGTGATTGTAAGAACGTTGTCAAAGATAAAATTTGAAAGCAAATCACAACCCAACAGTGTGTTCATCTCTATTCAGGTGCATTGTAAGAACGTTGTCAAAGATAAAATTTGAAAGCAAATCACAACAATATTTTAAACAAGCCGAAGATGATTATTATTGTAAGAACGTTGTCAAAGATAAAATTTGAAAGCAAATCACAACTGCAGTGCAAGAATATGTTTATATTGAAAATTGTAAGAACGTTGTCAAAGATAAAATTTGAAAGCAAATCACAACTCATATCGCTACTGTATTTATTTGCATTCATTGTAAGAACGTTGTCAAAGATAAAATTTGAAAGCAAATCACAACTCCTGTCCACAAATGATAATGCCGTTCAATATTGTAAGAACGTTGTCAAAGATAAAATTTGAAAGCAAATCACAACAAACAACAGCTACAGATACAACTGTAAGACATTGTAAGAACGTTGTCAAAGATAAAATTTGAAAGCAAATCACAACAACTGTACGAGTCTATATAATGCCATCTTAATTGTAAGAACGTTGTCAAAGATAAAATTTGAAAGCAAATCACAACGTGGAATGGCTGCAAGTGCGGGCTATGCAATTGTAAGAACGTTGTCAAAGATAAAATTTGAAAGCAAATCACAACAACATTGGGGATTTGAATACTCAACGACTAATTGTAAGAACGTTGTCAAAGATAAAATTTGAAAGCAAATCACAACTCCTAATTGGGAGGGTTGGAAAATAATTGAATTGTAAGAACGTTGTCAAAGATAAAATTTGAAAGCAAATCACAACCAATTTTAAAATCTTGTGT
The DNA here is from genome assembly GCA_018240105.1 of Verrucomicrobiota bacterium. Classification (GTDB taxonomy): domain Bacteria; phylum Chlamydiota; class Chlamydiia; order Chlamydiales; family 2-12-FULL-49-11; genus JAFEGE01. The sequence continues at coordinate 1,503 of JAFEGE010000088.1, read as the reverse complement.
AAATTGTTGAAATTGTAAGAACGTTGTCAAAGATAAAATTTGAAAGCAAATCACAACACAACAGCATTGCAGATGATTTTGACATTAATTGTAAGAACGTTGTCAAAGATAAAATTTGAAAGCAAATCACAACATATTTATAAAGTTTATATTTTTTCCCATTATTGTAAGAACGTTGTCAAAGATAAAATTTGAAAGCAAATCACAACCTACTGTTGTCATTAGTTTGTACGGTATAAATTGTAAGAACGTTGTCAAAGATAAAATTTGAAAGCAAATCACAACAAATCAAACCCTTCCTTTTCACAAGCTGTTATTGTAAGAACGTTGTCAAAGATAAAATTTGAAAGCAAATCACAACCGCTCGGCAGCTTCTCTTGCCGCTCTTTCTATTGTAAGAACGTTGTCAAAGATAAAATTTGAAAGCAAATCACAACCATTTAAGTATTTTATAATCTACTTTTTTAATTGTAAGAACGTTGTCAAAGATAAAATTTGAAAGCAAATCACAACTAATGAATTTATTTAAATTGTTAGAAATCGATTGTAAGAACGTTGTCAAAGATAAAATTTGAAAGCAAATCACAACACTTCTTTTAAGGTTGATACATATTCACAAATTGTAAGAACGTTGTCAAAGATAAAATTTGAAAGCAAATCACAACATTGATATGATTGCAAATCCAGAGCAGGTCATTGTAAGAACGTTGTCAAAGATAAAATTTGAAAGCAAATCACAACTTAATGACTGCTTTTGTCCTGTCAATATTATTGTAAGAACGTTGTCAAAGATAAAATTTGAAAGCAAATCACAACAGAAATCCATCTATCATTATATCGTCAGCCATTGTAAGAACGTTGTCAAAGATAAAATTTGAAAGCAAATCACAACCTCTCCTAAAACATTCAATGCCTATATCCAATTGAAAGAACTAAGACAAAGATAAAATTTGAAAGCAAATCACAACTTGATAAAATAAAAGTTGACAATGGCTGCGATTGAAAGAACTAAGACAAAGATAAAATTTGAAAGCAAATCACAACAATCAAATATTTTTTCAGGACTGACCAAGAATTGAAAGAACTAAGACAAAGATAAAATTTGAAAGCAAATCACAACAAACCGGAAAGAGATAATTAACTACACCATATTGAAAGAACTAAGACAAAGATAAAATTTGAAAGCAAATCACAACCAGGAAGAATATGTAGTCTTAGGCCAATGCATTGAAAGAACTAAGACAAAGATAAAATTTGAAAGCAAATCACAACAGAAAGCCTTTGGTTTCATTGGAGCAGTCCATTGAAAGAACTAAGACAAAGATAAAATTTGAAAGCAAATCACAACTGGACGCGCCACCGCCTTATGGTTTTACATATTGAAAGAACTAAGACAAAGATAAAATTTGAAAGCCCGTCCGACCGGTGTCATCCGGGCGAGCAAATCACTTTATGGCGAGGCATGCTCGCACTCTTTGCGGAGATAAAATGGCAAGGTAAACT